>NZ_JADCLB010000001.1:0-108703 GCF_014982245.1 Enterobacter cloacae complex sp. P6RS
ATCCTGCACGACCCACCAATGTAAAAAAGCGCCCTAAAGGCGCTTTTTTGCTATCTGCGATCTGGATGATTCGAACCTGCAGCAGGTTCGAGCCGAACGCAGTGAGGCACCGGAGCCGTTTACGGCGACGGCCCGAAGGGCGAGCGAAGCGAGTCATCCTGCACGACCCACCAGTGTAGAAAGGCGCCCTAAAGGCGCCTTTTTGCTATCTGCCGTACAACAAATGCTCCGCCCATCTATTCCCGGTGACTTTTCACTCCAGATTCGCTATCTTGTTTAGTATATAAAACACAATTGCCCTGCGTTTTGCTTTGTCAGGCAAAAGAAAGGCAATATTGTTAAGCCAGTAAAACGAGAAGCCATAATGAGTGTGATGTTCGATCCTGAAGCCGCAATCTATCCGTTTCCGCCAAAGCCTGTGCCATTAAGCCAGGATGAAAAACAATTCTACCGCGAGAAGATCAAACGGCTTCTCAAAGAGCGCGATGCGGTGATGGTGGCCCATTACTACACCGATCCGGAAATCCAGCAGCTGGCGGAAGAGACCGGGGGCTGTATTTCTGATTCACTGGAGATGGCCCGCTTCGGTGCAAAACATCCCGCTTCCACGCTGCTGGTTGCAGGCGTGCGCTTTATGGGCGAAACGGCAAAGATCCTCAGCCCGGAAAAAACCATTCTGATGCCGACGCTCAATGCGGAGTGTTCGCTCGATCTCGGCTGCCCGATTGACGAATTCAACGCCTTCTGCGACGCCCATCCTGACCGGACCGTGGTTGTTTACGCCAACACCTCTGCGGCGGTAAAAGCGCGCGCAGACTGGGTGGTTACGTCGAGCATCGCCGTTGAGCTGATTGAGCATCTGGACAGCCTGGGTGAGAAAATTATCTGGGCCCCTGACCGCCATCTTGGAAATTACGTTCAGAAGCAGACCGGCGCTGACGTTCTCTGCTGGCAGGGCGCCTGCATTGTGCACGACGAATTCAAGACCCAGGCGCTGTCCCGTATGAAGGCGCTTTATCCTGACGCGGCCATTCTTGTTCATCCTGAATCACCGCAGTCGATTGTTGATATGGCCGATGCGGTTGGCTCAACCAGCCAGCTTATCAACGCGGCCAGGACGCTGCCGCACAAGCAGCTCATCGTCGCGACCGATCGCGGTATCTTCTATAAGATGCAGCAGGCCGTACCGGAGAAAGAGCTGCTGGAAGCACCAACGGCAGGTGAGGGTGCGACGTGCCGCAGCTGCGCGCATTGCCCGTGGATGGCGATGAACGGCCTTAAGGCCATTGCCGAAGGGCTCGAGACAGGCGGTGCAGCGCATGAAATTCATGTGGACGCCGCTCTGCGTGAAGGTGCGTTAATTCCGCTTAACCGCATGCTGGATTTTGCGGCTACACTACGTACTTAATTCAAAAACGCCCTGGGGAAAAGATGGATTTTTTTAGCACGCAAAACATTCTGGTTCATATACCGATTGGTGCAGGTGGCTATGACCTGTCATGGATTGAAGCCGTAGGCACGCTGGCGGGGTTGCTGTGTATCTGGCTGGCAAGCCTGGAGAAGATCAGCAACTACGCGTTCGGGCTGATTAACGTCACGCTGTTTGCGATTATCTTCTTCCAGATCCAGCTGTACGCCAGCCTGCTTTTACAGCTGTTTTTCTTCGCCGCCAATATTTACGGCTGGTACGCCTGGTCCCGGCAGAACAGCCAGCAGGAGGCTGAGCTGCAGATCCGCTGGCTGCCCTTACCGAAAGCCATCGCCTGGTTTGTCGCCTGCGTCGTCGCCATTGGTTTGATGACCGTCTACATCAACCCGGTGTTTGCGTTCCTGACCCGCGTTGCCGTTTCGGTCATGTCCGCGATTGGCCTCAACGTGACGATGCCGGAGCTTCAGCCGGATGCCTTCCCGTTCTGGGATTCCTGCATGATGGTGCTGTCGATCGCGGCGATGGTGCTGATGACCCGTAAATACGTTGAGAACTGGCTACTGTGGGTCATCATCAACGTCATCAGCGTGGTGATTTTTGCCCTTCAGGGCGTCTATGCCATGTCGCTGGAGTATCTGCTGCTGACCTTCATTGCCCTGAACGGCAGCCGGATGTGGATCAAGAGCGCGCGTGAGCGTGGCTCACACGCGCTTTCAAGCTAGTGGTGATGATGTGAATGGTCGGGCTGCGCCTCGTTAAGGTGGCAGTCCGGCCCGCTACAGGGCTGATACTCCATCTGGATGGTGGCGTGACCTATCTCATAGTGATGTTCGAGAAAGTGCTGGATGCGTTCAAGCAGCGCGTCGTGGTCGTGGGGCGGGATGACCTGGACGTGCAGCGTCATGACCGGCTTCTCGCCTACCAGCCAGACGTGCACGTGATGAACGTTACGCACTTCCGGGACAGTACGGCGCAGGTTTCGTTTCAGCTCGTCAATGTCCATTGATGCCGGCGCTCCTTCCAGCAGTTCATTGACGCTCTCCTTCAGTAGCCGCCAGGCGCTGCGCAAGACCAGACACGATACCAGCACGGAGAGAATGGGGTCGACAGGCGTCCAGCCGGTATAGAGGATCACCAGCGCGGCGACAATCGCCCCGACTGAGCCGAGCAAATCCCCCAGCACATGCAGAGCCGCAGCGCGAACGTTGAGGTTCTTTTCCCCGCTGCCGCGATGCAAAATCCAGAACGCCAGAATATTTGCCAGCAACCCCGCCACGGCAATCACCATCATTGTCGTCCCGGCGATGGGCTGCGGGTGCCTGAAACGCTGTACGGCCTCCCAGACGATAAGAACAGTAATTACCACCAGCGCGATGGCGTTAACAAACGCGGCAAGGGTGGTCAGCCTCAGCCAGCCGAAGGTATGACGCGCGTTGGGTGGGCGGCGAGCAAACTGCACCGCCAGCAGGGCGAAAAGCAGCGCTGCGGCATCGGTCAGCATATGTCCGGCATCAGCCAGCAGCGCCAGCGAGCCGGAAACCAGGCCGCCAATAACTTCGATAACCATAAACGTGGCCGTAACGCCAAAGGCCAGCATAAGTCGTTTTGCGTTGTCGTTGCCGGGAGAAGATGGGTGTGAGTGGGTGTGCGCCATGTCTGCTTTCCTGATTCGTTATTATTTTAGTGTAGCGTTTTTAACAGGTTACTCCAAAAAGAAAGGAGAGCCTAGGCTCTCCTTTCACATTTGAAGCATCAAGAATTACTGGGTTGTGCCATCAGTTTTGGTATTGGCGTCGTTACCCACTTTGTCGTTCGGATCGGGACATTTGCCGTCCTTGCACATCGAGTTCTTATGAACCTCATCCGAGCTCATGTTGTCATGATTCATGGTGTCGGAAGCACTACCGTTCGGATGCAGCATAGTGCCGCCGGTGTTGGTATTGCCGGTATTGATCTGGCTGTTATCGACATTATTCGGGGCGATATTCTGTTTCGCATCAGGCGCAACCTGGCCTGCCGCAGCCGCCGCATTGGCATCACCGTTGCTGTCTGAAGCACCCGTTTCTGCGGCCAGGACGCTGCCGCTGGCGAGGGTGAGTGTGGCAGTCAGGAAGAGGGTAGTCAGTTTTGTCATTTTCATGATGGTGCTCCTGTTCTTGTCGTTACGCTGGACAACATTCTCCAACAGTGCATCTTTTTAGAGGCGAAAGATTCCGCCTTACGGACTTACGTCAGTAGGGAATCGCGTTTAAGCGTTTAAAAATGGTTGTTACAGTTAAAAAGCTTAGGTTAGATCTCATTTTTCGCTATTTTGTGGCGATTTTTAGGCGAATTCCAGGAATTATCTGCGTGAAGTGTAAAACCGTGTTTACACTTCCTGATCGACAAGATAGATTGAAAGGATTGCTTTCATTACTAAAGATATGGCAGAGCTGGAAAGAAGATGAATTATCAGAACGACGATTTACGCATCAAAGAGATCAATGAGTTATTACCTCCTGTAGCACTCCTTGAGAAATTCCCCGCCACTGAAAATGCCGCAAATACGGTTTCTCATGCTCGTAAAGCGATCCACAAGATCCTTAAAGGTAATGACGATCGTCTTCTGGTGGTGATTGGCCCGTGCTCTATTCACGATCCTGCCGCAGCGAAAGAGTATGCGGCTCGTCTGCTCACCCTACGTGAAGAGTTAAAGGATGAGCTGGAAATCGTCATGCGCGTCTATTTTGAAAAACCGCGCACGACCGTGGGCTGGAAAGGGCTGATTAACGATCCGCACATGGATAATAGCTTCCAGATCAACGACGGCCTGCGCATTGCGCGCAAGCTGCTGCTGGAGATCAACGACAGCGGCCTGCCTGCTGCCGGCGAGTTCCTGGATATGATTACGCCACAATACCTGGCAGACCTGATGAGCTGGGGCGCCATTGGTGCCCGTACCACTGAATCTCAGGTTCACCGCGAGCTGGCTTCCGGTCTCTCATGTCCGGTGGGCTTCAAAAACGGTACTGATGGCACCATCAAAGTGGCTATCGATGCCATCAACGCCGCGGGTGCGCCGCACTGCTTCCTGTCCGTGACCAAATGGGGTCACTCCGCCATCGTCAACACCAGCGGTAACGGTGATTGCCACATTATTCTGCGCGGCGGTAAAGAGCCAAACTACAGTGCAAAACACGTGGCAGAGGTGAAGGCCGGGCTGGAAAAAGCCGGGCTGCCACCGCAGGTGATGATCGACTTCAGCCACGCCAACTCCAGCAAGCAGTTCAAAAAGCAGATGGAAGTGGGGGCAGACGTCTGTCAGCAGATCGCTAACGGTGAGAAGGCGGTAATTGGGGTGATGATCGAAAGCCATCTGGTTGAAGGTAACCAGAACCTGGAAGGCAGCGAGCCGCTGGTGTATGGCAAAAGCGTCACCGATGCCTGCATTGGCTGGGACGATACCGATGCCATCCTGCGTCAGCTGGCGAATGCGGTAAAAGCGCGCCGCGGCTGAGTCCTCACGCACAAATAAAAAAGCGCGGAAGGCTCCGCGCTTTTTTTATGTCCGGCGAAAATTACTTCGCTTTACCCTGGTTCGCGACAGCCGCTGCTTTCGCTGCGATCTCGTCCGCGTTACCCAGGTAGTAATGTTTGATTGGCTTAAAGTTTTCGTCGAACTCATATACCAGCGGTACGCCAGTTGGGATGTTCAGTTCGAGGATCTCGTCTTCGCCCATGTTGTCCAGGTATTTCACCAGCGCGCGCAGAGAGTTACCGTGAGCAGCGATGATCACGCGCTCACCGCTTTTCAGGCGTGGCAGAATGGTTTCGTTCCAGTAAGGCACAACGCGGTCGATGGTCAGCGCCAGGCTCTCGGTAGTTGGCAGCTCAGCATCGGTCAGTTTCGCGTAGCGCGGGTCGTGGCCCGGATAGCGCTCGTCATCTTTGGTCAGCTCTGGTGGGGTGACCGCGAAGCCGCGACGCCACTGTTTAACCTGCTCGTCGCCGTATTTCTCAGCGGTTTCCGCTTTGTTCAGACCCTGCAGCGCACCGTAGTGACGCTCGTTCAGTTTCCAGGATTTCTCAACCGGCAGCCAGGCCTGATCCAGTTCGTCCAGCACGTTCCACAGGGTGTGGATGGCACGTTTCAGCACAGAGGTGTAAGCAAAATCAAAGCTGAAGCCTTCTTCCTTCAGCAGTTTACCTGCTGCTTTTGCTTCGCTTACGCCTTTCTCGGACAGATCAACGTCGTACCAACCGGTAAAGCGGTTTTCGTTGTTCCACTGGCTTTCGCCGTGACGCACCAGGACCAGCTTAGTAATAGCCATCTCTTACTCCTCAAGCATTTTTAGAATGATAACAATTCTCATTATATTGCTGTGGCCGTGCCAGCAGCAACGCTTAACCCTAACCATAGCGAAAATAGTCTCTGAGTGTAAGATGCTTGTGAATCCAGGGTTAGGATTTTGTCAGCGATCGGCGCTATTTTCAGCAAGACGCGCAGAAAAAAGCCCTCCGATGGGAGGGCTGGAAATCATTTCGGAATAAAATGGTATTCCGTCACGCTAATGTACTCTTCACCGGGGCGCAGCACGCAGTCCGGCTGCGGCCATTCAGGATGATTGGGGCTGTCCGGCAGGAACTCGCTCTCAAGCGCAAGTCCTTGCCAGTCGCTGTACTCATTGTGTTCGCGCGCCGTCGTGCCGCCGAGGTAGTTGCCCGAGTAGAATTGCAGGGCTGGGGCGGTGGTATACACCGTCATCTGCAGTTTCTCATCGCTGGACCAGACCTGTGCGGCAGGCTGCTTCACATCACCTTTGGCGTGCAGCAGGAACGCGTGATCGTAGCCTTTCACCTTGCGCTGATCGTCATCGCTCAGGAAATCCTGGGCGATAACTTTCGCGCTGCGGAAGTCAAAGCTGGTCCCGCTCACGTCTTTCAGGCCCTGATACGGAATGCCCATCTCGTCAACCGGCAGATACGCGTCCGCCAGGATCTGCAGCTTGTGGTTACGCACGTCGCACTGGTTGCCGTCGAGATTGAAGTAGGCATGGTTAGTCAGGTTAACCGGACACGGCTTGTCGACCGTCGCACGGTATTCAATAGCGATACGGTTGTCGTCCGTCAGCGTAAAGCGCGCGGACGCGGTAAGGTTCCCCGGGAAGCCCTGATCGCCATCAAGCGAATCCAGCGAGAACAGCACTTCGCCGTCGTTTTGACGAACAATTTTCCAGCGGCGTTTATCAAACCCGTCCGGACCGCCGTGAAGCTGGTTCTCGCCCTGGCTTGGCAGCAGCGGGTACTGCACGCCGTCGAGCTCAAAACGGCTTTTCGCGATGCGGTTGGCATAGCGCCCGACGGACGCGCCCAGATAGGCAGACTGATTAACGTACTGCTCGGGTGAGGCGCAGCCCAGCAGGGTTTCGCGCACGCTGCCGTCCGGCATCGGTACGCGGGCAGAAAGCAGGGTCGCACCCCAGTCCATCAGCGTAACCACCATCCCCGCGCTGTTGCGCAGGGTTAACAGGCGATACGGCAGACCATCCGGTGCGAGGGTAGGTGTTTCGTTTAGCACTGTCCGGCTCCTTGTGATGCTTTACATACATAGAACGTTTCTTTGATGCCCGTTTGCGCTTCGTACTGCTTCGCCACGGCGTCCTGGACGGCAGGGACCAGCTCTTCCGGCACCAGCGCGACGATGCAGCCGCCAAAGCCGCCGCCCGTCATGCGCACGCCGCCTTTATCGCCAATAACCGCTTTGACGATGTCCACCAGGGTGTCGATCTGCGGCACGGTGATTTCAAAATCATCGCGCATGGAGGCGTGAGATTCCGCCATCAGCTCACCCATGCGCTTCAGGTCACCTTTCGCCAGCGCGGAGGCGGCTTCAACGGTACGGGCATTTTCGGTCAGCACGTGACGAACGCGTCTGGCGACGACAGGATCCAGCTCGTGCGCCACTTTGCTAAATTCATCGAGCGTCACGTCGCGCAGGGCAGGCTGCTGGAAGAAGCGCGCGCCGGTTTCGCACTGTTCGCGGCGGGTGTTGTACTCGCTGCCCACCAGCGTGCGTTTAAAGTTACTGTTGATAATCACGACGGCCGCGCCTTTTGGCAGGGGAACGGCTTTGGTACCAAGCGAGCGGCAGTCGATCAGCAGCGCATGCTCTTTTTTGCCCAGCGCGGAGATCAGCTGGTCCATGATGCCGCAGTTGCAGCCCACGAACTGGTTTTCCGCTTCCTGACCGTTCAGGGCAATTTGCGCCCCGTCCAGCGGCAGATGATACAGCTGCTGGAAGACGGTTCCCACGGCCACTTCGAGCGAGGCCGACGAGCTTAAGCCCGCACCCTGCGGCACGTTGCCGCTGATGACTAAATCGGCACCGCCAAAGTTCTTGTTGCGCTTCTGCAGATGCTTCACTACGCCGCGCACGTAGTTAGACCACTGCTGGCTGTCGTGCGTCACAATCGGGGCATCAAGGGAAAACTCGTCCGTCTCATTACCGTAATCCGCCGCAATGACGCGGACTTTACTGTCGTCGCGCTTCGCACAGCTGATAACCGTCTGGTAATCGATGGCGCACGGCAGCACGAAGCCGTCGTTGTAGTCGGTGTGCTCGCCGATCAGGTTGACGCGACCAGGCGCCTGAATTACGTGGGTGGCAGGGTAGCCAAATTTCTCAGCAAACAGGGATTGTGTTTTATCTTTCAGACTCATTTTTAGACTCCTGATTCGCGATAGTGGACGTCGCTGACGGCACGCAGACGCTCTGCCGCCTGTTCCGCCGTCAGGTCACGCTGGGTTTCCGCCAGCATTTCATAGCCCACCATAAATTTACGCACCGTTGCAGAGCGCAGCAGCGGCGGATAGAAATGGGCGTGCAGCTGCCAGTGCTGATTCTCTTCGCCGTTAAACGGCGCGCCGTGCCAGCCCATGGAGTACGGGAAGGAGCACTGGAACAGGTTGTCGTAACGGCTGGTCAGCTTTTTCAGCGCCAGCGCCAGGTCGTCGCGCTGCGCGTCGCTGAGATCGGTAATGCGCTGAACGTGCGCTTTCGGCAGCAGCAGCGTCTCAAACGGCCAGGCGGCCCAGTAAGGCACGACCGCCAGCCAGTGTTCGGTTTCCACTACGGTACGGCTGCCGTCGGCCAGCTCGCGCTGGGTGTAGTCCACCAGCATGGGGGAGCCGTTTTCTGCGAAATAGTCCTTCTGCAGACGGTCTTCACGCTCGGCTTCGTTGGGCAGGAAGCTGTTCGCCCAGACCTGGCCGTGCGGATGCGGGTTGGAGCAGCCCATTGCCGCACCTTTGTTTTCAAACACCTGCACCCACGGGTAAGTTTGACCCAGCTCGGCGGTTTGCGCCTGCCAGGTGCTGACCACCTCTTTCAGTGCCTCAACGCTCAGCTCCGGCAGCGTTTTGCTGTGATCGGGCGAGAAGCAGATCACGCGGCTGGTACCGCGCGCGCTTTCGCAGCGCATCAGCGGGTCGTGGCTCGCGGGGGCATCCGGGGTGTCGGTCATCAGGGCGGCAAAATCGTTGGTAAACACGAAGGTGCCTTTGTAGTCCGGGTTTTTATCCCCGGTCACGCGCGTGTTGCCCGGACAGAGGAAGCAATCCGGGTCGTGCTGCGGCAGGGTCTGTTTTGCAGGCGTCTCCTGCGCCCCCTGCCAGGGACGCTTGGCGCGATGCGGAGAGACCAAAATCCATTGCCCGCTTAGCGGGTTAAAACGACGATGCGGATGATCGACGGGATTAAACGAAGTCATGACGGATCCTTAGTCCGGATAACCCTGCGGGTGGCGTGACTGCCAGTGCCAGGTATCCTGTGCCATTTCATCAAGCGTGCGGGTGACACGCCAGTTAAGTTCTTTATCGGCTTTGGTGGCATCGGCCCAGTAAGCAGGCAGGTCGCCATCACGACGCGGAGCGAAGTGGTAGTTCACCGGCTTACCGCAGGCTTTGCTGAAGGCGTTAACCACGTCCAGCACGCTGCTGCCGACCCCGGCGCCGAGGTTATAAATATGCACGCCCGGTTTGTCAGCCAGCTGCTGCATGGCTGCAACGTGGCCGTCTGCTAAATCCATCACGTGGATATAGTCACGCACGCCGGTGCCGTCTTCGGTCGGGTAGTCATTGCCAAAAATGGCCAGCGACTCGCGACGGCCTACCGCCACCTGGGCGATGTACGGCATCAGGTTGTTCGGGATACCCTGCGGATCTTCACCCATATCGCCAGACGGATGGGCGCCGACCGGGTTGAAGTAGCGCAGCAATGCGATGCTCCACTCCGGCTGGGCTTTTTGCAGGTCGGTCAGGATCTGCTCTACCATCAGCTTGCTTTTGCCGTATGGGCTTTGCGGCGTACCGGTCGGGAAGCTTTCAACGTAAGGAATTTTTGGCTGATCGCCATAGACGGTGGCGGAGGAGCTAAAGATAAAGTTTTTGACGTTTGCCGCGCGCATGGCGGAGATCAGACGCAGGGTACCGTTGACGTTGTTGTCGTAATACTCAAGCGGTTTCGCAACGGATTCACCTACCGCTTTCAGACCCGCGAAGTGGATCACCGCTTCGATGGCGTGGTCGTGAAGGATCTCGGTCATCAGCGCTTCGTTGCGGATGTCGCCTTCTACGAAAGTCGGCTGTTTACCGCCAAGACGTTCAATCACCGGCAGCACGCTGCGCTTACTATTGCACAGGTTGTCGAGGATGATCACATCGTGACCATTTTGCAGCAGCTGCACACAGGTATGACTTCCGATGTAACCGCTACCACCTGTTACCAGAACTCGCATAATTCGCTCCATTGGGCCTATGGTATGTAATAACCATAGCATAACAGAGACGCGAAAAGTGTGACATGGGATAAAATAGTGGAATCGTTTACACTCGTTTTCACACTCGCTTTTTCGATGACGTAGAGCATTCTAGATCAAAGAGATAGCGATGTATTGATGCAAGTTATCTGAAAAGAGGAGGGCGGTGCCCTCCGCGGTTAATCTACGTTGCTGAGAAGGTAGCGATAACCCTCGCCGTCCGCGACAAACTCGAGGCGGTGGGTGATGCAGGAGGGGGCATCTTCGGCATGGTGTGAAACGAACAGCAGCTGCGTTTCACCTTCGCTAATCAGCACGTCCACAAAGCGGCGGACCAGCTGTCGGTTAAGCGGATCCAGCCCCTGCAGCGGCTCGTCGAGGATCAGGAGTGTAGGGTGTTTTACCAGCGCGCGAACGATCAGTGCCAGACGCTGCTGCCCCCACGACAGGCTATGAAACGGCGCGTCAGCCACCCGGTTATCCATCCCCAGAATATCAAGCCACTGCTGGGCCAGCTTGTGCTGTTTATCTGACACTGCCTGATAAATGCCGATGGAATCAAAATAGCCGGAAAGGATCACGTTGCGTACCGTGGTACTGACCCGGTAATCCAGATGCAGGCTGCTGCTAACGTAGCCAATGTGCTTTTTGATATCCCAGATGGTTTCGCCGCTGCCGCGACGGCGGCCAAACAGCGTCAGATCGTTACTGTAGCCCTGCGGGTGATCGCCGGTTATCAGGCTCAGCAGCGTGGATTTCCCCGCGCCGTTGGGACCGACAATCTGCCAGTGTTCGCCAGGATTAACCGTCCAGCTGAGGTGATTCAGGATCGGTCGTTCGTCATAGGAGACTACGCCATCGCGCAGGACGATAAGCGGCTGCCGGGGATCGAGACCGTGGCGTGCTGCCGGCGCGTCGGGATCCGGCAGCGCAATGCCTGCCAGCTTTTCGCTGTGCGCAAGCTGGGCAATCAGCGCCTGTCGGAGCAGCGCGGATTTTTCTCCGGTTTCGATCAGGCTACAGTCTGCCAGCACGCCCGCGTTTTGCACGAAGTCAGGAATTTCATCAAAGCGGTTCAGCACCAGTACGATCGTATAGCCTTCCTGATTCAGAGAGTCCAGCAGGGCAGCCAGCTGGGCGCGGGAGTGGACATCCAGCCCGTCAAAGGGCTCATCCAGAATCAGCAGCTCCGGCTGGCTCATGAGCGCCTGGCACAGCAACGTTTTCCGCGTCTCGCCGGTAGAGAGGTACTTAAAGCGCCGGTTCAGCAGCGCGGAAATGCCAAACTGTTCCGCCAGATGCTGACAGCGGGCGGGATCTTTCACCTCATCCTGAATAATTTCCGCCGCCGTGCGGCCGGTATCTTCTTCGCCAGGACTGAGTAAATCGGTATTGTTGCGCTGCCACTCGTCGCTGACCAGCTTCTGCAGCTGTTCAAAGGACAGGCGCGTCAGGCGCGTGAAATCGCTCCGGCATTCGCCTTTGAGAAGGGTAAGCTCTCCGGCCAGCGCGCGGGCCAGCGCGGATTTACCGCTGCCGTTAGTGCCGACAAACGCCCAGCTTTCACCCGCGCGTATTGTCAGATCGGCAATCGTCAGCGTTCGGGTATCGCTAAGACGAAACGTACCTTGCGAAATATGCAATGATGACATGATGTATCCCATTTTTTGCAGCAATAGATATCAGGGATACGCACTGTCGTCACGATTGTCAATGCGCTCAGCACAATGTGGCGATAATCACCCGGTCCGCGTTGAAATATGCGGTGACGACAGCACCTTCTTCTAAATCGTTCGCCTCGCTAAGCGGGACCGTGGCGCAAAGCGCTTGTCCGTCTGCCAGGGGCATCAGCACTTCGCACTGCTCCTTGCCGCGTTCGATATGGCTGATGGTGCCCCGCAGCTGGTTATCAGCCGCCTTTGCCTTGTCCGGGTCGCGTGTGATATTGACCCAAGGTGCTTTCAGCAACACCAGCACCTCTTTACCTTCATCCAGGTCAAGCCGCTCTGCGCTCTGGGCCGTTATCGCCGCTTTCAGACGGGTGACACCATCGGCAAGCAAGATCTCAACATGCTGCTGTACCTGGAGATTATCGCGCGCCGTCACCGTACCAAACCACTGGTTGCGGGCGCTGGTCTGCAACGAGAAGCGGGAAATGGCTGCCAGCAAGCTGTCCAGCGGAACGTTGTCGTCGTCACTCAATACATCGAACGCTTTTTGCTGAATCTGGCCCAGGAGATCGTAGAGCTGAATCAGGCGCAGGCCGTAGCGTGTGACAACAGCACCTCCACCGCCTTTGCCCCCTGTGGCTCTGTCCACCAGCGGATGCTCGCTCAGGGTGTTCATGTCATTGATGGCATCCCAGGCGCTTTTATAGCTGATCCCGGCGTTCTTAGCGCCCTGGCTAATTGAGCCGGTTTGTTCTATCTGTTTAAGCAGGGCAATACGTCGGGGATCGGCGAAAAGCTTTTGCTGAAGTCGGAGAGTAAGAAGAATTTCGGCCTGCATAACAGTGTCCTGGCAAAAAGAATATTGTGACCCAAATGGTGCAGGGCGCAAAGGGCACCGCACAAAAGGGGATGTTTTTCTTACTTTTCAGGGTAGAATAGCCCATTCACAAAATCTGGAGAAAACCATGTTAGAGTTGTTGAAAAGTCTGGTATTCGCCGTGATCATGGTACCAGTAGTGATGGCTATCATCCTCGGTGCCATCTACGGCCTGGGTGAAGTGTTCAACATCTTTTCGAATATTGGTCACCGAGACCGTGCGAAAAAGCAGCATTAATTTCCCACAAAACGCCCGGCTTGCCCGGGCGTTTTGCTCTCAAGCTTTTCTTACTTTCGCCGATATTATTTAACGTAACACACCGTGTTACCCCTTGAGCGGTACGAATTACCGCTGGGATCTCCCTGACGATACCGTTATATTAATATGTATATAACGCTAATCACAGGAGTTACAAATGGCACGTTCATGGGTACGCCTTTTCGCAGGGGCAACGTTGACGCTTTCACTTACCGGACACGCGCTGGCGGACGAAGGTAAAATCACGGTCTTTGCGGCAGCGTCGTTGACCAACGCGCTGCAGGATATTGCGGCGGCGTATAAAAAAGAGAAAAACGTCGAGGTAGTCTCCTCTTTTGCCTCTTCCTCTACGCTGGCACGGCAGATAGAAGCGGGCGCTCCGGCAGATCTGTTTATCTCTGCTGACCAGAAGTGGATGGACTACGCGGTGGAGAAGAAATCGATTGATGCGGCGACTCGCGAAACGCTGCTGGGCAATAGCCTGGTTGTGGTTGCACCGAAGGCCAGCGCGCAGGGTGAAATCACCATCAATAAAGAGACAAACTGGACCCGCCTGCTGAACGGTGGCCGTCTGGCGGTGGGTGACCCGGAACACGTTCCGGCCGGGATTTACGCCAAAGAAGCGCTGCAAAAGCTGGGCGCGTGGGAGACCCTGTCACCAAAACTGGCCCCGGCGGAAGATGTGCGCGGCGCGCTGGCGCTGGTGGAGCGTAACGAAGCTCCGCTGGGCATTGTGTATGGTTCCGATGCCGTTGCCAGCAAGGGCGTAAAAGTGGTTGGCACCTTCCCGGAAGACTCCCACAAAAAAGTGGAATATCCTGTGGCGATTGTTGATGGACATAAAAATGCGACCGTAACGGCCTTCCGCGATTATCTGAAGGGGCCGGAGGCGTCCGCAATCTTTAAACGTTATGGATTTACGACTCACTGATGATACTGACCGATCCTGAATGGCAGGCTGTTCTGCTGAGCCTTAAAGTCTCTTCCCTGGCGGTTGCGCTGAGTTTGCCCTTTGGGATCTTTTTTGCCTGGCTACTGGTTCGCTGTCGGTTCCCCGGCAAAGCGCTGCTCGACAGCGTCCTTCATCTTCCCCTGGTTTTACCGCCCGTGGTGGTCGGTTATCTGCTGCTGATTTCGATGGGGCGACGCGGTTTTATCGGCGAAAAGCTCTATGACTGGTTCGGAATCACCTTTGCCTTTAGCTGGCGCGGTGCGGTACTGGCGGCGGCGGTGATGTCATTCCCGCTGATGGTCAGAGCGATCCGCCTCGCGCTGGAAGGCGTGGATATGAAGCTCGAACAGGCAGCCCGCACGCTCGGTGCCGGGCGCTGGCGCGTCTTTTTTACCATCACGCTTCCGCTTACGCTGCCGGGCATCATTGTCGGGACGGTGCTGGCGTTCGCCCGCTCGCTGGGCGAGTTTGGTGCGACCATCACCTTTGTGTCGAACATTCCCGGCGAGACGCGGACCATCCCATCGGCCATGTATACCCTGATTCAGACGCCAGGGGGAGAGAGTGCCGCAGCGCGGCTGTGCATCATCTCTATCGTATTAGCCCTGGTTTCGCTGCTGGTTTCTGAATGGCTGGCACGGCTAAGCCGCGAACGGATGGGGAAATAACGATGCTGGAACTGAATTTCACCCAGACGCTGGGAAACCATACTCTGACGCTTAACGAGACGCTGCCTGCAAGCGGCATCACTGCCGTCTTCGGCGTGTCGGGCGCGGGTAAAACGTCTCTGATTAACGCCATCAGCGGCCTGACGCGCCCGCAGTCAGGGCGCATTGTCCTGAACAACCGCGTCCTGAATGACGTGGAGAACAAGATTTACCTTTCGCCGGATAAGCGCCGCATCGGCTATGTTTTTCAGGACGCGCGCTTGTTCCCGCACTACAGCGTGCGCGGCAACCTGCGCTACGGCATGGCGAAAAGCATGGCCGGGCAGTTTGATAAGCTGGTGACGCTTTTAGGCATTGAACCCCTGCTCGACAGGCTGCCGTCCTCGCTCTCCGGCGGGGAGAAACAGCGTGTGGCTATAGGCCGCGCGTTGCTGACCGCCCCCGAACTGCTGCTGCTCGACGAGCCGCTGGCCTCGCTGGATATACCGCGCAAGCGCGAGCTTTTGCCTTACCTGCAGCGTCTGACCCGCGAAATTAATATTCCGATGCTCTACGTCAGCCATTCGCTGGATGAGATCCTCCATCTGGCCGACAAAGTGCTGGTGCTGGAAGAGGGCAGCGTGAAGGCCTTCGGCAACCTGGAAGAGGTGTGGGGCAGTAGCGTGATGCACCCCTGGTTACCCAGGGAACAGCAGAGCAGCATCCTGAAGGTGAGCGTTCTGGAGCATCATCCGCACTACGCGATGACCGCCCTGGCGCTGGGCGACCAGCATCTTTGGGTCAATAAGATCGACAAACCGTTGCAGTCCACGCTGCGGATCCGCATCCAGGCGTCGGACGTCTCGCTGGTGCTGCAGCCGCCGCTGCAAACCAGTATTCGAAATATTCTGCGCGCCAAAGTGGCGGAATGTTTTGATGATAACGGGCAGGTAGAGGTGAAGCTCGACGTGGGCAGCAGGACGCTCTGGGCGCGCATCAGCCCGTGGGCCAGGGATGAGTTAGCAATCAAGCCCGGCCTGTGGCTTTACGCGCAAATCAAGAGCGTTTCGATCACCGCCTGATTACAGCAGGTGGGTATAGATGTACTGCGCGATGCTGTCGGTGGTGTTGTCGCCAATCACCACGTTAGCGCGCGCTTTTACCGCGTCGTCGGCATTGCCCATCGCCACGCCCGTACCGACGGCTTCCAGCATGCTGATGTCGTTGTAGTTGTCGCCGAAGGCGATCGCGTCCTGCATTGACCAGCCCTGCGATTCCACGTACTGCGTCAGGCGCTTGCCTTTGCTGTTACCCTTGCGGGCAATATCCACCTGATCGTGCCAGGACCATTCGCACTCCAGCCCCAGCGTGTCCTCGACGTGTTTCGCGAAGGTATTCAGTTTGGTGGTGTCTTCATCCGTCAGGGCAAACTTCCAGATAGCCTCAACGTCCTGGGCCGCCTGACGCAGAGAGGAAACCTGGGTAAAGACCGGACGCTGCGCTTCTGGCAGGGACAACGCCCAGTTACTGGTGCGTACCACATGGCCGGTTGGGCGCTCGTACACCATCGCGTTATCCACATACATCAGGCCGTGAACGTTATGCTCATCCAGCAGATCGATCAGCTGTAGCGCCTGGGGAACCGGCAGCGGGTCGGAGGCTAAAACCTTTTTTTCCTGATAATCATACAAATAAGTGCCATTACAACAAATTGCAGGTGTATCCAGCGCCAGTGCCTGATAAAAAGGGTGAATGGCAACGTGATGTCGACCCGTTACGATAAGGAGTTGATATCCCACTTCCTGCGCGCGTTTAAGCGCTTCAAGGGAGGAGGGGAGCAGGGTTTTCTGAGGGGTAAGTAATGTTCCGTCTAAATCCAGTGCAATCACACGCGAGGTCATTTGTTCTTCCGGGTTAATGTTGAATTTTAGGTCTCAGGGGATGTTACACCGAGAGTAAATCGCTGCAAAATTCCTGGCTAAAATTCAGCATTCACCGTTAAAAATAATCACTTTCACGTGCAGTGAGGAGAGGAGTATTCATGAAACAAACCGTTTATACCGCCAGTCCTGAAAGTCAGCAGATCCACGTCTGGCGCTTGAATGCAGAAGGTTCGCTCACGCTGGTTCAGGTTGTTGATGTGCCGGGCCAGGTGCAACCGATGGTCGTCAGCCCGGATAAACGTTTCTTATACGTGGGTGTGCGCCCGGAGTTTCGCGTGCTGGCCTACCGCATCTCTCCTGACGACGGCGCGCTGACCTACACCGCTGAAGCGCCACTGCCGGGGAGCCCAACCCACATCTCGACCGATCGTAAAGGCCGCTTCATTTTTAGCGGTTCTTACAATGCCGGTTGCGTCAGCGTGACCCGTCTTGACGATGGTATTCCGGTAGAAACTATCGACGTGGTGGAAGGGCTGGAAGGCTGCCATTCGGCGAATATCTCCCCGGACAACCGCACGCTGTGGGTGCCTGCGCTGAAGCAGGATCGAATCTGCCTGTTCACCCTGAGCGACGATGGTCACCTGGTGGCGCAGAATCCTGCTGAAGTCACCACCGTTGAGGGCGCAGGCCCTCGCCATATGGTATTCCACCCGAACCAGCAATATGCCTACGTCGTTAATGAACTGAACAGCTCTGTGGACGTATGGGAGCTGAAAGATCCAAACGGTCAGATTGAGTGCGTGCAGACGCTGGACATGATGCCGTCTGACTTCTCTGACACTCGCTGGGCGGCAGATATTCACATCACGCCGGATGGTCGCCATCTGTACGCCTGCGACCGCACCTCCAGCCTGATTACCGTCTTCAGCGTCTCCGAAGATGGCAGCGTGCTGGCTATTGAGGGCTTCCAGCCAACGGAAACCCAGCCGCGCGGCTTTAATATCGATCACAGCGGTAAATACCTGATTGCGGCGGGGCAGAAATCCCATCACATCGCGCTGTATGAAATCAAAGGCGAGCAGGGCCTGCTGGAAGAGAAAGGACGCTATGCGGTAGGCCAGGGGCCAATGTGGGTGGTGGTTAACGCTCACTAAGCGGCTTAAAACAAAAAACCTCGCGAATGCGAGGTTTTTTTATGCCCGGTGGTAGCCGGGTGAGCACATCAAAACGTAACCAACAGGGTCATCATAATGTCGACTCAAGGCGATGTAAATTCATCGTCAACGAACAAAGGAAAACACGGAATGATCGGTGAATAGTATATAAATAATAATCAGTCACTTAAGTGCTTTTGCTTTATAAATTCCTAAATTGGTTTTAACTGTTTTTATGTACAGTGGTGATTTGATATCATTCTGTGCGTTGGTTCGATGTGTTGCAGTTCCGCAATTCAGGATCCTTTTTAAGTCCTGGCTGTCGGGTGGTGCCGACGGTGCCTAAACTGCGGAGCACATCAAAACATAACCAACACACCTCTGTTGACAGGCAGCGGAAAGGTAAACCAGAGGAGAAGTGCTCTATACCAAAGGAGTGGCGTATGAGCGGTGTGGAATGGGCAATTCTGTTCCTGCAACTCATGGTTGCGATTATGCAACTATTGGATGCGTATCTTAAGTTTGGAGCCTGACGCATTCAGTCGCAGTAAAAAGGGGGATTAAACTCCCCCTTTTACTCTCATCTCGTTACTGCTTCGGCTCAGCAACCACCTTGCTGCCCAGACCGCGGTTGTTGTATTCCCACATGCGGTTGAAGTTCGCGTCGTTCAGGTTGCGCTGCACGTTTCCTTTATCGTCCACCGCACCGGTGTTGCCGGAGAACGGACGTTTGGAGACAGCCGCATCAGCCCACGGCTTCGCCACGTTAAAGCCTTCGTTGATCACGCTGTCGCGAATAACGACCTGGCCGTTGGTCGCAGAGTCCACGTCCAGGGAGCGGCCCAGCTGCGCCACGCCGTCACCGGCCGCGTTAAAGCGGCTGTTCACGGCCAGGAAGCCGTAAAACAGGTTAGACTGGGTTGCCGGAGCAAACACATAGCCTTCCTGCTGGGTACGGGAATTCACCACGCGGAAATCGGTGTTATCAAACACCACCGCGCCGCGACCGGACACCAGATCCACGTCACCTTCAACGTAGCTGTTGGTCACCAGCGTACGGGTCAGACGGTTGTTCTGCAGCGTGTTCTGTACGCCGCTGTTGGTCACAAAGAAGGTGTTCTGACGGCCCAGAATATTGACGTTGTTAATCTGCACCTTATCGCCGTCGCTACGCAGCGCCACGGCCTGATGGTTACCGGCATCCACGCTGTCACCCAGGGTATTCTGAATGGTCAGGTTCTGCAGCTGCAGACCGTTGTTTTGAGACCAAAATACCGCTGAGCACATCACGCCAACGGTGGCGGAACGCTTGCTCTGGCAGTTATCAAACATATACCACGCCGGTTTGCCCGGCATATATTTGCCTGCCGGGTTCACCAGGTGACGCCAGGCGGTGCTGTCGATTTCGGAATCAATCGCCAGGCCAATTTTTACGTCGATGGCTTTTTCACCCAGACCGTAAATCGTAATGCTGCCAGGAGCCGCCGGAACATACACGGTGCCTTCGTATTCACCCGGCAGGATCGCGATGTACTGGCGAGACGCGCTGTGTTTAGTGATTGCCGCGTCAACCGCTGCCTGGATAGTGGTATGCGTTACGCCCTGCGCGCCAGCCGGGCCAACAACGAAGTCAGGCTGTTTAGGCAGGTTAATAGAAGACGGTGTCCACGGCGCGGCGTTAGGATCCATCGCCGAGAAGTAATGGGCGCGGTCGAAATTCTTCGCTTCATCCGCGGACAAAATCGGGCGGGAGGCGGTACCGGGCGCTACCTGCTCAGAAGGACGCTGATCCGGTGGTGTAGAACTGCATGCGGATAATGTCACGCCAAAGGCGAGCGCTAACGCCAGACGGGAAATCCTGGAAATGTTCAAGGTGAAGCTCCTGGGTATGCAAGTCTTTACGGGATAGACGAAATAGCCTGCTTTTTTATACTAAGTTGAGCGAAACGGGAAGATAAAAAGGGTAAAAGTTGCATTTTTTGCCCGGAGGTGACGGGAAAGTCATCACAAATAAATAACATTTTCCCTTAAGGCGGTTGACAGCAGACGATGGATGCAAATAAATGTCTATACAACCCATGACAAGTGGAATGCCCATGCAGCTTCAACCTGACGATGTTATATGGCGAAATGCGCGCCTGGCAACAATGGTTCCCGATACATCCGCGCCTTATGGCCTGAAAGAGCAGCACGCGCTGGTCGTGAGCGGCCAAACTATCCTTGGCGTGCTTCCTGAATCTGACCTTCCTTCCGGACACCGTCACGTCATCGATCTTGAGGGACGTCTGGTCACGCCTGGCCTGATTGACTGCCATACCCATCTGGTATTTGGCGGCGACCGTGCGGCGGAGTGGGAACAGCGTCTGAACGGCGTCTCTTACCAGACCATCAGCGCTCAGGGGGGCGGGATTAACGCCACCGTGACGGCAACGCGCAGCAGTTCCCTGGAAACCCTGCTGAAACTTGCGCAGCAGCGGCTCCAGCGTCTGATGAATGAAGGTGTAACGACCGTTGAAATCAAATCGGGATACGGACTCAACGCCGAGGCCGAAGAGAAGATGCTGCAGGTTGCCCGCCAGCTGAGCCTCGATAATCCGATCGATATCAGCCCAACGCTGCTGGCGGCCCATGCGGTTCCGCCGGAATACCGACAGGATCCGGATGCGTACCTCGCGCTGGTTTGCGAGCAGATCCTGCCCACGCTGTGGCAAAAAGAGTTATATGAAGCAGTAGACGTGTTTTGTGAAAACGTCGGCTTTACCCCGTCGCAAACCGAGCGCCTCTTCCAGGCCGCCGCCGCGCTCGGTATCCCGGTGAAAGGGCATGTTGAACAGCTGTCGAATCAGGGCGGAGCGGCGCTGGTCAGCCAATATAACGGACTGTCGGCCGATCATATCGAATATCTCGACGACGCGGGCGTTCAGGCGATGGCGCAAAGCGGTACGGTTGCGGTACTGCTCCCCGGCGCGTTCTATTTTCTGCAGGAGCGCCAGCGTCCGCCGGTTGATCAGCTCCGAAAACGTGGTGTGCCGATGGCCGTCGCCACCGACTATAACCCCGGCACCAGCCCGTTTGCCAGCCTGCACCTGGCGATGAATATGGCCTGCGTCCAGTTTGGCCTGACGCCCGAAGAGGCCTGGGCTGGCGTCACGCGCCATGCGGCGCAGGCGCTGGGCCGCGGCGCAACGCACGGGCAGCTGCAGTCGGGGTTTGTCGCTGATTTTATCGTCTGGGATGCTCACCACCCGGTGGAGATGGTCTACGAGCCGGGACGCAATCCGCTGTATCAACGTATTTTCCGTGGGGAGGCAGTATGAAGTTATGGCGGCCCGTCGCCGAAACGGTCTGGCAGGGGCGAGACGACAGCGCTGAGGCCAGCAACGCAACGCGCATTTTCCAGACGATACAACAGCAGGCGCAGTTCACGCCGCTTTCATCCGGCATCGCGCTGATAGGATTTGAATGCGATGCAGGGGTTAAACGCAATCAGGGCAGGCCCGGCGCCGCGCAGGCCCCTGATATTCTGCGCAAAGCGCTGGCGAATATGGCAAGCCATCAGGGACACGAACGGCTGGCGGATATGGGCTCGGTGTACGTTGAAGGCGATGAGCTTGAACCCGCGCAGCGGGCGTTAAGCGATGCCGTGACGGCCTGCCAGCAGTCCGGGATGCGCACCCTGGTGTTTGGCGGCGGGCATGAAACCGCCTGGGCGCATGGACGGGGTGTTCTGGATGCATTCCCCGGCGAGCGCGTGGCGCTGATAAACCTGGATGCGCATCTCGACCTGCGCAAGGCCGACCGGGCGACGTCCGGTACGCCGTTTCGTCAGCTGGCTCAATACTGCGATGAATGCGGGCGCGAGTTTCGCTACGCCTGCTTTGGCGTCAGCCGCGCGGCGAACACCCAGGCACTGTGGAATGAGGCTGAACGCCTGAACGTCACGCTGGTGGAGGATCTTCATTTCAGACGCGAGGCATTATCGGCGCTGGAAAAGGTGCTGGCGCAGGCCGATCGTATCTATCTGACAATCGATCTGGATGTCCTGCCCGCGGGCGAAATGCCTGCCGTTTCCGCCCCTGCGGCGTTAGGCGTCCCGGCAATGGATCTAATGCCCGTTATTGAACAAATCTGCCGCAGCGGTAAGCTGCAGGCCGCCGATCTGGTAGAGTTTAACCCGCAGTACGATCGGGACGGACAGGGCGCAAAGCTCGCCGCCCGTCTGGCCTGGCAAATTGCTCACTGGTGGGCATAACACTATTAAAGGAGTCACGATGTTTTCACGCTCACCCCTGCAGCAACCGAGCCCGCCCGCGCCTTTCTATGAAAAGGTGAAGCAGGCGATCAGCGAAAAGATTGCTACCGGCGTCTGGCGCCCGCACGATCGCATTCCATCGGAGGCCGAGCTGGTGGCGCAGTTCGGTTTTAGCCGGATGACCGTCAACCGGGCGCTGCGCGAGCTCACCGACGAAGGACTTCTGGTGCGCCTGCAGGGCGTGGGGACGTTCGTGGCGGAACCGAAAGGGCAGTCCGCCCTGTTTGAAATCCGCAGCATTGCCGATGAGATAACCTCGCGTAATCATCAGCACCGCTGCGAAGTGCTGGTGCTGGAAGAGACCCAGGCCAGCGCCGAGCAGGCCGTTGAGCTAAATGTCAAAGAGGGTAGCCGCATCTTCCACTCTGTAATGGTGCATTTTGAAAACGACATTCCGGTGCAGATTGAAGATCGCTGCGTCAACGCAGAGCGGATACCGGAATACCTGAACCAGGATTACACCCACACCACGCCGCACGCGTATCTCTCGCTCGTCGCACCGCTGACGGAAGGGGAGCACATTGTGGAGGCCGTACGCGCGACACCGCAGGAGTGCGAGCTGTTGCGCATTAAAGAACACGATCCGTGCCTGCTGATCCGCCGTCGTACCTGGTCATCATCGCATATCGTGTCGCATGCCCGACTGCTTTTCCCGGGGAACCGTTACCGGCTGCAGGGCCACTTTATGTCATAAGTTTTATAAGCGTGATCGCTAACGCAATATAACAAAATTGTATCTTTTTTGTTAAATCCGACCTTGTGTGTGCTTGTCTATACAAGTATATCTAAATGCATCATCTGTCCCTTATGAGGAGCACACAATGTCGTCAGGTAAATACCGCCAGCAGGACGTCCGCGCCGCGCGCGGCACCACGCTTACTGCCAAAAGCTGGCTCACCGAAGCCCCGCTGCGCATGTTGATGAACAACCTTGATCCTGAGGTGGCGGAAAACCCCCACGAACTGGTGGTCTACGGCGGCATAGGCCGTGCCGCACGCAACTGGGAATGCTATGACGCAATTGTAAAATCCCTGACCGAACTCGAACACGACGAAACCCTGCTGGTGCAGTCCGGCAAGCCGGTTGGCGTATTCAAAACCCATAAGAACGCGCCGCGCGTGCTGATCGCCAACTCTAACCTCGTGCCGCACTGGGCCACCTGGGAACACTTCAACGAGCTGGACGCGAAAGGGCTGGCGATGTATGGCCAGATGACCGCCGGGAGCTGGATCTACATCGGCAGCCAGGGGATTGTGCAGGGCACCTACGAAACCTTCGTGGAAGCGGGGCGTCAGCACTATAACGGCTCGCTGAAAGGCCGCTGGGTGCTTACCGCCGGTCTGGGCGGGATGGGTGGCGCGCAGCCGCTGGCCGCCACGCTGGCCGGCGCGTGCTCGCTGAACATTGAATGCCAGCAGAGCCGCATTGATTTCCGTCTGCGTACCCGCTACGTCGACGAACAGGCCGAGAATCTTGATGACGCGCTGGCGCGCATCAAAAAATACACGTCCGAAGGCAAAGCGGTGTCGATTGCCCTGTGCGGCAACGCGGCGGATATTCTGCCGGAGCTGGTTGCCCGCGGCGTGCGTCCGGATCTCGTTACCGACCAGACCAGCGCCCATGACCCGCTGCACGGTTACCTGCCAAAAGGCTGGACGTGGGAAGACTACCAGCAAAAAGCGGAAACCGACCCTGAAGGCACGGTACTGGCGGCTAAGCGTTCGATGGCGGAACACGTCTCCGCGATGCTGGCCTTCAGCCAGTTGGGCATTCCAACCTTTGACTACGGCAACAACATCCGCCAGATGGCGAAAGAGATGGGCGTGAATAATGCCTTCGACTTCCCCGGCTTCGTGCCTGCCTATATCCGTCCGCTGTTCTGCCGCGGCATCGGCCCGTTCCGCTGGGTGGCCTTGTCCGGCGATCCGCAGGATATCTACAAAACTGACGCTAAAGTGAAGGAGATCGTCGCAGACGACGAACACCTGCACCACTGGCTGGATATGGCTCGCGAACGCATCAGCTTCCAGGGCTTGCCGGCGCGCATCTGCTGGGTAGGGCTGGAGTGGCGGCAAAAGCTGGGTCTGGCCTTCAACGAAATGGTGCGCAGCGGTGAAGTCTCCGCGCCTATCGTCATTGGCCGCGACCATCTGGACTCCGGCTCCGTCGCCAGCCCAAACCGTGAAACCGAAGCCATGCGCGACGGATCTGACGCGGTCTCCGACTGGCCATTGCTTAATGCCCTGCTGAATACCGCCAGCGGCGCCACCTGGGTCTCGCTGCACCACGGCGGCGGCGTCGGGATGGGCTTCTCCCAGCACTCAGGGATGGTCATCGTCTGTGATGGAACCGATGAAGCGGCCGCGCGCATCGCCCGTGTGCTGCACAACGACCCGGCAACCGGCGTGATGCGTCACGCGGATGCGGGTTACGAGATTGCCATTGACTGTGCCAAAGATCAGGGACTGAACCTGCCGATGATCCCTGCCACACAAGGAAAGCATGCATGAACGCGTTAACACTCACTCCCGGCTCGCTGACGCTCAAACAGCTGCGTAACGTCTGGCGCCAGCCGGTCACCCTTTCACTTGATGAAAGCGCCCACGCCGCGATAAACGACAGCGTCGCCTGCGTAGAAGCGATTGTTGCCGAAGGGCGCACTGCCTACGGGATTAACACCGGCTTTGGCCTGCTGGCGCAGACCCGCATCGCCACGCACGATCTGGAAAACTTACAGCGTTCGCTGGTGCTGTCGCACGCGGCGGGCGTCGGCCAGCCGCTGGATGATGAGATTGTCCGTCTGATGATGGTGCTCAAAATCAACAGCCTGGCGCGCGGTTTCTCGGGCATTCGCCTGAGCGTGATCCAGGCGCTGATGGCCCTGGTGAATGCAGAAGTCTATCCGTGGATCCCGGCAAAAGGTTCCGTCGGTGCCTCCGGCGATCTCGCCCCGCTGGCGCACATGTCGCTGCTGCTGCTGGGTGAGGGCAAAGCGCGCTGGCAGGGCGAGTGGCTCCCTGCGAAAGAAGCGCTGGCAAAAGCCGGCTTAACGCCAGTCACCCTCGCGGCAAAAGAGGGGCTGGCGCTGCTCAACGGCACGCAGGCGTCGACGGCCTTTGCGCTGCGCGGCCTGTTTGAAGCGGAAGATCTCTTTGCCTCGGCGGTGGTGTGCGGTGCGCTGACCACCGAGGCTGTGCTCGGCTCGCGTCGTCCGTTTGACGCGCGTATTCACGCGGTGCGCGGCCAGCGCGGGCAGATTGATGCCGCCGCCATGTACCGCCACGTGCTTACCGACACGAGTGAGATTGCGGATTCACACCATAACTGCGAGAAGGTGCAGGATCCGTATTCTCTGCGCTGTCAGCCGCAGGTGATGGGCGCGTGCCTGACGCAGCTGCGCCAGGCAGCAGAGGTGCTGCTAGTGGAGGCCAATGCGGTCTCCGACAACCCGCTGGTATTCGCCGAGGAAAACGAGGTGGTCTCCGGGGGCAACTTCCACGCCGAGCCGGTGGCGATGGCGGCGGATAATATCGCGCTGGCGATTGCCGAAGTCGGGGCGTTATCCGAGCGCCGCATCGCGCTGATGATGGATAAACACATGTCCCAGCTGCCACCGTTCCTGGTGCGTAACGGTGGGGTCAACTCGGGCTTTATGATCGCTCAGGTGACGGCCGCAGCGCTGGCAAGCGAAAACAAAGCCCTGTCGCATCCACATAGCGTGGACAGCCTGCCAACCTCGGCGAACCAGGAAGATCACGTTTCGATGGCACCCGCTGCCGGGCGTCGTCTGTGGGAGATGGCCTCCAACACCCGCGGCGTGCTGGCGGTGGAGTGGCTGGCGGCGTGTCAGGGTATCGATCTGCGCGAAGGGCTTAAATCCAGCCCGCTGCTGGAGCAGGCGCGCCATGTGCTGCGCGAGCACGTCACGCATTATGATGATGACCGCTTCTTTGCGCCGGATATTGATAAGGCGATGCAGCTTCTGGAAGAGGGACACCTTGTAGGACTGCTACCTTCGGTGCTGTGATTTTTGCCCGGTGGCGCTGCGCTTACCGGGCCTACGAATGCGAAATCCAGGCCGGGTAAGGCGTAGCCGCCACCCGGCTTTTTTCAGGAATACATCGCCGTAATCGACGCGCTCCCCAGGGAATGGAAATGCACGTTAAACCCGACCATCGCGCCGCTCGCGCCTTCATCGACCTCAATCTTCTCCACATCCAGCGCGTGCACCGTGAAGATATAGCGGTGGGTTTCCCCTTTTGGTGGCGCCGCGCCGCCGTAGCCCGCTTTACCAAAGTCAGTGCGCGTCTGAATGGCACCTTCAGGCAGGGCAACCAGGTCTGAACCGGAACCCTGCGGCAGCACGCGCGTGTCGGCGGGCAGGTTCGCCACAACCCAGTGCCACCAGCCCGAGCCGGTCGGCGCGTCCGGGTCGTAGCAGGTCACGACAAAGCTTTTGGTTCCTGCAGGAACGTCGTCCCACGCCAGGTGTGGGGAGATATTATCCCCCTGATAGCCCATGCCGTTGAAAACGTGGCGTTCCGGGAGTTTTTCACCGTCGCGCAGATCTTTACTGATGATTTTCATACGGTTTATCCTCGTTATTCACTCGTTCAGGAAGTGTAACGCATGGGATTAAATCGCGAAATGCGCGGGAATGTTAACGGCTGTTACGACCGCGTCGGTTAATTTACGCAGCTGCTCCGGCGTGATGCTGTACGGCGGCATCAGGTAGATAAGCTTGCCGAAAGGCCGCACCCAGACGCCCTGCTCAACGAAGAAGCGCTGCAGCGCCGCCATGTTCACCGGGCGGGTGGTTTCAATCACCCCGATGGCACCCAGCACGCGCACGTCCGCCACAAAATTCGCCCCCGAGGCGGCGCTCAGCTCTCCTTTCAGCTGTGCCTCAATCGCCGCAACCTGCGTCCGCCACTCGCCGCTCTCCAGAATGGCGAGGCTTTCGCTTGCCACGGCGCAGGCCAGTGGGTTGCCCATAAACGTCGGGCCGTGCATAAAGCAGCCCGCCTCGCCGTCGCTGATGGTGTCGGCAACCTGACGAGTGGTGAGGGTGGCGGAGAGCGTCATGGTGCCGCCAGTCAGCGCTTTACCCAGACACAGAATATCCGGCGCAATGCCCGCGTGTTCGCAGGCAAACAGCTTGCCGGTGCGGCCAAAGCCGGTGGCAATTTCATCGGCAATCAGCAGAATGCCCTCGCGGTCGCACATCTTGCGAATGCGCCTCAGCCATTCCGGATGGTACATCCGCATTCCGCCCGCGCCCTGCACAATCGGTTCGAGAATAACGGCTGCGATTTCATGGCGATGCGCCGCCATCAGCCGCGCGAAGCCCACCATGTCCATCTCGTTCCACTCGCCGTCTAATCGGCTTTGCGGCGCAGGGGCAAACAGGTTTTCCGGCAGATAGCCCTTCCACAGGCTGTGCATGGAGTTGTCCGGATCGCACACCGACATCGCCCCGAAGGTATCCCCGTGATAGCCGTTGCGGAAGGTGAGGAACCGCTGGCGCGTTTCGCCCTTCGCATGCCAGTACTGCAGCGCCATCTTCATCGCCACTTCCACCGCCACCGAGCCGGAATCGGCCAGGAAAACGCACTCCAGCGATTCAGGCGTCATCGCCACCAGGCGACGGCATAAATCCACCGCGGGCTGATGGGTGATCCCGCCAAACATTACGTGCGACATCTGGTCAATCTGGGCCTTCATCGCCGCGTTCAGGCGCGGGTGGTTGTATCCGTGAATGGCCGCCCACCAGGAGGACATTCCGTCAACCAGCCGCTCGCCGCTGGCGAGATGCAGCTCGCAGCCGTGGGCAGAGGCCACCGGATAGACGGGAAGGGGGCGGGTGGTGGAGGTATAAGGGTGCCAGATATGCTGCTTGTCGAAGGCGAGATCGTCCTGGGTCATAATCGACTTGTAAACCATTTTGAAAAGTTTTAGGTTTACGAGTATAAACCGAACCGAAAATTAACAAAACCCTTTGGAGAAGCCCAATGGCTCACCACGCACGCTGGACGATGTCGCAAGTTACTGAATTATTCAACAAACCTTTCCTTGAGCTGATGTTTGAAGCGCAACAGGTGCATCGTCAGCACTTCGATCCGCGTCATGTTCAGGTCAGCACGCTGCTGTCGATCAAGACCGGCGCCTGCCCCGAAGACTGCAAATACTGCCCGCAGAGCGCGCGCTACAAAACCGGCCTGGAGTCAGAGCGCCTGATGGAGGTCGAGCAGGTGCTCGACTCCGCGCGCAAGGCGAAAAACGCGGGCTCAACCCGCTTCTGCATGGGCGCCGCGTGGAAGAATCCACATGACCGCGACATGCCCTATCTGGAGCAGATGGTGAAAGGCGTGAAGGAGATGGGGCTTGAGGCCTGCATGACGCTCGGCACGCTGAACGAGGCGCAGGCGCAGCGCCTCTCGGCGGCGGGGCTGGATTACTACAACCACAACCTTGATACCTCACCGGAGTTTTACGGCAATATCATCACCACGCGAACCTATCAGGAGCGTCTGGATACGCTGGATAAGGTGCGTGACGCGGGGATCAAGGTCTGCTCCGGCGGCATCGTGGGCTTAGGTGAAACGGTGAAAGACCGCGCGGGCCTGCTGCTGCAGCTGGCGAACCTGCCGACCCCGCCGGAAAGCGTGCCCATCAACATGCTGGTGAAGGTCAAGGGCACGCCGCTGGCGGATAACGAGGACGTGGATGCGTTTGATTTTATTCGCACCATCGCGGTGGCGCGCATCATGATGCCAACGTCTTACGTTCGCCTCTCTGCGGGCCGCGAGCAGATGAGCGAGCAGACCCAGGCGATGTGCTTTATGGCCGGCGCCAACTCCATCTTCTACGGCTGCAAGCTGCTGACCACGCCGAACCCGGAAGAGGACAAAGACGTCCAGCTGTTCCGCAAGCTGGGGCTGAACCCGCACCAGACCGGGGTGCTGACGGGCGATAACGAGCAACAGCAGCAGCTGGAGCAGCAGATTCTCAACGCCGATACCGACCAGTTCTACAACGCGGCAGCCGTATGACCTGGCAGGTACGGATTAATGCCGCGCTGGAAGAACGCCGGGCGGCAGAGGCGTTTCGCGTTCGCAGGGTGGTGGAAAACGGCGCGGGCCGTTTTCTGACCCGCGAGGGACGGCAGTTTTGTAATTTCTCCAGCAATGACTATCTCGGACTGAGCCAGCATCCGGCCATCGTCCGCGCCTGGCAGCAGGGCGCGGAGCGGTTTGGCGTGGGCAGCGGTGGCTCGGGGCACGTCAGCGGATACACCACGGCGCATCAGGCGCTGGAGGAAGAGCTGGCCGACTGGCTGGGCTATCCGCGCGCGCTGCTGTTTATGTCCGGCTTTGCCGCCAATCAGGCGGTCATCGCGGCCATGATGGGGAAAGAGGACCGCATTGTCGCCGACCGTTTAAGCCACGCCTCGCTGCTGGAAGCGGCAAACTTAAGTCCGGCGCAGCTGCGGCGTTTTGCCCATAACGATGCGTCACAGCTCGCCTCGCTGCTGGACAAACCCTGCGACGGGCAACAGCTGGCAGTCACGGAAGGGGTGTTCAGCATGGACGGCGACAGTGCGCCGCTTGCCGCGCTTCACGAGGCCGCAAAGCGGCAAAACGCCTGGCTGCTGGTCGATGATGCTCACGGTACTGGGGTGATGGGAGATGAAGGACGCGGCAGCGCCCATCAACAAAACGTGAAGCCGGAACTGCTGGTGGTTACCTTTGGCAAAGGCTTTGGCGTCAGCGGCGCCGCCGTGCTGTGCAGCGAATCTGTCGCCGACTATCTGCTGCAGTTTGCCCGTCACCTCATCTACAGCACCAGCATGCCCCCGGCGCAGGCCGTGGCGCTGTCGGCGTCGCTGGCGGTGATCCGCAGCGCAGAAGGGGATGAACGCCGTCAGCAGCTGGCAGAACACATCTCCTGCTTCCGTCAGGGACTGGCGGCGCTTCCCTTCCAGAGTCCCGATTCGCAGAGCGCCATCCAGCCCGTGATTGTCGGCGAAAATGGCCGCGCGCTGGCGCTGGCCCAGGCGCTGCGCGAGCGGGGGATGTGGGTAACGGCCATTCGTCCGCCAACCGTTCCGCCGGGCACCGCGCGTCTGCGCTTAACCCTGACGGCGGCGCATGAGGCGCAGGATATCCAGACGCTGCTGGAGGCGCTTCATGATGCCGGTGAATAAGCAGGCCGTTGCGGCGGCGTTTGGCCGGGCCGCGCGGAGCTATTCGCAGCACGATGAACTCCAGCGCCAGAGCGCGCAGGGGCTTCTGGCCGCGCTTGGCGAGAACCGCTTCCCGCAGGTGCTGGACGCCGGCTGTGGTCCCGGCAGCAACAGCCGCTACTGGCGCGAGGCGGGGAGCGAGGTGACAGCCATCGACCTGTCGCCCGCCATGCTGGACGAGGCGCGCCAGCAGCAGGCTGCGCACCACTATGTAGTGGCCGATATCGAGGCGATCCCGCTGGCGGACGCGCAGTTCGATCTGGTCTGGAGCCATCTGGCGGTGCAGTGGTGCAGCAGCCTGCCGCAGGCGTTACGCGAGCTTTATCGCGTCGCACGACCGGGCGGAAAGGTGGCCTTTACCACCTTGCTGGAAAGTTCGCTGCCGGAGCTGAATCAGGCGTGGAAAGCGGTGGATGAGCAGCCGCACGCGAACCGCTTTTTATCGTATGAGCAGGTGACGCAGGCGCTGGCTGGCTTGCGCTGTCGCAGCACGGTACAAACCATCACGCTTAATTTTAGCGACGCGTTCAGCGCCATGCGCTCTCTGAAGGGCATCGGCGCCACGCACCTGCACGCCGGGCGGGAGAAAAAACCGCTGACCCGGGGGCAGCTGCAACGCCTGGAGCTGGCCTGGCCGCAGCAGCGGGGCCTTTTCCCGCTCTCTTATCAACTTTTTCATGGGATTATCGAACGTGACTGAACGTTATTTTGTTACCGGCACGGATACGGAAGTGGGCAAAACGGTTGCCAGCGCTGCGCTGCTGCAGGCGGCACGACGGCTCGGAAAAAACACCGCCGGATATAAGCCCGTAGCTTCCGGCAGCGAGATGACGGCGGAAGGGTTACGCAACACCGACGCGCTGGCGCTCCAGCGTAACAGTAGCCTTGAGCTTGCCTATTCGGCGGTGAACCCCTATACCTTTGCCGAGCCGACGTCGCCGCACATTATCAGCGCTGACGAAGGCCGTCCAATTGATTTCGCCGTGCTGTCTGCCGGGTTACGGACGCTGGAAAGCCAGGCCGACTGGGTGCTGGTGGAAGGCGCGGGAGGCTGGTTTACGCCGCTTTCGGACACGCAGACCTTTGCTGACTGGGTGCAGGCCGAGCGGCTTCCGGTCATTCTGGTCGTCGGCGTGAAGCTGGGCTGCATCAATCACGCCATGCTGACGGCGCAGGCCGTGCAGCAGGCAGGGCTGACGCTGGCAGGCTGGATAGCCAACGACGTGGTTGCGCCGGGCAGGCGGCATCAGGAGTATCTGGCGACCCTCAAGCGCGTGCTCCCGGCACCGTTCCTCGGGGAAATCCCCTGGATTGCTGGTGATGCTGAGCAGGCCGAAACCGGGCGTTATCTCGACCTCAGCGTCTTGCTTCCCGCGACATCCAGTGGGCGATAAGCTCATCGTTCAGCTCGCTAACGTGGCCCTGAGCCACGTTACGCCCGCGATAAAGCATGCAAAACCGATCCGCCACCCGGCGGATAAACGACAGCTGCTGCTCCGCCAGCAGCACCGTCATGCCTAACTCCCGGTTTAAGCGCACCAGCAGCTGCGCCAGCTTCTGGGCAAATCCGTGTCCTGCCCCATGCGTAGGCTCATCCAAAATCAGCATCCGCGGGCGGTTGACCAGTGCATTCGCCAGGGCAAGCTGATACTGATCCTCTGGCGAAAGGGCATTGCCCCGCGTCTGACGTCGCGCGTAGAGTTCCGGGAACAGATCGTATACGTCGCTTTTCGCCGCCGGGTCGGGTTTCCCCATCGCCCGCATGGCAATATGCAGATTCTCCTCAATCGTCAGTTGAGAGAAAATACGCCTGTCCTGCGGCACATAGCCTATTCCCGGCTCTGAACGTTGTTCCGGTGCCGGGCTGAGCAAATCACGCGGCGGTGCGCCCGCTTCATGCCAGATAATCGTGCCGCTTTCGACGGGGATGTTTCCGGTAATGCAGTTCATCAGGGTGGTTTTGCCCATCCCCGGCAGGCCTATGACGCCTGTACACATCCCTTGCGGAAAATCCAAATCCACGTTCCATAGCGTATGTTGGCTTCCGTAAAACTGATTCACTGCACGCAGACTCAACATCTTTCTCTCCTTAAAAATGCGTAGGGATAGGCCTGACGTGAAGCTGCAAAACGCTTGCCAGAAACCTGAAATCGATTAAAAAAACGACTTTTTTAGGAATAAGCCACAGGAGAGCAGGGTAAAAACGCGTGGCTTGCACATCGACGGTGCCGGGAATGGTGAGTTGTGGTGCAGGACGAAAAATGGCTGAAATGTGAGCAGGATCGCATCTGTTGGTTATGAATGACTCAACTGTTTATCGTCAAAAAAGAGCTATAAAAATTTTTTGTTGCCGCCTCGTGGGAAAATCCGGGAATTTGCTGAGCGGCGGTCTACACGGGCTGGAAGCAGTTATCCACTATTCCTGTGGATAACCATGTGCATTAGAGTTAGAAAACACGCGATAAGCGAGAGAAGACGCGGCTTTCGCCCAAATTGACGCGAAACGCGGCTTTAGAAAATATCGTTTAAAATTTAATTGCTTAGATAAAAGCAATTACCGTAATGAAAGTGTCACTCGTTGCCATAAAACTATCATTACCTGGCTTGACAAATGTTAAAAAAGAAAAAATTCTGGGGATAACCCAACCTGGCTGGTTTTTTATCTCGTCAGAGCCTAAATTTTGTCCGCTAACGCGCTAATGACTCCGCCGCTACGCTAAATATCCTGACACGCTACTGGTTTTTCATCCAGTGTTTTTTACTGGCATTCCTGGCAACAACGAGTAAAATTACTCACCTGCCGCTTATAACGTCATCAGGTCGTCGCCCATGAGTAAACCGTTCAAACTGAATTCTGCTTTCCGCCCCTCTGGCGATCAGCCTGAGGCGATCCGTCGTCTTAAAGAAGGGCTGGAAGACGGGCTGGCGCACCAGACGTTGCTGGGGGTAACCGGCTCGGGCAAAACGTTTACTGTCGCCAACGTGATCGCTGACCTGCAGCGCCCCACGATGGTGCTTGCACCCAATAAAACCCTCGCGGCACAGCTTTACGGCGAGATGAAAGAGTTCTTCCCGGAAAACGCGGTGGAGTATTTTGTCTCCTACTACGATTACTACCAGCCGGAAGCCTATGTGCCGAGCTCTGATACCTTCATCGAGAAAGATGCTTCGGTGAACGAACACATCGAACAGATGCGACTGTCGGCGACCAAGGCGCTGCTTGAGCGTCGCGATGTGGTTGTGGTCGCGTCTGTTTCGGCGATTTACGGCCTGGGCGATCCGGATCTCTATCTGAAGATGATGCTGCACCTGACGCAGGGGATGATCATCGATCAGCGCGCAATTTTGCGCCGTCTGGCCGAGCTGCAGTACACCCGTAATGACCAGGCCTTCCAGCGCGGGACGTTCCGCGTGCGTGGTGAGGTGATCGACATCTTCCCGGCGGAATCGGACGATATGGCGCTGCGCGTCGAGCTGTTTGACGAAGAGGTCGAGCGTTTGTCACTGTTCGACCCGCTGACCGGCCACGTTGAGTCGGTGATACAGCGTTTTACCATCTACCCTAAAACGCACTACGTGACGCCACGAGAGCGTATCGTGCAGGCGATGGAAGAGATCAAAGAGGAGCTTGCAGAGCGCCGTAAGGTGCTTCTGGCTAACAATAAGCTGCTGGAAGAGCAGCGCCTGAGCCAGCGCACCCAGTTCGATCTGGAGATGATGAACGAGCTGGGCTACTGCTCGGGTATCGAAAACTACTCGCGCTTCCTCTCCGGGCGCGGGCCGGGCGAGCCACCGCCGACGCTGTTTGACTACCTTCCGGCCGACGGTCTGCTGGTGATCGACGAATCCCACGTCACGATCCCGCAGATCGGCGGGATGTACCGCGGCGACCGCGCGCGTAAAGAGACGCTGGTGGAGTACGGCTTCCGCCTGCCGTCAGCGCTGGATAACCGTCCGATGAAGTTTGAAGAGTTTGAGGCGCTGGCGCCGCAGACCATCTACGTGTCGGCCACGCCGGGCAACTACGAGCTGGAAAAATCCGGCGATGAGGTGATCGATCAGGTGGTCCGTCCGACAGGGCTGCTGGACCCGATTATCGAAGTGCGCCCGGTGGCGACCCAGGTGGACGATCTGCTCTCTGAGATCCGCGCCCGTTCCGCCATCAACGAGCGCGTGCTGGTGACGACGCTCACCAAGCGCATGGCGGAAGACCTGACCGAGTATCTTGAAGAACACGGTGAGAAGGTGCGCTATCTGCACTCGGATATCGACACCGTGGAGCGCATGGAGATTATCCGCGATCTGCGTCTGGGCGAGTTTGACGTGCTGGTGGGGATCAACCTGTTGCGAGAAGGTCTGGATATGCCGGAAGTTTCGCTGGTGGCGATTCTGGACGCCGATAAAGAGGGCTTCCTGCGCTCTGAACGCTCCCTGATCCAGACCATTGGCCGCGCCGCGCGTAACGTCAACGGGAAAGCGATTCTGTACGGCGACAAAATCACCCCGTCGATGGCGAAAGCGATTGGCGAAACGGAACGCCGACGCGAGAAGCAGCAGCGCTACAACGAAGAGCACGGCATTACGCCGCAGGGGTTGAACAAGAAGGTGGTGGATATTCTGGCACTGGGTCAGAACATTGCGAAGACCAAAGCGAAAGGCCGCGGCAAGGCGCGTTCAGTGGTGGAAGAAGATACCGTCGTACTGACGCCGAAGGCACTGCAGCAGAAAATCCACGAGCTGGAAGGGCAGATGATGCAGCACGCCCAGAACCTGGAGTTTGAAGAGGCGGCGCAGATCCGCGACCAGCTGCATCAGCTGCGGGATCTGTTTATCGCGGCATCATAGGTAAAGCGGCGTGTATTCCCCTCTCCCCGTGGGAGAGGGCTGGGGTGAGGGCATCAGGCCGCACAAAGCGAACCTAACCCAACGCCTGAATCGCTTTCTCCAGCGCCTCGCGCAGCAGGTGGCGGTCGTGACGATATTTAATATCGCTGGCTTCCAGCGGCTCCTGCACCACCACGCGATCGCCAATCCCTGTCACATCCACTTTTGGCCCAACCACGACACCGTCGATAATTTTCTTACCGACGTACTGCTCCATCAGGTCCAGCTTGTCCGCCAGCGACAGGCTCGCCGCTGCCGGGCTCAGCTCACGGCCCAGGTTACCGATATAGACCATCGGGGCAGGGGTGCGACGCAGCGCCTGCGCCAGCTCTTTTACCAGCAGAATGGGCATCAGGCTGGTATAAAAACTGCCTGGACCGATCAGGATAAGATCCGCTTCACCAATGGCCTCCACCGCTTCTCGCGTGGCGGGCACGCTCGGATAGGTCATCAACTCCGTTGGCGGCAGGAGGAGCTGGTCAATATTCACCTCGCCGTAAACTTCATGCCCTTCGGCATCGATTGCCATCAAGTCAACCGGTTGTTCAGACATGGGGATCAGGAATGCATCCACCTTGAGCAGATTACGGATTAAGTTGATGGCTTCCAGAGGCCGTACGCTCAGGTGATCCAGCGCCTTTAACATCAGATTTCCGAGGTTATGCCCGGAAAGTTCGCCATTGCCGCCAAAACGGTACTCAAACATCGCCGACGCGACGCTCGGCTCGGTAATTAACTGGTTCAGGCAGTTGCGCATATCTCCCCAGGCAATGCCGCCTTCAGCCCGCCTGATCCGCCCGGTTGAGCCGCCGTTGTCGGTGGTTGTCACTATCCCTGTCAGCCGTGAGCCCAGTGACGACAAAGAGGACATGACGCGGCCCAGGCCGTGGCCTCCGCCAAGAGCGACCACTCGGTCAAGATCCGCAAAAGTGCGATTGCGCATACGTATTCCTTATCACGTTCGATCGCGTAACAGTAACCTAACTACCCCCAAAAGACGATGCCTCACCCAATGCAAAATGACGTATATCAATGCGAAAATGCGGTTTTTAGGTATTCTGTAGCGAAAATGCAGGACTGAATCGCTATATACATAATTATATAGCGAAAAGCGACAATGGCGGAGTGTCGATTTCCACGCTACTATCGCCATAACCACGTTTTCAAAACTGAAAACATACACTCTAGCCCTGGCGCCTGTGTCGAATGATATGGCGCCTTGGCCGTGGCGGATTTGCCACCAGGGTACAGAAAGAAATGACTGTGCCTCCCGATCTGGAAAGGTGTACATGGCTTCACAACTTACTGATGCTTTCGCGCGTAAGTTTTACTACTTGCGTCTGTCGATTACCGATGTGTGCAACTTCCGTTGCACCTACTGCCTGCCCGATGGCTACAAGCCGGGCAGCGTCACCAATAATGGCTTTCTCTCCGTGGATGAAGTGCGCCGCGTCACGCGTGCGTTCTCGGAGCTCGGTACCGAAAAAGTCCGTCTGACCGGTGGAGAACCCTCCCTGCGCCGCGATTTCCCCGACATCATTGCCGCCGTACGCGAAAACGAACGCATCCGCCAGATCGCGGTGACCACCAACGGTTACCGCATGGCGCGTGACGTGGCCACCTGGCGCGACGCTGGCTTAACCGCGATCAACGTCAGCGTGGACAGCCTTGATGCCCGGCAGTTTCACGCCATTACCGGTCAGGACAAGTTCCGCCAGGTGATGGACGGCATCGATGCGGCGTTTACCGCCGGGTTCGAAAAGGTCAAAGTCAACACGGTGCTGATGCGCGACGTTAACCATCATCAGCTCGATACCTTTCTGGCGTGGATTAAATCCCGTCCCATTCAACTGCGTTTTATCGAGCTGATGGAAACGGGCGAGGGCAGCGAACTGTTCCGCCGCCACCATATTTCCGGCATGGTGTTGCGCGACGAGCTGCTGAAACGCGGCTGGATCCACCAGATCCGCCAGCGCAGCGACGGCCCGGCACAGGTCTTTTGTCACCCGGATTACGAAGGCGAAATTGGCCTGATCATGCCCTATGAGAAAGACTTCTGCGCCAGCTGCAACCGCCTGCGCGTCTCTTCCGTCGGCAAACTCCATCTCTGCCTGTTTGGCGACGGTGGCGTGGATCTTCGCGATCTGCTGGAAGACGATGCGCAGCAGGCCGCGCTTGAAGCGCGCATTTCTGAAGCGCTGACGCACAAAAAGCAGACCCACTTCCTGCATCAGGGCAATACCGGCATTACTCAGAACCTGTCCTACATCGGCGGGTAATCAGTCTTTAGAAGGAACCAGAAGATGAGTCAGGTCAGCGCAGAATTTATCCCGACACGCATTGCTATTCTTACCGTTTCCGACCGCCGTGGAGAAGAGGATGATACCTCCGGCCACTGGCTGCGTGAGGCGGCCCATGACGCGGGGCATACCATTGTCGATAAAGCGATTGTGAAAGAGAACCGCTACGCCATTCGCGCGCAGGTCTCTCAGTGGATCGCCAGTGCTGAGGTGCAGGTGGTGCTGATCACCGGCGGCACCGGCTTTACCGCGGGCGATCAGGCCCCCGAGGCGCTGATCCCGCTGTTTGACCGCGAGGTAGAAGGCTTCGGCGAAGTGTTCCGCATGCTCTCCTTTGAAGAGATTGGCACCTCCACGCTGCAGTCGCGCGCGGTGGCCGGCGTGGCAAACAACACGCTGATTTTCGCCATGCCGGGCTCGACCAAAGCCTGCCGCACCGCATGGGAAAATATTATTGCCCCGCAGTTGGATGCCCGTACCCGTCCGTGTAATTTTCATCCCCATTTGAAGAAGTAAACTATGTCACAACTGACCCACATTAACGCCGCTGGCGAAGCGCATATGGTGGATGTCTCCGCCAAGGCCGAAACGGTGCGCGAGGCGCGTGCTGAGGCATTCGTCACCATGCTGCCGGAGACGCTAGCGATGATTATCGACGGCAGTCACCATAAGGGCGACGTCTTTGCCACCGCCCGCATCGCCGGTATTCAGGCTGCAAAACGGACCTGGGACCTCATCCCGCTCTGCCATCCGCTGATGCTAAGCAAGGTGGAAGTGAACCTGCAGGCGCAGCCGGAGCACAACCGCGTGCGTATTGAGTCCCTCTGCCGCTTAACCGGCAAAACCGGCGTGGAGATGGAAGCCCTGACGGCGGCCTCCGTCGCCGCGCTGACCATCTACGACATGTGCAAAGCGGTGCAGAAAGATATGGTGATTGGCCCGGTTCGTCTGCTGGCGAAAAGCGGCGGCAAATCCGGTGATTTTAAGGTGGACAGCCATGATTAAGGTGCTCTTTTTCGCCCAGGTGCGTGAGCTGGTCAATACCGACAGCCTGACGCTGGACGCCTCTTTTGAAAACGTCGCCGCCCTGCGCGCGCACCTGGCGGCACAAAGCGACCGCTGGGCGCTGGCGCTCGACGAAGGCAAGCTGCTGGCGGCCGTTAACCAGACGCTGGTGGAGTTCACCCACCCGCTGACTGAAGGGGATGAAGTGGCCTTCTTCCCGCCGGTCACAGGGGGCTAAGATGGCTGAAACCCGAATTCTGGTCGGTCCCGAGCGCTTTAACGTCGGTACAGAATATGACTGGCTGGCGGAGCGCGATGAAGACGGCGCGGTCGTTACGTTCACCGGTAAAGTGCGTAACCACAATCTCGGCGACAGCGTAAAAGCGCTGACGCTGGAGCACTATCCGGGCATGACGGAAAAATCGCTGGCGGCAATTGTGGATGAAGCGCGAGGCCGCTGGCCGCTCGGGCGGGTCACGGTGATCCACCGCATCGGCGAGATGTGGCCCGGCGAAGAGATTGTCTTTGTCGGCGTGACCAGCGCGCACCGCGGCAGCGCCTTTGCGGCAGGGGAGTTCATTATGGATTACCTCAAAACCAAAGCGCCGTTCTGGAAGCGCGAAGCCACGCCGGAAGGTGATCGCTGGGTGGAATCTCGCGACAGCGATAAACAGGCCGCCAGCCGTTGGTAGTCGGTTTACGTGGATGTGTTACTCTTAATGTGTGTGTCTCTTCTTAACCTTAATCAGGAGTGAATCATGGACCGATTTCCGCGTTCCGATTCAATAGTACAGCAGACCCGTAGCGGGCTGCAGACGTATATGGCGCAGGTGTACGGCTGGATGACGGTCGGCCTGCTGCTTACCGCGTTTATCGCGTGGTATGCGGCGAACACGCCTGAGCTGATGATGTTTATCTTCTCCAGCAAAATCACCTTCTTTGGGCTGATTATCGCACAGCTGGCGCTGGTGTTTGTGCTTTCCGGCCTGGTGCAGAAACTCAGTGCCGGAATGGCGACCACGCTGTTTATGCTCTATTCGGCGCTGACCGGTTTGACGCTCTCCAGCATTTTCATCGTCTACACCTACTCCTCCATCGCCAGCACCTTCGTGGTGACCGGCGGGATGTTCGGCGTGATGAGCCTGTACGGTTACACCACCAAACGTGACCTGAGCGGCTTAGGTAATATGCTGTTTATGGGGCTGATCGGGATTGTGCTGGCATCGCTGGTGAACCTGTGGCTGAAGAGCGACGCGCTGATGTGGGCCGTGACCTATATCGGGGTGGTGGTCTTCGTTGGCTTGACGGCCTACGACACTCAGAAGCTGAAAAACATCGGCGAGCAGATCGACGTGCGCGACAGTTCCAACCTGCGCAAATACTCGATTCTGGGTGCGCTGACGCTCTATCTGGACTTTATCAACCTGTTCCTGATGCTGCTGCGGATTTTCGGCAACCGTCGCTGAGGTTGCTTTGCTGGGTGGCGGTGCGGTCTGGTGCCCTCACCTTGACCCTCTCCCACGGGAGAGGGAACAAACACTAAAAACGGCAACAAAGTTGCCGTTTTGCTTTTATTTCGCCATTGCCTTCTCATTTTTCGCCCGTAACTTTTTCGCCCGGCTCTCCAGCACCAGATAACAGACCGTTGCCAGCGCCAGCGGCAGGAAGTAATAGAGCATGCGGTAGGCGAGCAGGGCGGCAATAATCGTCCCCTGTGAAACATGTTCTCCGGCCAGCAGCGCGATAAACACCGCCTCCAGCACACCAATTCCCGCCGGAATATGCACGATAACCCCGGCGATACTGCTCACCAGCAGCACGCCCAGCACGAAGAAGTAGTTCACGTCCTCGCCAATCAATAGCCAGATGATTGCACCCATCGCCATCCAGTTGGCGCTGGATACCGCCATCTGCAGCACCGCGAACTTCCACGACGGCAGTACCAGTTTCTGCCCTTTAATGGTCATATGGCGGCGTTTGGCAAAGGCGCAGGCCCACAGATACACGGCGATGATCAGCAGCAGCACGATGCCGAGAATGCGCAGCGTGGCCTCGTCGATATACCAGTGCGCGGGCAGCTGCACCACGCCGATGGTGAAAATCACTCCACCCAGCAGGATATACCCCAGCCAGTTGGTGGTAATACTCAGCGAGAAAATGCGGGTGATGGTTCCGCCCGGTAATCCGAGACGCGAGTACAGGCGATAGCGCATGCCGATGCCGCCCACCCAGGTGCTCAGCGTCAGGTTGAAGGCGTAGCAGATAAACGACACCAGCATCACCTGACGTTTAGCCAGCTTGTGGCCGCAGTAGGCGCGACCGAGCAGGTCGTAGCAGCCGTACATCAGGTAGCTGACGATAACCAGCCCTACGGCGCCCAGCAGCACCAGCCGGTTATAGTTTCGGATAACCTTCCACACCTCTTCCCAGTCCACTTTCTGCGCGTAGACCACCAGCAGTACAGCGACCGCGATAAAGAATACCCAGGTGAGGATTTTTTTCGCCAGCCGCCAGCGAGGATGAGATTTTGACATCAGGGTTTGCCTCCATCTTCCGCTTCAACGCGGTCCTGGGTTTCCATTTCAGGTTGTACCGGCGGATCAACCTGCGCCAGCTTTGGCGTATGCGCCGGCAGCCAGCCGACCATCGCCGGGAAGTGGCGCAGGAAGTGGAACACCACCACGCCGATGCCAACGTTCCACCAGCTCCGTTTCGGCACCATGGACTCATCCACCCGTACGCAGTCCTTATGGATAAGTCCCTGAAGGTTATCCCGCAGGGTCTGGTTAAACTGACGGTCGTGGATGATCAGGTTCGCTTCCAGGTTAAGCGACAGGCTCAGCGGATCGAGGTTACTGGAGCCGACGGTTGCCCAGTGGTCATCCATGACGGCCACTTTGCCGTGCAGCGGGCGGCGGCGGTATTCATATATCTGCACGCCGCTTTTCACCAGGTAGCGGTAGAGCAGGCGCGCGCCCACCTTCACAATCGGCATATCCGGCTCGCCCTGCACAATCAGTTTAACGCTCACGCCGCGTCGGGCCGCGTTGCGCATGGCGTGCAGAATACGGTAGCCGGGGAAGAAATAGGCGTTGGCGATAATCACTTCGCGCTTCGCATTGGCCAGCATCTTCAGGTAATGACGTTCAATATCGTCCCGATGCTCCTCGTTGTCCCGCCAGACAAACAGCGCCTGCGCTTCGCCGGGCTTGCGGTTCTCTTCCGGGCGATGACGGCGTCGCCACCAGCGGCGAGCGGCCTCTTTACCGGGCAAGTTTTCCAGCACGAACAGCTGGATGTCCTGAACTACCGGTCCCTCAATGCGGATCGCGTAGTCCTGCTTGGCCTCCGGGCCGTAATCCGACATATGCTCGGCGGAGTAGTTAATGCCGCCCACGAACGCCACCGTTTCGTCCACTACGACTATTTTGCGGTGCATGCGCCGGAACAGGTTGGTGCGCATGCCGAACAGACGCGGACCGGGATCGTAATAGCGGAACACCACGCCGGCGGCGGTGAGCTCGTTAACAAATTCATCGCTAAGATCCGGCGAGCCATATCCATCGAGCAGCGCCTCGATTTTTATCCCGCGCCGGGCGGCATGCAGCAGTACGCTGTGCAGCTGCCTGCCAACGTCGTCTTCAAACCAGATAAACGTTTCAAGGTAGACTTTCTGCTGTGCGTGGCTAATCGCCTCAAAGACCGCCGGATAAAAGTTATCGCCGTTTTCCAGCAGCGTAATACGGTTACCTTCCTGCCAGGTGCATTTCATAAGTGGATCTCCGCGCTCAGCGGGGCATGGTCGGAAAGATGTCGCCAGTTCAGTAACGCCAGCGCCGTCGGGCTGCTGGCATGCGCATTTTTCACGTAGATGCGGTCCAGGCGCAGCAGGGGGAAGCGCACCGGAAACGTCCGTGCGGGACGACCATGTGCCCGGGTGAAAATTTCCTCCAGTCCCGCTTTGACCTTCAGCGGATGGTTGGCGCGCTGCCGCCAGTCGTTAAAATCCCCGGCGACCACCACGGGTTCGCCTTCCGGCAGCGCATTGGCCCAGTCCGCCAGCATCTGCAGCTGCGCCTGGCGGTGGGCTTCACGCAGTCCCAGGTGAACGCAGCCCACGTGAACCGGAACGTCAAGTTCCGGCGGCGTGATGCGGCAGTAAAGCAGCCCGCGCTTTTCGCTCTCCCCGACGGAAACGTCCCGGTTCTCATAATGTTCTATAGGAAAACGCGACAGCACCGCATTACCGTGATGGCCTTCCGGATAGACCGCATTGCGGCCGTAAGCGTAATCGCTCCACATGGTGTCGGCCAGGAATTCATAGTGCGGCGTATCGGGCCAGTTTTCGAAATGCATGGGGTGTACCTCGTGCGCGCCCATCACCTCCTGCAGGCAGACAATGTCCGCGCTGACGGTGCGTACCGCGTCGCGCAGCTCCGGTAAAATGAAGCGGCGGTTAAATGCTGTGAAGCCCTTATGAATGTTTATCGTCAGCACCTTAAGCGAGAAATGCTGCGTTTTTTTGCTCATAAACACCTTCCTGGGTGACTATCCCGATGAAAATAAAGTGTAGTCGGCGTCACAAAAAGATGCGGCGTTACGGAATTTTCCGTAAAGTGCGGTAGTCTGATTAAGCAGAGAAAAATCCTTCAGGAGAGAAGCCATGAAGTGGCAACAACGTGTTCGTGTCGCAACGGGTTTGAGTTGCTGGCAGATAATGTTGCATTTACTGGTCGTGGCCGTACTGGTGATGGGCTTAATGAGCGGCACGCTGGTGCGTGTTGGCTTAGGGCTATGCGTCCTCTATGGCGTCACCGTGCTGTCGATGCTGTTCTTACAGCGCCACCATGACGCGCGCTGGCGCGAGGTGGGTGATGTGCTCGAAGAGCTCACCACCACCTGGTACTTTGGTGCCGCGATGATCGTGCTGTGGCTGCTGTCACGCGTGCTGCAAAACAACCTGCTGCTGGCCCTCGCGGGTCTGGCAATCCTTGCAGGGCCAGCGGTAGTGTCGCTGCTCACTAAAGAGAAAAAGCTACGCAATGTTGCGTCTAAACATCGCATAGGCCACTGACCCCGTCGTGGCCGCTATGACCAGTAGCGGCCACAAACTTCCCCAGACAATGTCCAGACTCGCATCCTTCAGATAGATCTGCTTGGTGATATCCGTAAAGTGTCGAATCGGGTTTATCCACGTTAAATCCTGCAGCCACACCGGCATGTTCTCGACGGGCGACACGTACCCGGAGAGCAGAATCGCCGGCATCATAAAGACGAATACCCCGATAAATGCCTGCTGCTGCGTGGAGCAGAGCGCTGAAATCAGCAGCCCAAACCCCACCAGCGACAGCCCGTAAATCACCATCGTGAAGTAAAACAGCGCCAGCGATCCGGCGAACGGGATCTCGTAGGCCCAAATTCCCACTCCCAGCACGATGGTGGCCTGGAAGGTGGCGACGATCAGCGCCGGTACCGCTTTGCCGACGAAAATCTGCCAGGTGGCGAGCGGGGAAACCAGCAGCTGATCCAGCGTGCCCTGTTCGCGCTCGCGGGCCACGGACAGAGAGGTCACGATCATCACCCCGATGGTGGTGATCATGGCGATCAGCGACGGCACCACAAACCACTTGTAGTCCAGATTCGGGTTGTACCAGTTGCGCACCACCAGCTCGCTGTTATTGGGCTTCGGTTTGCCCTCCATCAGCTCCTGCTGATACTCCTTCACTATCTGCTGCAGGTAGTTGGCCGCTATCTGGGCGCTGTTGGAGTTGCGCCCGTCGAGGATCAGCTGCATCGGCGCGGTCTGGAAGGTGTCCAGATTGCGGGAGAATTCCGCCGGGAAACGCACCAGCAGCAGCGCTTTTTGCGTGTCGATAGTGGGCTGGATCTCCTGCGGGCTTTTCAGCAGCAGGATGTGGGTAAAGGCTTTCGCCCGGGCAAAACGCTGCGTCAGCTCGACGGCGTGTTTGCCGTTGTCTTCATTATAAATGGCAATGGTGGCGTTAGTTACCTCAAGGGTGGCGGCAAACGGGAACAATAAAACCTGAAGCAGCACCGGCAGCACCAGAATGGCGCGGGTTTGCGGCTCGCGCAGCAGGGACTGCAGCTCTTTGCGGATCAATGTCCATAAGCGGTGAAACATGTGCGCTCCTTAATCCAGTCGCCGTTTGGTTTTCAGCCACGTCAACCCGATAAACATCACCGCCGACGCCAGCAAAAACAGGGTATTGATAATCAGCACCACCGGAATATTCCCCGCCAGGAACAGGCTCTGCAGCGTGCTCACGAAGTAGCGCGCCGGAATGATGTAGGTCACGGCGCGGATCACCGCCGGCATGCTGTCTATCTGGAAGATAAAACCGGAGAGCATAATCGATGGCAGGAAAGCGGCGTTCAGCGCCACCTGCGCGGCGTTAAACTGGTTGCGGGTGATGGTGGAGATGAGCAGCCCCATCCCCAGCGTGCTGAGCAAAAACAGGCTGGTGATAAAGAACAGTACCACCAGCGAGCCGCGGTACGGCACGCCAAGAATAAAGACCGCGACCAGCATGCAGAGCAGCATCGCCAGCATGCCGAGGAAGTAGTAGGGGATGAGCTTGCACAGCAGCAGCTCAACCCGCGTCACCTCGGTGGAGAGCAGCGCCTCCATAGTGCCGCGCTCCCACTCGCGGGCGATGACCAGCGAGGTGAGGATCGCGCCAATCACCGTCATAATGATGGTCACCGCCCCCGGAATAATAAAGTGCTGGCTGATGGCGGCGGGGTTAAACCAGTAGCGCGTCTGCACATCGATGAGCGGTTCAAACGTCTCGCCCCGGTCTTCGGCGCGCTGCATCTGCCAGAGCTGCCAGATCCCCTCCGCATAGCCCTGCACGAAATTGGCGGTGTTCGGCTCGCTGCCGTCGGTAATCACCTGAATCGGCGCATCGGCGCCCGGGCGCGCCATGTTGGCGGCGAAATCCACCGGGATGACGATCAGGCCGCGAATTTTCCCAGCCTGCATTTTCTGAATCAGTTCCTGCCGGTTGTCGCTGACGGTGGCGTCAATGTAGGGTGAGCCGGTCATGGCGTGGGTGAAGTCCAGCGCCTCTTCGCTCTGCTGCTCCAGCAAAACACCGACCCGCAGCTTGCTGGAGTCGAGGTTAATGCCGTAGCCAAAGATAAACAGCAGCAGCAGGGGGATCACCACCGCAATCAGCCAGCTGCTGGGATCGCGCACGATCTGCCGCGTCTCTTTGATGCACAGGGCGCGCACCCGGCGCCAGGAAAGGGCGTTACTGCGCATGAGCATTCTCCTTATCCCAGTCGTGGATGAGGGTGATAAACGCCTGCTCCATGGTCGGGTCTGGCTGTGCGTCGTCGGCGGCCTGCGCTTTCAGGTCGTCCGGCGTGCCGTGGGCAATCAGCTTGCCGCGATAGACCAGCCCGATGCGGTCGCAGTATTCCGCCTCATCCATAAAGTGGGTGGTGACCATCACGGTCACGCCTTTTTCCACCATGCTATTGATATGCAGCCAGAACTCGCGGCGGGTGAGGGGATCGACGCCTGACGTGGGTTCATCAAGAAACAGGATATCCGGCTCGTGCATCAACGAGCAGGCCAGGGCCAGCCGCTGCTTAAAGCCGAGCGGCAGCTCGTCGGTGGCGTGGGACGCAATATTCGTTAACCCGAAGGCGTCGCTCATGCGGCGGATTTTTTCATTCTGCGCCCGCCCGCGCAGGCCGTACACCCCAGAGAAAAAGCGCAGATTCTGCTCGACTGTCAGGTTGCCGTACAGCGAGAACTTCTGCGCCATATAGCCGAGATGCTGGCGCGCCTTTCCGGAGCTGACTTTAAGATCCATGTCCAGCACCAGCGCCTTGCCGGACGTCGGCACCAGCAGGCCGCACATCATCTTAAAGGTGGTCGATTTTCCCGCGCCGTTCGGCCCGAGCAGGCCAAATATCTCGCCGCGCTTCACCGCAAAGTTGACGTTGTCGGTGGCGGCGAAGTCCCCGAACTTTTTGGTGAGCGATTTTGCTTCGATCACCGTTTCGCCCGGCGTGCCTTCCACCGTGTGCAGGATCGCGCCAAGGGGCGATTCCGACGTGCCTGCACCGCCCAGCAGGTCGATAAACGCATCTTCAAAGCGCGGGGCGGTCTCGTCCATTTCAATCTCAGGCATGCCCGGCGCACGGCGAATATCGTCGACGGTGGCCTCTTTTTTGAGGATCACGCGCACCGAGCGGCCCTGAATCATCCCGTCGCTCACCTGCGGCAGCTTCAGCACCCGCTGCAGCAGCCTGCGGTTGGACTCCTGCGGGCTGTGCAGAAGAAAACTGCGCCCGGCCATGGTGTGCGTCAGCTCGGTCGGTTCGCCCTGATAGAGCAGTTCGCCCTCGTTCATCAGCAGCACGTCCCGGCACTGCTCGGCCTCGTCGAGGTAGGAGGTGCTCCAGAGGATCAGCATTCCGTCGCCCGCCAGCTCGTGCACCATCTGCCACAGCTCGCGGCGGGAAATCGGGTCCACGCCGACGCCGGGCTCATCGAGCAGTAGCACTTTTGGTTCGCCCACCAGCGTACAGGCCAGCCCCAGCTTCTGCTTCATCCCGCCGGAAAGCTTGCCCGCCAGCCGGTCGGTGAACGGGCCGAGGGAGGTAAATTCGAGCAGTCGGGCGAAGGTTTTCTGCCGGGTTTCACCGGTGACGCTGCGCAGGTCGGCGTACAGATTGAGGTTCTCCATCACCGTCAGATCTTCGTACAGGCCAAACTTCTGCGGCATATAACCGAGCATGGCGTGGAGCGCGCCGTCGTCTTTTATCGGGTCAAGGCCAAGCACGCTGGCCGAGCCTTCATCCGGCTTCAGCAGCCCCGCCAGCATCCGCATCAGCGTGGTTTTGCCCGCGCCGTCCGGGCCCACCAGTCCGGTCACGTAGCCTTTCTGAATGGTGCAGTTCAGCGGCGCGACCGCCGGTTTATCCATTCCGGGGAAGCGTTTGACCAGATTATTGAGCTGGATAACCGCATCATTCATGTCGTTCCCCGTCGTTTAAGGTCACGGTAACAGGCATGCCCTGACGCAGCGCGTCGTCCGCGTCGGTGACGATGATGCGCAGGCGGTACACGAGGTCGGTACGCAGATCCGGCGTTTCTACCGTTTTCGGGGTGAATTCGGCGGTAGGGGAGACAAAGCCCACTTTGCCGTGATACGGCTTGTCCGGGCGACCGTCGGTATAGAGCAGCAGCTCGCGGCCCGGCTGCATCTGGCCGAGATTCGGCTCATCAATGTAAGCCCGCACCCATACCGGACGGGTTAAGGACAGCGTCAAGACGGTACTGCCCGCGCTGAGCATGCTGCCCGGCTCTACCGCGCGGGTCATCAGCGTGCCGTCAGACGGGGCGGTTAAGATAGTGTCGCGCAGATCCAGCTCCGCCTGAGCCAGTTGCGCCTGCGCCTGCTCGAGGCTGGCCTTCGCCTGGGCGATGTCCTGCTCGCGGTTACCGGAGCGGTACTGGCTTAATTTATCCTGCGCGGATTTCAGCGTCGCCTGCGCCTGGTCGCGGGATGACCGCGCGTTTTCCAGATCGTTGGCGGAAATGGTGCGGCTTTTCCACAGTCCCTGCTGGCGGCTATAGAAGTTCTGCGCGTAGTCGTAGGCGGCTTTGGCCTGCTTAACGGCGGCAGCGGCCTGGGCAATCTCCTCATCGCGATAGCCCGCCAGCATCAGGTCATACTGCGCCTGGGCGACGGAGACGCCGGCTTTTGCCTGCATCAGCGCGTTCTCAAAGGGGGCTTTATCCAGTACGCCCAGCGTCTGCCCGGCTTTGATGGCATCGCCTTCGTCAACGCTCAGCGAGGCGAGACGTCCGCCGACGCGGAAGCTCATATTCACCGTGCGAATATCCACGTTACCGTACAGCGTCAGGCCCCGATCCTGCTGGCTCTGATACCACAGCCAGCCACCGATTCCCGCGGCAAGCAAAACAACAACCACCAGAACGATGGCGACAGGTTTTTTCATCACTTCAGGCTCCTTTGCGTTAAGCCTTGCAGGATCAGATCGAGATGACAGGTGATGACCTGGCTAATCTGCGCGGCTTTATCCTCATCGAATTGTGCCCAGCCCGTGCGTAACAGGATGGTTTCACGCCCCAGACGGAAGGCGAGAATTTCGCCCAGCAGGGCGTGGGTATGCAAAATGGTGTCGGTATCGCTGGCGTCCCGCCCGGTGTAGGCGGCAATCAGCCGGGTCAGATGGGTGTGCATCGGGGCAATCACCTGATCGTGTACCAGCTGATAAGCGGCAGTGGGGGAGAGCTGCTCGCGGGAGATAAATTTGCTCAGGTTGAGCGTATCGTCGTGCGTCAGCAGGCGGATCATATTGTGGCAGGCATTGAGAATAAGTTGCCTGATAGCGGTACGATCCGGCGTCGGCTGGCTCAGCAGCGCGGTGGCCTCCTCAACGTGCGGGCGAAAATTGTTGCCAATAAAATCGGCAATCCACTGGGCGCAGGCGAGGTATAAATCCTCTTTTGAGCCAAAATAGTAGGTAATGGCCGCGATGTTTTGCCCGGCCTGGGCGGCGATATCCCGCGTGGTGGCATGCAGGCCATACTCGCCAAACTGCGCCAGCGCGGCGGCGATAAGCTGGCTTTTGGCCTGTTCACCTTTGGTTGTCGTCGGTGTCGTATTCATGTCGGCATTAAAAATTAATCAATCGATTGATTAAAATTATACCTGAATCGCTAAATCGTCGAGGGATACGACAGGGATATTTTATGCGCCACGTCACAAAAGCTGCTACACTCCGCACCTTCGCGACATTGTGGTTTTTGTCCTTCTATTCGTGATATCTCCCTGAAAACTACACCTGTGATGGTCGGGGCGGTTCGGAGTTTTTATGTCTTTTGATTCCCTTGGCCTGAACCCGGAAATTCTGCGCGCGATCGCAGAGCAGGGCTACGTTGAGCCAACCCCTATCCAGCAGCAGGCTATTCCGGCCGTGCTTCAGGGCCGTGACCTGATGGCCAGCGCCCAGACCGGCACCGGTAAAACCGCGGGCTTTACCCTGCCGCTGTTAGAGCTGCTGGTAAAAAACCAGCCGCACGCCAAAGGCCGTCGTCCGGTGCGCGCGCTGATCCTCACCCCAACCCGCGAGCTGGCAGCCCAGATTGGCGAGAACGTGCGTGAGTACAGCCGCTATCTCAACATTCGCTCGCTTGTGGTTTTCGGTGGCGTGAGCATTAACCCGCAGATGATGAAGCTGCGCGGCGGCGTGGACGTGCTGGTGGCAACGCCGGGCCGTCTGCTGGATCTGGAACACCAGAACGCGTTGAAGCTCGACAGCATTGAAATTCTGGTGCTGGACGAAGCCGACCGCATGCTCGATATGGGCTTCATTCATGATATTCGTCGCGTGCTGGCGAAGCTGCCGCCGCGTCGCCAGAACCTGCTCTTCTCCGCGACCTTCTCCGATGAGATCAAGGCGCTGGCGGAAAAGCTGCTGCATAACCCGCTGGAAGTGGAAGTGGCGCGCCGCAACACCGCTTCCGAGCAGGTGACGCAGCACGTTCACTTTGTGGATAAAAAGCGCAAGCGGGAGCTTCTCTCCCAGATGATCGGTCAGGGCAACTGGCAGCAGGTGCTGGTCTTTACCCGCACCAAGCACGGCGCGAACCACCTGGCGGAACAGCTGAATAAAGACGGCATCCGCAGCGCGGCGATCCACGGTAACAAGAGCCAGGGCGCGCGTACCCGCGCGCTGGCGGACTTCAAGTCCGGCGACATCCGCGTGCTGGTGGCGACCGACATCGCTGCCCGTGGCCTCGATATTGAAGAGCTGCCGCACGTGGTGAACTACGAGCTGCCAAACGTCCCGGAAGACTACGTTCACCGTATCGGTCGTACCGGCCGTGCGGCGGCAACAGGTGAGGCGCTCTCTCTGGTCTGCGTGGACGAGCACAAGCTGCTGCGCGACATCGAACGCCTGCTGAAGAAAGAGATCCCGCGCATCGAAACCCCGGGCTATGAAGTGGACCCGTCCATCAAAGCCGAGCCGATTCAGAACGGTCGTCAGGGTGGTGGTCGCGGTCAGGGCGGCGGTGGTCGCGGCCAGCAGCCGCGTCGTGCTGAAGGCGGCGCGCCGAAGTCATCCGGCAAACCGCCGCGTCGTAATAACGACGGCAAGCCGGCCGGTGAAAGCCCGTGGCGCAGCGGTGAAGGTAAACCGGCAGGCGAGGGGCAGCGCCGACGCCGCCCGCGCAAGCCTGCTAACCCGCAGTAATCTGGAAGCCCGGTCGTAAAGCCGGGCTTTTCTTTTTGCGGCTGCGAAGAGAAAGTGCCAGAATAGTGGCTGTTTATACAGTATTTCAGGTTTTCCAATGGCTTTAACCGCGGCGCTGAAAGCGCAAATCGGCGCCTGGTATAAGGCGCTACAGCAGCAGATCCCCGATTTTATCCCCCGAGCGCCGCAGCGGCAGATGATTGCCGACGTGGCAAAAACGCTCGCCGGGGACGACGGGCGACATCTTGCGATTGAAGCCCCGACCGGCGTCGGGAAAACCCTGTCGTATCTTATTCCCGGCATCGCCATCGCGCGGGAAGAGGACAAAACGCTGGTGGTCAGCACTGCGAACGTGGCCTTGCAGGATCAGATCTTCAGCAAAGATTTGCCGCTGCTGCGCAAAATCATCCCCGATCTCCGCTTCACCGCCGCCTTTGGGCGCGGGCGCTACGTCTGTCCGCGTAACCTGGCGGCGCTGGCCAGCAGCGAGCCCTCGCAGCAGGATCTGCTCGCCTTTCTGGATGACGAGCTGACGCCAAACAACAAAGCCGAGCAGGAGCAGTGCGCAAAGCTGAAAGCCGAGCTCGACGGCTATAAGTGGGACGGCCTGCGGGATCACACCAGCCTGGCGATTAGCGATGACCTGTGGCGCAGGCTCAGCACCGATAAAGCAAGCTGCCTGAACCGCAACTGTCACTACTACCGGGAGTGCCCGTTCTTCGTCGCCCGGCGCGAGATCCAGGAGGCGGAGGTGGTTGTCGCCAACCACGCGCTGGTGATGGCCGCGCTGGAGAGCGAAGCGGTGCTGCCGGAGCCGAAAAACCTGCTGCTGGTGCTCGACGAAGGCCACCATCTGCCCGACGTGGCGCGGGACGCGCTGGAGATGAGCGCCGAAATTACCGCTCCGTGGTTCCGACTTCAGCTGGATCTGTTCTGCAAACTGGTTGCGACCTGCATGGAGCAGTTCCGCCCGAAAACCACGCCGCCGCTGGCGGTACCGGAGCGTCTGAGCGACCACTGCGAAGAGGTTTACGGCCTCATCTCGTCTCTGAACAACATTCTGAATCTTTATCTTCCGGCAGCCCAGGAGGCGGAACACCGCTTTGCGATGGGCGAGCTGCCGGAAGAGGTGATGGAGATCTGCCAGCAGCTGGCGAAGCATCTGGAAAAGCTGCGCGGGCTGGCGGAGATGTTCCTGAACGACCTCAGCGAGAAAACTGGCTCGCACGACGTGGTGCGGCTGCACCGCATCCTGCTGCAAATGAACCGCGCGCTGGGGATGTTTGAGGCGCAGAGCAAGCTCTGGCGGCTGGCCTCGATGGCGCAGGCGTCGGGCGCGCCGGTCACCAAATGGGCCACCCGCGAGGTGCGCGACGGGCAGGTTCACCTCTTTTTCCACTGCGTGGGCATCCGCGTGGCCGATCAGCTGGAAAAGCTGATCTGGCGCAGCGTGCCGCACGTGGTGGTGACCTCCGCGACCCTGCGCTCTCTGAACAGCTTTTCACGGTTGCAGGAGATGAGCGGCCTGAAGGAGAAAGCGGGCGATCGTTTTGTGGCGCTGGACTCGCCGTTCAACCACTGCGAGCAGGGCAAGCTGGTCATTCCACGCATGAAATACGAGCCGCTTATCGACAACGAAGAGCAGCACATTGCGGAGATGGCGGCCTACTTCCGCGAGCAGGTCGAAAGTAAAAAATATCCCGGCATGCTGGTGCTGTTTGCCAGCGGGCGGGCGATGCAGCGCTTCCTGGAGCACGTCACCGACCTGCGTTTACTCCTGCTGGTGCAGGGCGACCAGCCCCGTTACCGGCTGGTCGAAACGCACCGCAAACGTATTGATAACGGCGAGCGCAGCGTGCTGGTGGGGCTACAGTCCTTTGCCGAAGGGCTGGATTTGAAGGGAGATTACCTGACGCAGGTGCATATCCATAAGATCGCCTTTCCGCCCATCGACAGCCCGGTGGTGATCACCGAGGGCGAGTGGCTGAAAAGCCTCAACCGCTATCCGTTTGAGGTGCAGAGCCTGCCTGCGGCGTCGTTTAACCTGATTCAGCAGGTGGGGCGTCTTATTCGTAGCCACGGCTGCTGGGGAGAGGTGGTGATCTATGATAAACGTCTGCTCACCAAAAATTACGGCCAGCGGCTGCTGAACGCGCTGCCGATCTTCCCGATCGAACAGCCGGAGGTGCCGGAGGTAAAAAAACGCCCGGCAAAACTGGCCGCCGGGCGCAGGAAAAGCATCCGTGCTAAGGAGCGCGGTCCTACTGGTAAGTAAAGGTCACCTGCACCACGCTGCTGAACGTGCCTGCGGAGACGGGCATAGACGTGGCGTAATAGCGGGCGGAGAGCGGAAACGTGGCCGTGTGGTCAGCCGGGTTAATCGGCACGTTAAATGCCGCCTGCGGGGCGATCAGGATCTTGTCCTGACGGTCGGCCAGCTCCAGCGCCAGCCCCTTCGCGCTGCCGGTGTTGGCGAATTTTGTCGGGTGTACGCTGTCTGCCTGGCCGTAGAAATAGGCCGTGGCAAGCGCCAGCGTGGCGGGACAGTGCGACACCGAGAGCGAAAAATCTTTCCACTCCCCGGTATCCCCTACATCTTTAAAATTACCTGATACCGCCTGACCTAAATCCACCGTCAGGTTGCGGCTGGCGCTGTCAATGACGCAGGTGTTGGCGTAAATATTCCCTGTCATCTGGATCTCAATATCATCGGCGTGGGCCTGGGCTATCAGGCCCAGCGCCAGCATCAGAGCTGTCTTTTTCATGAGCGTCACTTATAAGCGAGGGTAACGGTGGCGACGGTATTGGCGGGGCCTGGCGTCACGACATCACTGGTTTGTTCGTAGCGAACCTCAAACGGGATCGCCAGCGTCTGGTTGGCGATGGCCTGGCTTTGGGTGTTCACGTAGGTATCAAAGGTGGCAGGATGGTTGTCAAACAGCATTCTGACCCCGACGCCGGTAGCCATGCCCGGCTGCTGGGTGAGTTTGATCACCCCATCTGACCCCGGTTCATAACCATTTGAACTGGTGATCTTCACTTCAGGCTGCACGTTGCTGTTGCAGTTCACCGTCACGTCAAAGTTTTGCGCCGGGCTGGATAGCATCCCCACGCTGACAAAATCGCTGACCGGGAAGTTGCCCAGATTAATGGTCAGGTTTTTTGGGGAGACGGAGCAGGTGACGTTCTGGAAGTTAACGTTTCCTGCGTAGGCGATAACATTGGGTGAACCAATGCCGTCGTAGCCATATACGCCAATACCGAACTCTGTTTGCGCCTGAAGCAGCGTGCCGGACTGTACCACATCACTGGTTTTAACCAGCTCAAGCGTGACGTTAAAATCAAACGATAGGTATCCATCGTTCGAGACATAGCCGATGGGCGTACTGCGGGAATCGCAGGCGACCTTTCCCCCACCTGAAATGCGCTGGCCCTGGTCGTTCTTTAAGGCAATGCCGACTCCAGGCACGCCTGTGTCATAAACGCCGGTCAACCCGGGGATCTCCGAACCACTTCCGTAATAGCAGGAGATGATTTCCAGCCCGCTCTCGTAAGGAGAGTTGCAGTTACCCGCGACGTGTACAGTCTGCTCCGTCCCGGGAATGGTAGCGCCTACTGCCAGCGTCGTCGGGACCGAAATGGTGGCAACGTTGATCATTTTCGGCATATCCGGCGTAGTGCAGCCAGCCTTCGCATGCGGCATAAATAACGCCGCGGTGCCCAGAATCAGTAAGAAAAAGCACTGTTTTATCATTTGCATAGTCGTTAGCCTGAAGGGTGAATCAATGACACTGCGCGGCAGCGTTAATGATGCTGGTTTTCTCTTTCTCATCCGTTAGCGCAAAGTCAGCGATGCAGCGCTCGCTCGCGTCCTGTCCCCAGGAAACGGCGAGATGCCCCTGCTGCGGCAGACCCGAGAGATAGGTCTGGCCGTCATTACCCACAATAAACTCGCTGTCCTTATCCTCGGTGGTAACCGTCGCGCCGAACGGCAGCGGTTTGCCGTTGTGCGTCAGCGTCATCAGCACGCGGTTGCCCACGCGGGTGTTAAAGCTGGCGCGCACCACGGCCCCGCGGGTTGGGGTGACGATCTGCGCGGCGTGGGTGACGTCGGCATTGTCCGGCAGCGTTTCGGTATCCAGCGCAATGGTGTTGTGGCGATACGCGGTCACATACGGGACAACGGTGTAGCCGCGGAAGTCGGTTTCAACGCCGGTCTGATTAGTGATATGCGTCCCGTGCGTGCCCGGCGCTTTCACCAGCGCGATGGTCTCACCGAGCGGCTGGCTCAGGGTGATGCCGTTCGCATGGGCAACCACGCCGCCCTGCAGGCCGACGTTCACGGTCTGCTGATATTTGTCCTGGCTGACGCCGCCGCTCAGTTCGCCGTACGTTGCTTTGTAATCGGCATTGAGGCTGGTGGAGTTGCCGCTGCCGGTACTGCTCACCCCCTCCTGAATATTCCAGTTGAGGTTATCTTCTTTCAGCGCCGTGCCGTTCAGACCGATATTCTGCGTGGTGCCATCTTTGGTGTTGTTCAGGTTGTAGGTGGCCCAGGTGTTATGCATCCAGTGGTCCAGCGGCACCGAGACGCTCAGCGCGAACTGGTTGTCGTTCGTCACCTCATTGCCGTCTTCGTCGCTGTCGCGGGTGTTTTTGTTCATGCTATAGCTGAGGCTGTAGCTCACGCCGTGCCAGCTGTTGTTGTAGCTGACGCTCACCGAGATCATGTCCTGGCTCTGGGTCCAGTAGGTCTCTTTCACCAGGCTCAGGGTTACGGAACCCCAGCCTTCCGGCAGCGTCTGGTCGACGGTGGCTTCGGTACGGGCGCGGCGCTGCTGCGGTTCAGACCAGTCGTCAGAGCGGGTATACGACTCCATGGTGTCTTCCAGGGTGTAAAACCCTTTGCTGTTATAGCGGTAGCCGGCCAGCGAGAAGTTGGTGCCTGACTGGGCGATATCTTTGCTGTAGCGCACGCGCCACGACTGGCCTTTGCTGGCCTGCTGTTTTTTCAGCAGGGCTTTGGCGCGAGTGACGTCAATGGATAAGGCGCCTAAATCGCCCATGTTTTTCCCGACGCCCACCGCCTGAGACTGATAATGGCTGCTCTGCTGAACGCCGCCGTAGGCGGTGATACCGTAGGGTAAACCGTAGATGGCGCTGCCCTGGGCAAACGGGGTCTTTTCGACATTGTTGTCATAGGAACGATAACGCCCGGCGGTCACGCTGTAGCGCAGGTTTTTTTCACGCTGCAAGACCGGCACGGAGGCAAACGGCACGACAAAATGGCTTTCGCTGCCGTCGGTCTCTTTCACGGTAACCTGCAGGTCGCCGCTGCTGCCGGTGGGGTAGAGATCGTTAATTTCGAAGGCGCCCGGCGCGACCGTGTTCTGATAAATGACGTAGCCGTTCTGGCGAACCACCACCAGCGCGTTGCTGTGGGCCGTGCCGCGGATAATCGGCGCGTAGCCTTTCTCGCTGTCCGGCAGCATGTCGCTGTCGGATTTCAGCTCCACCCCGGTGTAGGGAACGCTGTCAAACACGTCGGCAGGGGATGAGCTCTGGCCGACGGTGATGTCGCTTTTCATTGCCACGATATCGCGTTGCGCATAGGTATAAACGGAGGTGAATTTCTGCTCCTCCTCATGGCCCGTGGTGCTGCGATTCCAGGTGGAATAGTTGCGAATGCGCCATGCGCCAACGTTCAGGCCTGGGCGCAGGTTTACGTACTGGCTGCTGTTATCCTGCTCACCGTGCTGTCGCGCGCGGCTGTGGCTGGCATTGGCGCTGTAATTAAGCAGGCCCGCAGCGATCCCTTCGTCAAACTCTTTCGGGTCAATGTAACCGCGAGGCACCTGGCCCAGCGCCGTTTGAGGGATGCTCATCAGCAGCTGCTGGTTGCGAACGCGAAAGGTGGCGGATGCCGAAGGAATGACATGTAAATCAGCACACTGGCCTTTGGCCATCAGCTGCGGAAATTTTTTGGTTTTGATGCCGAGGCTTTTTAATTCCTCAAGGCTAAAGCAAGGCTGCAGCGTGCTGTTGCCCTGCGAATCTTTCTGAAGCGTAAAGGTTACGTTGCGGGTATCAATTTTATTATTATTGATAAATACCGCGACCTCATATTTCCCCGGCGCCTGACCTGGCCCTTTTTCATAGATGGACAGATCGGTTTTACCCTGCTGGGGATTATCAATATCCAGCAGGGCAGGGTTAAAATAATCATCAGCCATAACCTGCTGCGCAAAGATCGCCATTGCCAGGCCGCAGAGAATGACCAGCAATGAAGACAATCGGCAGGTGAACGGCTTTTTATGGCTGTACATAATTATTTTATTACCGGGAAAAAATTAATGAACGGATTTCGACCAGGTATGGCTGATGCTGCCGTAGTCGGTAATAATGGAATACGTCAAGTCCGCGCCCCCGACATTACCCGGTAAGGCAAAATGCGTTTCCGTTTTCGGAACAGCCCAGGTGGCTTTCGCGACTTTATGACCATTCAGCGTAACGGTCTGGAAATTCATATAGAACGGAGTGGGGTTATTCACCACCAGATCGTTCCCTTCGCGGCGCCATTCAAGCTTATCCGCCACATCTTCTGGGCGGCCTTTTACTGCAGACGGGCGATAGAGCAATTTAATGCGGGTATTGATAGCAATTTGCAGCGTATTCACCCCCTCAACGTGCTTTGAGGAAGGGATCGCTTTAATGTTCAGCCAGTACAGGGATTCCCTGTCTTCCGGTAAATTTCCGCCCGTACGTACCACGCGCAGAACGTTATCTTCGTGCGCATCCAGACGGAAAAGCGGCGGGGTGATCAGGAACGGGGCTTTAGCCAGGTTTTTACCGCCGGAATCAACCCAGGACTGTACCAGATAATCCGTCGCATCTGGATTTGAAAGACCAAGAGAAGATTCCTTTTTATCTCCCTGATAGACCAGGCGGGTGCCGTTAATAATGACCCCAGCATGTGAAGCAGTTGCTACCAGTAAAAGCGTGCTCAGTAAATAACCGTGGCGCATAAAGATTTCTCAATGAATAGAGAAGATATTAATGCTCGCGAAAGCATTAATATCTCCGGATTGATAAGATCAGTTATAAATAACGGTGAAGGTTGAAACGGAGTTAGCGGGGCCAGCGGTAATTGCCGGGCCGGTTTGGATATAGCGTGCGCCGAACTCCAGATCGTTAACCGCCGTGCCGGAGGTTAACTGATACTGCTGAGACGGCGTATACAGGCTGACAGGCTGCTGCGAGGCATCCACCAGCTGAATCGCCACCCCTGTCGCCGCATCGGTATCTGGCGTTAAGGCAAGCGTTGAATTGTTATTCGCATCCGGTGTTCCGCCGAAGTTAATGGCGGCGGAGGTGACCGTGTCAGGACAATTCGTTAACTGAATATCAAACTTCGTTAAGGTGCTGGTAGAGCCTGCACCGGTAAATACCGTTTTAGACACTTTCCCCAGCTGTACATTTAATGGATTACTTAATCCATTTACGACCTGACAAGCAGAATCGATAATTTCGCCGGTGAAGTTTATTTGCCCTTCACCGTTCGTTGCCGCAAACGTGGATGCAGAACATCCCACCGCTGCGGCGATGATTAAACCTAAAGCAACCTTGTTCATAGCAAATCCTGATATGTTTCGGGTGAGAGCGTTGCCTGGACGTTTTCACCGTTGACCCTTAATGACTTTCCGCTGGTTATTTAATCAAAAAATGTATGAATACGAATCTGCTATAGAAATCACAAATAATTGAAAAAAAGCTTGTGTTTATTTTTTGCCATCAAAACAGAAGGTTGTCTCAAGGGATAAAAAACTAACGGCCAGCCATTCATCAGGGCTATAGTGTTAACAAGATAGGCTGTCAGGAGGAATGTCGTGGATTATCGCAAAATTATCAAAGAGGTAGGACGTGGGAAAAACCACGCCCGCGACCTGGACTATGAAACCGGTCGCGCGCTTTACACCCGTATGCTCAACGGCGAGGTACCGGACCTGGAGATGGGCGGCATCCTGATTGCGCTGCGTATCAAAGGCGAAGGCGAAGCGGAGATGCGTGGTTTCTACGAGGCGATGCAGGCGCAAACGCTGCGCTTAACGCCGCCGGTGGCAAAACCGATGCCGATTGTGATCCCGAGCTATAACGGGGCGCGCAAGCAGGCAAACCTGACGCCGCTGCTGGCGATATTGTTACATAAGCTGGGGTTCCCGGTGGTGGTACATGGGGTCAGCGAAGATCCCACGCGCGTGCTGACAGAAACCATCTTTGAACTGCTGGGCATTGAACCGACCCTCCATGCCGGCCAGGCGCAGGCAAAGCTGGAGGGGAACCAGCCGGTCTATATTCCCGTTCGTGCGCTCTGCCCGCCTTTGGAAAAGCAGCTGGACATGCGCTGGCGCATGGGCGTGCGTAACAGTGCGCACACCCTGGCGAAGCTGGCAACGCCGTTTGCTGAGGATGACGCACTGCGCCTTTCCAGTGTTTCTCATCCGGAGTACGTGACGCGCGTCGGTCAGTTCTTTGCCGAAATCGGTGGACGCGCACTGCTGATGCACGGAACAGAAGGGGAGGTGTACGCCAACCCGCAGCGTTGCCCACAGCTGATGCTGATCGATTCTGCCGGTACGCGCGTTGTGCTTGAACGCGGGGAAGAAAACAGCGATGTGATTCTGCCAGAGTCAAAAGATCCGCAGGTTACCGCGCACTGGATTACGCAGTGCCTGGCCGGGAATGTGCCGGTCCCACAGTCGATCAAGCTGCAAATGGCCTGCTGCTTGCTGGCGACAGGGGAGGTAGAGACGGTGGAAGCGGGGTTACAGCGGGTGGCACAGTCGTTTTAAGCAAAAAAAGCCCGTCCAGTGGCGGACGGGCAAGCAAGGGTAACAAACAACAGGGTCAATGAGGGTTGGAGCAGCTCACCAGAGGGTTTGGCGAGTGTACAGCATTCATTTCAGGCGATTATTTGTAGATAACCGCAGTACCGCTCAGCTTGTTATTGGTGTTAGCGGAGGTGATGGTGTATCCGCTTGCACCGGCAGCAGCGGCTTTCTCAGCCAGCTTGGCTTCCAGACCGTCCAGCGTGGTCGCGCCTTCTGCACTTACCACACCGATTTTATTCATGCTCTGGGCCTGAGTGGATGAAACAGGCTCTACGGCGAATGCGCCGAAAGACAGAGCGGACAGGGCAACAGCAGCTACAGCATATTTGATGGTTTTCATAATTAATCTCTCGCAGGTGTTTTCTGTTAAGGGGACGATGTTCCGTCGATGTGATAAGTATCACGTTTTTTCCTGAGGGATAAAATCGAAGAGAATTGACGTGGTCAGTCAAAAAAATTGAATGACAAATAACTTATTGAATATTAATAAATTCAAACCAGCGCTTTACACTTCTTGTGGATGCGCTTTACAGAAGAAAGATGAAGGGCACATTTTGCTACGCGGTTCGCTAAAAACCGTGAGCGTAAAGGTAAGTGCAGGCAGGGTTAACTTAGGTAAAGGAGAGTCAGCGTAACTGGCTATCTTTCGATCCTCTGCGATTATAACCTGAATGTGAGGCATTTTTTGAATCTTTATCCTGCTGGCAGGCAATGCATAACCTTACGCCTGGAATGGCTTTACGCCGCGCCTCCGGGATCGGCTCTCCGCATTCTTCGCACTCCTTCAAACTTTCGCCGCGCGGAATCTCACCGCGAGCGCGCGCAACCGCATCTTCAATGGTACTGTTGATCTGTTCGTTAACGGCGTCGTCATTCGCCCAACCGGAAGCCATGGCATCCTCCTTAAATCGGTTTAGACCCTGCTTTTAATATGGGGTTAAAAAATGAACAATCAAGATGAAGCGGAAATGAACTGCATCCGGCAGGCAGATGCAGTCTGGTTGTGGAGGAAAAAATTATTTATAGATGGTTGCTGTGCCGTACATATGGTTATCTCCGCCAGCGGAGTTCACGACAAAGCCTTTCGCACCTTCCTGGCGGGCTTTTTCGGCCAGTTTATTCTGCAGATCGTCCAGGTTACTTGCGCGACTTACCGAGACGGTGCCCGCCGGACGCAGTTGGCTAGTATCGGTACTTTCATTCAGTGACTGAACGGCCATCGCAGAAAATGAAGCCGTTGCCAGGGCGCCGGCGATAACAGCAAGGGTCAGGTACTTTTTCATAATCACATCCTCATGAGGAAACAACAGGTGATTCCCTTTAAGTTTAGAAGCCTGACGAGTGTGACTTAGCGCAAATATTTGATGATGATCTGCTTATTTTTTGAACGATAAAAACTGACAATTCGCTGACAGATCATAGACGTAGAGGTGTTTGATTTACGGTGTTTTTTTAAGCGCCGCAGAGAAAGATTTACCGCTGGGCCAGCACAGGGTATCTTACGCCGCTGTTTAAAGGAGAACGCCATGACTTCCCAAAAGCCGGGATTGCACCCACGAAATCGCCACCGCAGCCGCTACGACATGAACGCCCTGTGCCAGAGCTGCCCTGCGCTGCAGGACTATATTGTCCAAAACCCAGCGGGTGAGCCGACCGTCAACTTTGCCGATCCGCAGGCGGTGAAAACGCTGAACAAAGCCCTGCTGGCGCATTTTTACGGTGTGGCTCACTGGGATATTCCGGAAGGCTTTCTCTGCCCCCCTGTGCCGGGCCGTGCTGATTACGTTCATCACCTTGCCGATCTGCTTGCCGAAGATCGTGACGGCGCTGTACCGCAGCAGGCTTCCATCCTGGATATAGGCACCGGGGCAAACCTGATTTACCCGCTGATTGGCGTACATGAATATCACTGGCGCTTTACCGGGAGTGAAATCGGCGCCGAGGCCTTTGCCAGCGCGCAGGCGATTATCAGCGCGAACCCTGGCCTGAGCCGTTCCATTCGTCTGCGTCGTCAGAAAGAGGCGGCTTCCATCTTCAACGGCATAATTCATAAAAACGAAAGCTATGACGCTACGATGTGCAACCCGCCGTTTCATGATTCGGCGGCAGCGGCTCGCGCGGGCAGCGAGCGTAAACGCCGCAATCTCGGTCAGGCGGAAGACGCCGCGCTGAACTTCGGCGGGCAGCAGCAGGAGCTGTGGTGCGAGGGCGGTGAAGTTGCCTTCATCCTGCGCATGATTGCGGAAAGCCAACAGTTTGGCCGTCAGGTGAAGTGGTTCACGACGCTGGTTTCCCGCGGGGATAACCTGCCGCCGCTCTACCGCGCGCTGAGCGAAGCGGGTGCCGTAAAAGTAGTGAAAAAAGAGATGGCGCAGGGCCAGAAGCAGAGCCGCTTTATCGCCTGGTCGTTTATGGACGATAACAAACGCCGCAAATAAGGTGTTTCGTAGGCCCGGTAAGCGCAGCGCCACCGGGCATCCCGGCTACAGCGTCGGCTCCTGCGGTGGGAGCGGCGCTGCGGGCGGCGGCAGTACCTGATACGTTTGTACCGGCATCCGCACGTTCGCCAGATCGAAGTGCTTTTTCACCATGCTGTCGAGGGCAAAACGCACCGTCCATTGCTTCAGCGGCTGGGTGGTGAACGACACGCGCAGGGTAAATGCCGTGTTCGTCAGCCCGACAATCCCGGCAAATGACGGCTCGCCAATCACCAGTCCGCGAATATCCTCCATCTGCATCAGCTCTTCTACCGCATCGCGCAGCGCCTGCTTCGCTTTGTCGGCATCCTCATGACGGTCCACGTCGTAGTTCGCCACCACGGAACCTATCCCGCGCACAAAGTTGGCGAAGGTAGTGATGGATGACCACGGAATGATGTGATATGCCCCGGTATCCTGACGCACGCCTACCGAGCGAATCGACATCCTCTCCACGGTACCGGTCAGCGGCCCGATGGTCACCAGATCCCCTGTGTTCATCCCGTTCTCAAACTGGATAAAGATGCCGGTAATAATATCCTTCACCAGCGTTTGCGAGCCGAAGGAGATCGCCAGCCCCAGCGCGCCTGCACCCGCCAGCAGCGGGGCGATATTCACGCCGATTTCCGATAGCACAATCATGATGGTGATGGTGCTGATGATCACCGCCAGCGCGTTGCGGAACAGCGTCAGCAATGTGCGGGCCCGTGCGCTGGGCAGGGGCCTGCCGTGAATATCCGACACCAGACGGTTCTCGATAAGGCTCGCCAGCAGCGTCCAGCCGACGGCGGAGAAGAACAGAATCAGCGCGATACGAATTAAAATATCGACGGTCTTCTCGCCTGCACCGTTATGCAGCCAGTTCCAGAAATCAAACAGGCTCCACGCATTCAGCAGCAGCATGATCGCCACGCAGACGGTCAGAATGCGCGCCACCTTAAGCGATACCGACATCCAGCCGTTCACCCGTTTTTGCAGTTCCGGGTAACTACGCTGCACCTGCGGCGACAGGGTGATGGTTTTCGAGATCCAGCGGGACAGCAGCCCGGACACAAACGCCGCGATGCCGATAATCGCCAGGCTTTTAAACGTCGCCCCCATCATAAATTTCAGGCTGTTTCCCGGGTCGAACAGCGAGAAGAAGCACAGCACAATAAAATACGCGCTTGCCAGCCAGTGCCACACCAGCGCGAAGGCGCGGATAAACAGACTGAAGAAAGAGAGGGAACGGTCGGCCAGATGCAGCAGGCTCTCGGTGATCGCCCTTTTATTGTGAAAGATAAGGTACAGAGACCAGACGGTTATACAGAGCATAATCAGCACGTTCGCCAGCGCGCCAAACTGCACGTTAACCTGGTTGGAGATAATCGGCACGGCAACCAGCAGGCCGTATCCTATCAGCCCGCTGAGCACGCTTAGCCGCACGGCCCAGTATTTCGCGCTGTCGTCGTTGATGTTGAAAGGGCGAAGTTCAGGCACGCGCGGGCAAAAGATGACGCGCAGCACCGCTTTAAAAAATTCGATGAGGGCAAACGCATTCAGGAAGAGCGCCTGCTGGAAGGCAATGGTTTTGTTGCCCGTATTGAGGCGGTCCGCCAGCACCTGACCGACAAACAGCGTCAGGGCCAGCAGCAGTAAATCGATGATAAACGCCCCGGTAATCATGGCCGGGAGGTGCAGCCAGCTGCTTTTATGCTGATTTTTTTTCCGTCCCCAGTGGCCCATCTTCCGGTAGAGCGGCCAGGCACACAGGCGCAGCAGCCAGTAAAAAATGAATACGGCACCCGCCAGAATTGCAAACTGCGTGGCGGCTGCGGTGAAGGTGTGTGGATTAAAAGGTTTATGCGAGGTGCCAACAAGATTTCGATAGAGCTGGGCAAAACGCGACGACAGGGCTTCCCCGTAGCGGCGGCTGATGTCGGTGACGTTTTCCAGTACCGTCTTTTCCTCTTCGACCTGTGGTGGCGTAATGGTCGGAACCGGATCCTGAGGCGGCGTGGCGGCCACCTTCCTCAACTGATCGATCAGCTCCTGCCGGGAGGTGTCATTCTCAAGGACGTCGGCAAGTGCGCCATAGGCCGCTTTTTTTTGTTCTGCATCCGGCTCCGGAGGCGGCGTATTTTGCTGAGTAGCAGTTGCTCCGGTGGTGACGCCGGGGATTGCCACGGCAAGCGATGGCGTACTAAACAGGCTTATCAACAGCAGCAGGATCCACGGCACGGCGTCCTCCGACAAAAATATCGTGCAAAATGATAAGTATAGAGGGCGAGAGGTGGAGGGGAGTTTTTGGGAACAATCTGGCGTAAAAAAGCCGGGCAAGCCCGGCTCGGTATGTAGCGAGGGATCAGGAGACGTGCTGCAGGAACTCCTGCAGACGCTGGCTAGGCGGATTCGCGATCAATTCCTGCGGGTTACCGTCTTCGGCGATGCGGCCTTTATCAATAAAGATCAGGCGGGAAGCCACTTTCTCAGCAAAGCCGATTTCGTGGGTCACGATCACCATCGTCATCCCTTCTTCCGCCAGATCCTGCATGACTTTCAGCACCTCGTGGCGCAGCTCCGGGTCGAGTGCGGACGTCGGCTCATCAAACAGCATCATCTTCGGTTTCACCGCCAGCGCGCGGGCAATCGCCACGCGCTGCTGCTGGCCACCGGAGAGCTCGGAAGGGTAGTGGTGCGCACGCTCCGCCAGGCCAACCTTCGCCAGCAGATCTTTTGCCAGCGCTTCCGCCGCCGCTTTGTTGGCACCGCGCACGCGCAGTGGGCCAAACATCACGTTTTCCAGCGCCGTCAGGTGCGGGAACAGGTAGAACTGCTGGAACACCATGCCCGCTTCCTGACGAATCAGACGCTCGTCCACTTTCGGGTCGTTTACCTTCAGACCGTCAACGATCAAATCGCCGCTGGTGATCTCTTCCAGCTTGTTGATGCAGCGCAGCAGGGTCGATTTACCGGAACCGGAAGGCCCGATAATCACCACCACTTCACCCTGCTTGATATTCAGATCGATATTGTGCAGCACCTGGGTTGGGCCAAAGTGCTTGGAGACGTTTTTAAATTCAATCACAGGATTTTCATCCTTCTTTCAAGACGGCGCAGAACGAAGCTCAGTACCAGCGTAATGATCAGATAAACGACGGCGACCGCACTCCAGATTTCCAGCGCGCGGAAGTTGCCCGCAATAATTTCCTGGCCCTGACGGGTCAGTTCGGCCACGCCGATAACGATGAACAGCGATGTATCTTTAATGCTGATGATCCACTGGTTACCCAGCGGCGGCAGCATGCGGCGCAGCGCCAGCGGGAGAATAACGTGGCGGATCGTTTCGCGACGAGAAAGACCTAATGCCAGACCGGCTTCGCTGAAACCTTTATGAATCGACAGCACCGCCCCGCGGGTGATTTCCGCGATGTAGGCGCCCGAGTTGATCATAATGGTCACGACGGCCGCGCTGAACGGATCGATGCGCAGGTCGGTAAATGCCATTGGCAGGGCGAAGTAGATAAACATGACCTGCACGACAATCGGCGTGCCGCGGATCACTTCGATGAAAACCAGTGCGATGTGGTTTGCAATCCAGCCACCGTAGGTGCGGGCGAAACCGGCGACAAGACCGATAATCAACCCACCTACCAGACCCAGGACCGAAATCCACAGGGTCATTTTAGCGCCTTCAAGCAAGAGTGGAATGGCAGGCCAGATGGCGCTCCAGTCAAACTGCATGATGTATTCCTGTATACCGTGGTGAAAAACGAAAAATGTAGGCCCGGCAAGCGTGAGCGCCGCCGGGCGCTATAAACCTGAATTCAGGTAAAATTATTTAGGCTCAGTACCGAACCATTTTTTATAGATTTCGTTGTAAGTGCCGTTCTCTTTCAGCGTTTTCAGCGCGCCGTTAACTTTCGTGCGCAGATCGTCGCTGCCTTTCGGGAACGCGATACCGTACTGCTGAGCTTCCAGAGAGTCGCCTACGGCTTTGAACTTGCCGTTACCAGCCGTTTTAATGAAGTACAGGATGTTCGGCGTGTCGTGCAGAACAGCGTCAGCACGGTTGGTGCCGAGTTCCATATACGCGTTGTCAATGTTCGGGAACTGGCGCAGGTCTTTGGTTTTGATGTTCGCTTTCGCGTAATCCACGGAACCGGTGCCGCTCTTCACTGCCACCACTTTACCGTCGAGGTCTTTCACGCTTTTTACGTCGTTATTATCCGCTTTGACCATCACCAGCAGGCCGCTTTTGTAGTAGCCGTCAGAGAAGTCGATCGCTTTTTTACGTTCTTCGGTAATGGTGATGCCCGCCAGCGCCAGATCGACGTTTTTGGTTTGCAGCGCCGGGATGATGCCGCTGAAGTCCATCGGCTTCAGGGTGTAGTCCAGTTTGAGTTCTTTGGCGATAGCGGCCCACAGATCAACATCAAAACCAACGTATTTGTCACCCTGTTTGAATTCAAACGGAACGAACGCCGTGTCGGTCGCCACAACCAGTTTGTCGGCAGCCTGAGAGGACACCGCAAAAGCCAGGGTAAGTGCAGCCAGTGAAACTTTTAATACAGACTTCATAGCATTTCCTTTTATATCCACGGGGCGATCCCCTGCGAGAACGACTGGCACAATGAAAAAATCGTGCCAACTTTACAAGGTGTTGTTTTACAAAGGGGATGAAATCATACATTGCACAAAAAGCGTGGCAATGATGTCGTGTTGCACCAGCATGGAGCACCATTTTGGTGCGCTTCGTTTGGGTCAACTGACGGGGAGATATTAAGCGTAAATTCTGACGAAAAAACAATCTTCCATTAACGGTTGTGTGAGGTGATTATTACAATTTATTCACTTTTGCACCGTCTCAGGTAAAAACTGTGCACCATAAATGTGCAAAACCCTCACCAGAGGCGAGGGTTTGACAGGAAAGTCTTATGGATTACTCGATGTTAGATTCGATAAACCACAGGAACTGATCCAGGTCGCGGGACGCGGCGGTGAAGATGTCTGCGGTATCTTCATCCTTGGCTTCGCTAATCGCTTTGCGCACGTCATTGGCCACAATCGCGTAGCGGTCCGCCAGCTCTTTCAGGTGATCCTGAACGGTGTGGATATCCAGCGGGTAGCTTTTCAGCGGCGTTTTGCTGTTGATCACCTGCGTGGTCCCAAGCGCGACACCACCCAGCTGAACGGCACGTTCAGCCATCGTATCGAGGTGTGTCACCAGTGCTGTGCGGAAGCCATCCAGCATTTCATGGACGGCAATAAAGTTTGCACCGCGCATATTCCAGTGGGCCTGTTTGGTGATCAGCGAAAGATCGATGAACTGGATCACCTGGCGATTCAGCAACTCAATGGTCGCTTTTTTGTCGCTATCCGATACATCGTTACGGGTATAAAGCAGATTAGACGCTTTCGTTTTCACCAGTTTAGCGGTACTCATAATCTCATATCCTCTTGATGTTTATGTCCCAGGTAATTACGGAACTAAGTATAGCACCGGATTTTTTCTCTGCGGTCTGGCTGTGCCTATCGGTTTAATAGTAAGAAGGAGATTGATAATTTAATTTATTGAAATTAAAGGATAATTTTAAAATTGATACAGATCAATCTTAATTCGCCTGGAGGGGAATGGGTGGAGAAGGATATTTCGGTTATATGACAAACTATGTAAGAAATTATAACGGATGGCATTCTGGCCTTTATTCTGCATGGCCATGAAGCCATGCAGAATATATGGCATTAGCCGATGTCGATTTTCTCAACTTTAGGTTCAGGGCGCATGGTGAGCGTTGACCCCATTGACGCCGCGATAATTGAGCATAGCGCCAGCGTCTGGGTTAACGTCAGCGTTTCGCCCAGGAACACCATCCCGGAGATCGCCGCAAGGGCGGGCTCCATGCTCATCAGAGTGCCAAATATGCGCGTCGGCAGACGCGTCAGGGCAATCATCTCCAGAGAATAGGGGAGAGCCGTTGAAAGAATAGCGACCGCCAGCCCGATTGGCATGACTGACCATTGCCAGATAGACTCCGTGGCCTGCGCCATACCGATCGGCACAAAAACGATAGCCGCAATCACGGAACCCAGGGCGACCGTTGCCGGGCCATGCTCTTCACCCGCTCGCTGCCCGGTGAGTATATAGACAGCCCAGCAGGCTCCTGCTCCCAGCGCCAGCGCTGCGCCCGTCAGATCAATCTCAGAGACATTCTGGCCGAGCGGCAGCAGGAACCATAAACCCAGAACGGCCAGCACGACCCAGATAAAATCCACCGGACGACGTGACGAGAAAAGCGCGACCGCCAGCGGGCCGGTAAACTCCAGCGCGACGGCAATCCCCAGCGGGATGGTCTGGATGGAGAGGTAGAACATATAGTTCATTGCCCCGAGGGACAGACCATAAAAAAGCAGAGGAAGACGTTGCTCTTTTTTGAAGCGCAGACGCCAGGGTTTGAAGATGACGACCAGTATCGCCGTTCCCAGCACGATACGCAGGGCTGTTACCCCGGGCGCACCCACCAGTGGAAAAAGCGATTTTGCCAGCGAAGCACCGCTTTGGATGGACAACATGGCAATAAGTATGACGGCTACCGGCAACCAGACCGACGACGTGCGGGATAACCCAGGCATCCTTTCTCCTGTCAGCTAATGTCAAGTGGAGTAAAGGTTGCAGTGTAAAGGAAATATACAGCTACGGTTGAGACTAGGTTGAAAAAAAAGACCCGTGAAATCCGTAAAATGGTTAAGCGCTGGTGGATTTATCACCTGAAAGATTAGGAATAATCTGGATGAATGTAACGGCGCAGACGCGCAATATGGGCGTTTAGTAGGAAAAATCGCATGTGATTTGAAAGAGTTAGCTGAGGTTGGAAACGTTCTGTTACAGGAAAGGCCTCATTAGACATCACGAATCACAAAGAGTTTCGCAAAATTTTTTGATATATTTAAAACTTACGGACTTACTTGAAGCACATTTGAGGTGGTTATGAAAAAAATTGCATGTCTTTCAGCACTGGCCGCTGTACTGGCTGTTTCCGCAGGTACCGCTGTAGCTGCTACTTCTACTGTAACTGGTGGTTACGCTCAGAGCGATATGCAGGGCGTGATGAACAAAACCAACGGTTTCAACCTGAAGTATCGTTACGAGCAGGATAACAACCCGCTGGGCGTGATCGGTTCTTTCACCTACACCGAGAAAGATCGTACTGAAAACGGCGCATACAACAAAGGTCAGTACTACGGTATCACTGCTGGTCCAGCTTACCGTCTGAACGACTGGGCGAGCATCTACGGTGTTGTAGGTGTTGGCTACGGTAAATTCCAGCAGACCGAAAACCAGGGTCTGAACCGCACTGCAAGCAACAGCGACTACGGCTTCTCCTATGGCGCAGGCCTGCAGTTCAACCCAATCCAGGACGTGGCGCTGGACTTCTCCTATGAGCAGAGCCGTATCCGCAACGTTGACGTTGGCACCTGGATCGCGGGCGTAGGTTACCGCTTCTAATCACTTCGGTGAGCTAATAAAAAATCCGCCCAATGTGGCGGATTTTTTTTTAGCTTTTCCCTCTCCTTGTGGGAGAGGGTCAGGGTGAGGGCATCAGACCGCACGAGATCGCACAGCTTACTTACTCTTAATATCAAAAATATCGGTACCCAGATGGTTATAGTCAACTTTCTGTAACTTGAAGTTGGTAACGTACACTGGGGGCGCTTTCTTGTTGGAGATAAACGGGTAACCATTTTTTATCTCTTTGGCCTTAATCCCCGTCCACTGCGAGAAGAACTGCAGGAAATCATTCGCCGAGCGCCGCGCTTTGATAACGCGATGCGTTTTATCATCACTCGACAGCACCATAAACGGTACCTGGAAATTCTGCTGGAACTGGTCGTCGTGCGCCAGATACTGCACTTCTTTGCCACGCTCTTTAAACGCCAGCCCGTGATCCGAGAAATAGACCACAGAGAAGCTTTCGCCCGTGTTGCGCAGCTGATCATAAAGCTTGCTGAGCAGCTCGTCGGTTTGCGTCATGGTATAGAGATAGCAAGAGGTCTCTTTCGACTGCACAAACTCCGCGTATTTACCGCCAGTGCGATCGCAGGCCTGCGGGTGCGATCCCATCAGGTGCAGAACAATCAGCTGCGGCTGGGTGCGCTGGGTAGCAAAGACCTGCGCCGTCATCTTCAGCAGCGCCTCGTCTTTGGTGTTTTTGTCGGCTTCAAAGTCGCCGCTCTTCAGGAACTGCACTTCGTCAGCACGCTTAGCAATACTGGCGATGGCGGTGTCGTATTCGCCAATTTGCCCCTGATTGGAGAACCACCAGGTCTGAAAACCGGCGCGGTTGGCCAGCGTGACGAAATTATCCTGAAACTGAGGTTTGCCATCCACTACGCGGTTCAGCGTCAGGCCGAGCGATTTCTGCGTCGAGCCGCTGGCCGCCACATAATCAATAAACAGGGTGCCGTTGACAGAGCTGGCAAACGGTGTGTTATTCCAGTGTCCGCCGAATGCGCCCAGCGCGTCGCGACGTGCGCTCTCGCCAATCACCACCACATAGGTATGGTATTTCGGCTTAACCGCCAGCACGTTCCAGGTGTCTTTCATATTGGAAAGTTCAGCCATGCGCGCCTGCTCGTCGAGAACCTCTTTATTGTTCACGACGACGTCTTTAACGAAACGGAACACCGGATAGCCCGTATCTTTCAGCTTGAACACGCCGCCCCAGGCCAGGTTTTGCACCGGCGCAACGAAAAACGTCCCCACGCTAAACGCCAGGCACAGAGACTCTATTTTTCCCCATGATCTCTTCGCGTCTGCTTTGCGACGAACCGCGATAACGCCAAGCGCAAAGATAAAGAGGCCGACGACGTAGCTGTACCAGGGGAAGATCGTCAGGATCTCCGTCGACTCTTCCATATTGGTGGAGTGCAGCGCCAGCAGGGTGTTGAAGTTTGGCGCGCCGTAGGCCTGTCCAAACGGGAAATACATCGCAGCAATCAGCGAACAGACCCCCACCAACGCTTTCTGCACGCGCGGGGCCGCTCGCCACAGCACATGCAGGATGCAGGTGAAAGCCACTGCATAAAGCAGGCTGAAGGGATAGCCGAGCGCAAAGTTAATCAGCAGCGACTGCAAAAAGTAAAATCCCGTCCACGGGCTTAAGGCCCGGCTGCGGGTAACGATGGTCTCTATCAGGGTTACATTCATAGGTCACTATCACAAAAACGCCATGTGCTCACCCTGGCGCCAAGGGTCAAAGCCTGCCGGACAGTGCGTGGAAAGGGAATGAGAGGTCCGCTTCAGCGAGCCGCAAATTGTGCAGGGCTGCAAGAAGATAGTGCGAGCGTGAATTAAGGTCAACAGTTGCTAAACAGATGTTTTGCGAAGGGGGCTGCAAATCCGCAAAAATTATCGGGAATTGGTCAGTTTACAGCGGAAGTGTGACAGAAAAATGAAGCGGCGTACCGCAACGCCGCTTAGTGGGAAGGTTTGTCGTCCTGATGCGGTTTGTTGTTAAACATATCGCACAGCATGTTCAACAGCATTAAGCGCACTTTAAAAGGAGAGTGGGTAAACACGGTCATGCACCTCTTGAATTCGTTCATGAGACCTCCTGATGTTTGATCCCTTCGATCCGTGAAGGGTGACTGCATTACATACAGATATAGCACAGGCTATATTGTATAGCTATGGCTATTTCGTTAATTTTTTGTGCTTGTGGAGGGATGGTTTACAATGTGCGCTCTCGATACCGGGCGCTGGAAGCGTCACCCCAATGAGGAAGTACAATGAACCGTCGCGCAGGTAAGCCAACCATTAAAAAAACGACGCAACTGGTGAATGTTGAAGAACATGTCGAAGGTTTTCGCCAGGTCCGTGAAGCGCACCGGCGTGAACTGATTGATGATTATGTTGAACTGATTTCCGATCTGATCCGCGAGGTTGGGGAAGCGCGTCAGGTCGATATGGCCGCCAGGCTCGGGGTTTCGCAGCCGACGGTCGCTAAAATGTTAAAACGTCTGGCCTCGGTAGGCCTGATCGAAATGATCCCCTGGCGCGGCGTGTTTCTGACGCCGGAAGGGGAGAAGCTTGCGCAGGAGAGCCGCGAGCGCCATCAGCTTGTCGAGAACTTTTTGCTGGTGCTGGGCGTCAGCCCGGAAATTGCCCGTCGGGATGCGGAAGGAATGGAGCACCACGTTAGCGAAGAGACGCTGGTGAAGTTTCGCGAATTTACCCTTAAATATGGTCCCTCCGCTGAATGAAAATCCCTGGACTGCAGGCCCTCTCACGCGATCGTTTCTTTCATCTCTTATTAATCATTGGCGCCGGGTTAAGCCTGTTTGTGCCGTTTGCGCCACAGGCCTGGTCTGCGGCGATTGACTGGCGCACCATCATCACCCTGAGCGGGTTAATGATGCTGACCAAAGGGGTCGAGCTGAGCGGCTATTTTGACGTCCTGGGGCGTAAAATGGTGCGCCGTTTTGCCACCGAGCGCAGGCTGGCCCTGTTTATGGTGTTCTCCGCCGCGGTGCTGTCGACGTTTCTGACCAACGATGTGGCGCTGTTTATCATCGTGCCCCTCACGCTCACCCTGCGTAAGCTTTGTGAGATCCCGGTCAGCAGACTGATTATCTTTGAAGCGCTCGCCGTTAACGCCGGTTCTCTGTTGACGCCCATCGGCAACCCGCAAAATATTCTTCTTTGGGGACGTTCCGGTCTGTCATTCGCCGCCTTTACCTGGCAGATGGCGCCTCTGGCGCTGGTGATGATGCTGTCGCTGCTGGCGGTCTGCTGGTTCGCGTTTCCGGATAAAAAGCTGCAATACCATAGCGGGACCACGGGCCCGCAGTGGCAGCCGCGGCTGGTCTGGAGCTGCCTCGGGCTGTATATCGTCTTCCTGTTCGCCCTGGAGCTGAAGTATGAGCTGGCGGGCGTCCTGCTCGTCGCCGCGGGCTTTGTCGTGCTGGCGCGGCGCGTGCTGGTGAGCGTGGACTGGACGCTGCTGCTGGTCTTTATGGCGATGTTCATCGACGTGCATCTGCTTATTCAGCTTCCGGTGCTGCAAAACGTTCTGCACAGCGTCAGCACGCTGTCGCAGCCGGGGCTGTGGCTGACGGCGATTGGCCTGTCGCAGTTTATCAGCAACGTGCCTGCCACCATTCTACTGCTCAACTACGTTCCGCCGGACACGCTGCTGGCCTGGGCGGTGAACATCGGTGGGTTTGGGCTGCTGCCCGGCTCCCTGGCAAACCTGATCGCCCTGCGTATGGCCAACGACCGTCGCATCTGGTGGCGCTTCCACCTCTGGTCGATCCCGATGCTGCTCTGGGCTGCGGCGATCGGTTTCGGACTATTCCTTCTCATATAGTGCGCAATTTGTCAGTTTTTCCTGGCAAATGTATAGCAACGTCCTAGCTTTAGTGAACGGCATAGTGTGATGCCGCTCACTGACAGGACCGTTGCTGAATTATGGCAGAAGAACAAAATCCACCTGCTGACGAGCAGGATAAAAACAATAACGAGCGTAAACGCCCGGGCAAAAAACCGTTAATTATCCTTGGCATCGTGGTCATCGTGATGGTGATCGTGGCGCTGGTCTGGTGGTTTTTAACCCGCAACGAAGAAACCACCGACGACGCCTTTACCGACGGCGACGTGGTGACCATTGCCCCCAAAACGGCGGGCTACGTTACCGAGCTTCGCGTGCGGGATAACCAGCGCGTGAAGAAAGGGGATGTGCTGGTGGTGATCGATCCGCGTGATACGACCGCCCAGCGCGATCAGGCTCAGGCTCAGCTTGGGCTGGCTATCGCGCAGCTGCATCAGGCCCAGGCGCAGCTGGCGCTCTCAAAAGTGCAGTATCCAGCCCAGCGTGACGAAGCCAAAGCGCAGGTGTTGAAAGCGCAGGCCGATCTGGCGAACGCGCAGGCAGAGTACCGGCGCCAGCGCGGCGTCGACCCGCGCGCGACCACCCAGCAAAGTATTGATTCTGCGAACGCTCAGCTGCGCAGCGCCCAGGCTGGCCTTGCCAGCGCACAGGCGCAGCTGGAAGTGGCGGAGCAGGTACAGCTGCAAATCCGCCAGCAGGAGACCAACGTCGAAGCCCGCGAGCGTCAGGTCGATCAGGCCAAAGCGCAGCTGGAAACCGCGAACCTGAACCTCTCTTACACCGAAGTCCGCGCCCCGTTCGACGGCTTTGTCACCAAACGCAACGTGCAGCCCGGCACGCTGGTTCAGGCGGGCACCGCGCTGTTCTCGCTGGTCTCCCCGAACGTATGGGTGGTGGCGAACTTTAAAGAGTCCCAGCTTGAGCGCATGAAGCCCGGCGATAAGGTCAGCGTCTCCGTGGATGCCTGGCCGGATATGGAGCTTGAAGGCCATATCGACAGCATCCAGCAGGGCAGCGGCTCGCGCTTCTCCGCCTTCCCGTCGGAAAACGCCACCGGTAACTTCGTGAAGATTGTTCAGCGCGTACCGGTAAAAATCGTCATTGATAAAGGTCTGGATCCGAACAAGCCGCTGCCGCTGGGGCTGTCGGTTGAACCGAAGGTCACCGTGGAATGACGGATCATAGCCACGATAACTGGAAGCCCGCCAGTAACCCGTGGGCGGTGGCGATTGTCGTCACCCTGGCGGTGTTCATGGAAATTCTGGACACCACCATCGTCAACGTCGCGCTGCCGCACGTGGCGGGGTCGCTCTCGGCCAGCTACGACGAATCAACCTGGGTACTGACAAGCTACCTGGTGGCGAACGGCATCGTGCTGCCCATCTCGGCGTTCCTGAGCCGGCTGTTTGGCCGCAAGCAGTTCTTCCTCATTTGCATCGTGATGTTCACCATCTGCTCGTTTCTGTGCGGCATCGCCACCGAGCTGTGGCAAATCATCCTGTTCCGCGTGATGCAGGGCTTCTTTGGCGGCGGGTTGCAGCCCACCCAGCAGTCGGTGCTGCTTGATTACTTCAAGCCGGAGGACAGGGGCAAAGCGTTTGGGCTTTCCTCCATTGCGATTATCGTCGCGCCGGTGCTCGGCCCGACGCTGGGGGGCTGGATCACCGACAACTACTCCTGGCGCTGGGTGTTCTTTATCAACATCCCGGTGGGGATTGTGACGGTGCTGGCGATCTACCAGCTGCTGGAAGATCCGCCGTGGGAGAGCAAATCAAAAGAGAAGCTGACCATCGACTGGACGGGGATCGGCCTGATCGCCCTCGGTCTGGGTTGTTTGCAGGTGATGCTCGACCGGGGCGAGGATGACGACTGGTTCTACTCGAACTTTATCCGCACCTTCGCGGTGCTGACGCTGGTCGGCATTATCGGCGCAATCTACTGGCTGATGTATGCCAAAAAGCCGGTGGTGGATCTCCACTGCATGAAGGACCGCAACTTCGCGATCTCCAGCCTGCTGATGGCGGGGATGGCGATGATCCTGTACGGCAGTTCGGTGGTGATCCCGCAGCTGGCGCAGCAGGATCTGGGCTATACCGCCACCTGGTCCGGGCTGGTGCTCTCGCCCGGCGCGGTGCTGATCGTGCTGACCATCCCGCTGGTGCTGAAGCTGATGCCGGTGGTGCAGACGCGCTGGATCATCGCCTTTGGCTTTACCTGCCTGGCGGTGTCGTTCTTCTGGTCGCGCACGCTGACGCCGGATATTGACTTCGAAACCCTGGTGCTGTTCCGCAGCGCCCAGTCGATTGGTCTGGGGTTCCTGTTTGTGCCGCTCACCACCATCGCCTTCATCTCGATACCGAGACGGCTCAACGCCGATGCGGCGGCGCTGTTTACCATGTTCCGCAACGTGGCGGGATCCATCGGGATTTCTCTCTCGACGGCGGCCATCACCGAGCGCGCGCAGGCGCACAGCGCGCACCTTGCCTACCACGCCTCGCCGTTTAACGAGCAGTTCCAGCTGGCGATTCGCGAAAGCGCCCAGGCGATCCAGAACTTCACCACCCAGGTGGGCGATCCGACCGGGATTGCCACCGGGCGGATGTACCAGACGATGATCGAGCAGTCCCGCTTCCTGGCCTACATCGACGTCTTCACCATTCTGAGCGCCGTGGCCTTGCTATTGATTCCGTTTTGTTTGTTGCTCTCGCCGGTTAAGAGCGAGGGGAGTGCAGGAGCACACTGATGATACACAGACGTTTACACCCCCTGATGATAATGATGCTGCTGGTGGGCTGCGCCGTCGGGCCGGACTACCAGCAGCCTGCGCCACCCGCCGTTACGCACTGGAACGATAAGGGCGACAGCGCGGTAAAATCGCAAACCACCTCCGCCGCGACCAATCCGCGCTGGTGGAAAACCTTCGGCTCGCCGCAGCTCGACAGTCTGGTTGAACGCGCCATCGCCGGAAACCTGACGCTGCAGCAAACGGTACTGCGCATTGCCGGGGCGCGTGAACAGATTAACCAGGCGGGCGGGGCATTTTTCCCGTCGGTGAACGGCAATCTGCAGGCGACGCGCCAGCAGCTCGGGCTGGAAGGGGAGCTAAAATCCCACGGCGTATACGACCAGCTGGATAATGTCGACCCTGAACTCAGAGGCGCGCTGGGACCGCTGACGCAGCCGATTAACCTTTATCAGGGCAGCTTCGATGCCCAGTGGGAAATCGACCTCTGGGGTAAGGTGCGCCGTCAGGTGGAAGCCGCCGAAGCACAGCAGAAGGCCGCCATCGAACAGCGTAACGACGCGCTGGTCTCGCTGGAAGCGGAGGTGGCGCGCGCGTGGCTCCAGCTGCGCGGGGCGCAGAGCATTATCGCTACCCTGAACACACAGATTAAAAGCGCGCAGCAGACGCTGGACCTGACCGAAAGCCGCCAGCGCGGCGGGCTGTCGCCGCAGATGGACGTGGAAAACGCCCGGGCGCAGCTGGGTAATCTTGAAGCCCAGCTGCCGCAGTATCAGGCCCAGGAACGCCAGGCGATGAACGGGCTGGCTATTCTGCTCGGCAAGCCGCCGGGGGCGCTGGATAGCGACCTGCAATCCGCGCAGCCAATGCCCGCGCTGCCGGATATCGTGCAGACTGGTATACCGTCCACGCTGGCGCGCCGCCGTCCGGACGTGCGCGAAGCGGAGGCCAACCTTCATGCCGCCACGGCGCAGATTGGTGTCTCGGTGGCCGAGCTGTTCCCGAGCTTTACCCTCTCCGGACAGTTTGGCCTGCGCAACAGCGAATCCGGCTGGCTGACCGACTGGAGCAGCCACTTCTACAGCTTCGGCCCGCAGGTTTCGATTCCGATTTTCCAGGGCGGTCGACTGGTCTCCAGCGTCAAGGTGGCGCGCGCGCAGCAGGGAGCCGCGGTGCTGGACTATCGCCAGACGGTGCTCACCGCGCTCGGGGATGTGGAAAACGCGCTGGTGAGCTATCGCACCGACCAGCAGCGTGAGGCGGGCCTCGCGAAAACCATTGATGCCCTGCAAAACGCCTTTGACCTGGCGAGCGACAGCTATCGCCAGGGGATCGCCAGCTTTATTGACGTGCTGGACGCCCAGCGGCAACTGGCTCAGGCCGAACAGCAGCGGGCGCAGGCGCAGGTACAAAGCGCTCTCGATCTGGTGGCGCTCTACAAGGCGCTCGGCGGCGGCTGGGAGCCGTATCAGCAGGTGCAGCTCCCGGACTACAGTGTCTTTGGCGACGCCCCGCGCGGATAAATATTCAGAGGATTGGGCAAGAAACGGACAGGAACGCCACATTCGCGATGGCTGAGGGGCGGGTATAACTATCGGGTACCCAATCGACATGCGAGGATTACCTTATGCGTTATCAAAAACTGGGCAACACCGGTCTGTTCGTTTCTGAACTGTGCCTCGGCACCATGACCTTCGGCGGAGAAGGCGGCATGTGGGGCAAGATTGGTCAGCTCCAGCAGAGCGAAGCAGAACAGCTGGTGGGCCGTGCGCTGGATGCCGGGATCAACTTTATCGATACCGCGGACGTTTACTCGGAAGGGCGCTCGGAGGTGATCCTCGGGCAGGCGCTGAAAAATCTCAACGTCCCGCGCGAGAACGTGGTGGTCGCGACTAAAGTATTTGGCGAAACCGGGACGGCGGGAGTGAACTCGCGCGGCAGCTCGCGCTATCACATCATCAGCAGCGTGAAGGAGAGCCTGCGCCGCCTGCAGCTGGATCATATCGATCTCTATCAGCTTCACGGTTTCGATCCGGCCACGCCGATTGAAGAGACGCTGTATGCGCTGGATAACCTGGTGCAGCACGGCCACGTGCGCTACATCGGCGTCTCGAACTGGGCGGCGTGGCAGATAGCCAAAGCGCTCGGGATTTCCGAGCGTCTGGGGCTGGCGCGTTTTGCGTCATTGCAGGCGTACTACACCATCGCCGGGCGCGATCTTGAGCGCGAGCTGGTGCCGATGATGCAGAGCGAAGGCGTCGGGCTGATGGTCTGGAGCCCGCTGGCGGGCGGCCTGCTGAGCGGAAAATATGGTCGCGACGGGCAGAGCGAAGCCGGTAGCCGCCGTCTGGCGTTCGACTTCCCGCCGGTGGACAAAGATCGCGCCTTTGACTGCGTGGACGTGATGCGCGTGATTGCCGAAAGCAAGGGCGTCTCCGTGGCGCAAATCGCACTGGCGTGGCTGCTGCACCAGAAGGCGGTGACCAGCGTCATCATTGGCGCGAAGCGCGTTGAACAGCTGGACGACAACATTGCCGCCACCGGGATCCGCTTAAGCGAAGACGAGCTTAAACAGCTGGATGCCGTCAGCGCGCTGCCGCGTGAATATCCGGGCTGGATGCTGGAGCGGCAGGGGGAGTATCGTCGCAATCAGCTTGCGCAACAATAACGCTTCTCATCCCCGGCGGCGCTTCGCCTGCCGGGGATGATATCGAAGAAATGACGATAAGCTGCTTTTGCCGATTCAACGATGGGCTGTGGCGGTGATCAGCAGCCGTCTTTGCAGGTTGCCGCTGGGTTTTGCTCAAGGACTCTTACCAGCAGGGCTCGGGGCTCTCTGACCACATCTGTTCCAATTGACAGCACTTTGCCGTCCCTCTCCGCTGAATACTTCGCGACAACATCACCGAATGCATTTCGCTGCAGGGCGACCTCTTGTCCTGCTTTTACCGTGTCGCCGGGTTTAACGAAAACTTCCGCGAACCCACCCGTAGTTGCTCGTATGGAACTGATCGCATTACCAATATACGTTTTATTGCTGCTGGCGGTTGCGCCGATTTTGCCTTCAATCACCTTGTAATGGATCAGTACATTGAGGGCACCCTCTAAACCCCTGGCAATCATATCCTGCTGGTAAATCCTCGGTTCTCCCGTCTCGGCCGTTATCGCCGGGATACCATTTTGAATAAAGGTGGTTTCCATTGAGCCGGCTTCGCCGGGGTCTTTCTTAATTTGATCTGCCGGAAAAAGTTCCGCAATTGTCCGGGCATCCGCATTGCGGTAGTCGGCATAAATGAACAGCGGATAAGCCGTTCCGGTAGACTGGGTGTGATAGTCAATCGCCAGGTCGACATTCCCCTTGTAAACCTTGTTCCACATCATCCATGCCTGACGCTCAGCAGGGTTACCCGTTTCTTTTCCTGGATGGACGCGGTTGTAGTCGATCGTTTCACCCCCATCGGTTGAAACAGACCATGTCCGGGAGACTCTCTCAAGGCCAGAACGGTTTGGGCCAATGATGCCAATAACGCTGCCGTTCATTTTTTCGGGGTCCAGTTGTTCCATCACTTTTTGTACGATGCGCACACCGTTTAGCTCATCCCCGTGGACGCCCGCCTGCAGAAGGACTTTCTTCCCGTCTGTTTTCCCTTTTGCCACCATTATGGGGACATACCAGCGCTGTCCCGTTCCGGTCTCAACCCCCTCGAACATGAAGCGATGTTGTCCGGCTGGCAGGTCTGATACATCCAGCGTAGAGATAACCGGCACTCCCTGCACTTTATCACCCGTATACACCGTTGCCGCGTGAGTCATTGAGCCGGGCAACGCTAAGCTGAGAGCGAATGCGATACGGCGAGTAGATATCTTCATGAGCGTCATTTTCCATTTGATAGGGTTGAGATTTTTATGTTCCGGCCTGAGCCGTGGTTCGTGCGCATTAAGTTAATAATGATTTTATGAGGCCAGCCAGTGGCACGAGCGGGAAATGTGATTCTGCATAGGCTAACGCTCAGGCCTGAATAACAGGATTTCGCTATTCATTTTTCCTGCTCAGCGCTTCTTTCCGACATTCCTCACAAAAAACGTTCCTCCCCTTTGATCGAAATTTCATCTCCGACTATATGACTAGTCATATCATTTAAATGACTAGTCATATAGGAGGCAACCATGAATCAATCACTGCCAGCCAACTTCTTATGGGGCAACTCGGTGTCGAGCATGCAGACGGAAGGGGCCTGGAATGAGGGCGGAAAGGGGATGTCGGTGTACGACATTCGCGAAGCTGGAGAAAACATCTCCGACTGGAAAGTGGCCACCGACTCCTACCACCGCTACCGGGAAGATTTCGACCTGATGCAGGATCTGGGCATGAACTGCTACCGCTTCCAGATCTCCTGGAGCCGCGTCTGCCCGCAGGGCGACGGCGCGTTCAACGACGAGGGCATCGCCTTTTACGACCGCTTTATTGACGATCTCATCGCCCGCGGCATCGAGCCGATGGTCTGCCTCTACCACTTCGACATGCCGCTGGCGCTGGCGCAGGAGTACAACGGCTTCAACGATCGCCGCGTGGTGGAGGCTTTTATCCGCTACGGCAAAAAGATGATCGACTGCTTCGGCGACCGGGTGAAGTACTGGCTGACCTTTAACGAGCAGAACATCTTTCATATGCCGGAAGCCTTCCGCATTTCCGGCTATATGAAAGGCGAGAAAACCCTGCGCGAGCTGTATGAGCTTCAGCACCATGCGATGGTGGCGCACATGTCGCTGACCGAATACCTGCACCAGACGAAACCGGGTCAGCTAATGGGCGGCATGCTGGCGCACCAGCTGATCTATCCGGCCACCTGCAAGCCGCGCGATATCTTCTGCGCCCAGCAGTATGACGAATTCCTCAACCAGAACCTGCTGCGCGTCTTTGCAGGCCAGGGCTACAGCCCGGCGGTGATGGCGGTGGTAGAGCAGGAGGGCTTCGGTGATATCTATCGCGCCGACGATCTCGCTCTGTTTGCCCGCACGAAAAACGACTTTATGGCCTTCAGCTACTATGCCAGCAAAACGCTGGACAGCGATGCGATCCCGGAAGGCACGCCGGTCAACTATTACCTGCTGCACGGTGAGAAAAATAACCCCTACCTGAAAGCCACCGAGTGGAACTGGCAGATCGATCCGCTGGGCTTTCGCACCATCATCACTCGCTATGCCAACGACTGGCGGATGCCGGTCTTCCCGATTGAAAACGGTATTGGGGTAATTGAGTCCTGGGACGGGGTCAACCCGATTGAGGACACCTACCGCATCGACTACCACCGGGCGCATATCGAGGCCATGAAGGAAGCCATGTTCGAGGATGGCGCAGAGGTCATTGGCTATCTCGGCTGGGGGTTAATTGACATTCTTAGCTCGCAGGGGGACATGCGTAAGCGCTACGGCGTGGTCTATGTCAACCGCGAGAATCACGACCTGAAAGACCTTAAGCGCGTGCCGAAGAAGAGCTACGCGTGGTTAAAACAGGTTATCCATACCAACGGACGCGAGATGTAAGCCGTACGCTGCCGGGCCGTTTTTGTGACTGATTGATGGGAACACTCCGCTATGTCTGAAGCAAAAATAACACCGCACATGCAGTCTTTTGTCGACAAATTTGTTGAGTTCTCGGCGCGCCTGGCAAACCAGGTGCATCTGCGCTCCCTGCGCGACGCCTTCGCCACGGTGATGCCGATTTTCATCCTCGCCGGTCTGGCGGTGCTGGTGAACAACGTGGTGTTCCCGTGGATTTTTGAGGGCGACACGCTCACACAGTTTAAGGTCTGGGGCGAGGCAATTATTAACGGCACGCTGAACATCGCCGCGCTGCTGCTGGCGCCGATGATTGCCTGGTCGCTGGCGCGCAACAAAGATTTCGACAATCCGGTCTCGGCAGTGGTTATCGCCGTCAGTAGCTTTATCATCATGATGCCGATGCGCTTACAGGTTACGCCCGTTGGCAGCGACGCTGCGGTCAGCGTGACGCAGGTGCTGACGTTCGCCAATATCGGCTCCACCGGGATTTTCGCCGGGGTGCTGATTGGCCTGCTTTCCACCGAGCTGTTCATCGCCATTTCGCGGCTGAAGGCGCTGCACATTTCGCTGGGGGAAAACGTGCCCCCGGCGGTGAGCAAATCCTTTACCGCGCTGATCCCAACCATTCTTACCTTGTCGGTGTTCGCCGTGCTGGCGGCGCTGCTGGCGAACGTGCTGCATACGGATCTGATCCATCTCATTACGACCTTTATCCAGCAGCCGCTGCGGCTGATCAACACCAGCCTGCCGGGGACGATTTTCATCTACAGCTTCGGCAACTTCCTGTTCACGCTCGGCATTCATCAGTCGGTGGTCAACAGCGTGGTGCTGGAGCCGTTTTTGCTGATCAACACCAACGAGAACATGCTGGCCTTCGCCAACGGACAACCGATCCCGCACATCATCAACAACATCTTTGTGCCGACGTTTGGCATGGTGGGCGGTACGGGCAGCACGATCTCGCTGCTGATCGCCATCTTTATCTTCTCGCGGCAACAATCGGCGAAGCAGGTGGCGCGTCTGTCGTTGGCACCTGGCTTGTTCAACATCAACGAGCCGGTGATTTTCGGCCTGCCGATCGTCTTTAACCTGCCGCTGATGATCCCGTTTGTGCTGCTGCCCGCCATCGGCATTTATTTTGCGTGGCTCTGCACCACGCTGGGGTTAATGTCCCGCTGCGTGGTGATGATCCCGTGGACCACTCCGCCGATCCTCAGCGCCTGGCTGGCGACGGCGGGGGACTGGCGCGCCGTGGTGGTCCAGTTGGCAATCATCGTATTTGGTGTATTCTTCTACCTGCCTTTCCTCAAAATTGCCGAGCGAGTGGCCTTGAAAAACAGCGGGATAGAAAACTAACAGAAAGGAAGGACGATGGCGGCGAAGTACATCACCATAGCGCGGGAAATTAAGAAACGCATTATCAGCCAGCAGTACGCCGCCAACGAACCCCTGCCGGATCAGTTTGCACTGGCGGCGGAGTTCAGTACCAGCCGGATGACTATTCAGCAGGCGATGCGCCAGCTGATCGTCGAAGGGCTGGTCTACACCCGTCAGGGGCAGGGGACGTTCATCCGCAAAAACTTCCTCCAGCTCTCGCAGTGGGATCTCTCCGGCAGCGACTACTTTGGCGCGACCAAAACCTGGGCGCATCTGGGTACGGTGACGAGCCAGGTGGTGCATTTCGAACTGCGCTTCCCGAACGAAAAAGAGCAGGCGTCGCTGATGATTAACGCCGATGCGCCGATCTACGACTTCATTCGCCTGCGTCTACTGAACGGCGAACCGATGTCGCTGGATTCCACGGTGATGCCGATGAATCTGGTGCCGGGGCTGACGAAAAACCACCTTGAAGGGTCAGTGTTTCAGTACGTTCAGGAAACCCTGGGGCTGAAAATTATGGGATCGTATCGGGTCGTGCGGGCGCTAAAGCCCAGCGCGCTGGACAGAGAGCATCTGGTCTGTGAGGAAACCGATCCGGTGCTGGAGGTGGAGCAGGTCATTTATCTGGAAGATGGCACGCCGCTGGAGTATGCCCACTGCCACTATCGCTACGACCACGGCGGGATTGTTATCGTGAATAACGGATAAAAAAAAGCGGGCCTCGAGGCCCGCTTTTTTGATGCGCGTGATTAGTTCAGACGCACCGGCATACCGGAACGGTTCTGAATCGCCTGGTCGACGATGGTGGTTTCCACGTCTGGCTGAGAGGTCACGGACTGCACCGCGCTGTTCAGCGTAATCGGCACGATCTCGTTGTTGTTGATCTGGTCTTCGCTGGTGGAGAGCGGGTTGTGCACTTCGATGTAGCGGCTGCCGTCTGGCTCAGACGTCGCTTTCACCGGTTCGTTGATGAACTGCACGCGCGTACCGACCGGCACGTTTTCGAACAGGAACTTGATGTCGTCGTTACGCAGGCGCACGCAGCCGTGGCTCACGCGCAGGCCGATACCGAAGTTGGCGTTGGTGCCGTGGATGGCGTACAGACGACCAATGTACAGCGCGTACAGGCCCATCGGGTTATCCGGGCCGGCTGGCACAACGGCGGGCAGCGGCTCGCCCGCAGCGATGTATTCCGCGTGCATTTTTGCCGTCGGCGTCCAGGTTGGGCCTGCTTTCTTACGCTCTACTTTGGTGGTCCAGTTCAGCGGGGTGTCTTTACCCAGCTGGCCGATACCGATTGGCAGCACGATAACGGTGTTGGTGCCTTTCGGGTAGTAATACAGACGCATTTCGGCGCTGTTAATCACGATGCCTTCATGAACGGTATCCGGCAGGATCAGCTGCTGAGGAATATTCAGCACGGTACCTGCTTTTGGCAGATACGGGTCAACGCCCGGGTTCGCTTCCAGCATGTTGGACAGGCCCAGCTGGTACTGCGCGGCGAAATACTCCAGCGGCTGAGAGTTACCCTCAGGCACCGTCACCACCTGGTTTTGACCCACCAGACGGCTTCCGTCTGTCGGCAGGGGATACGTCACCGCAGACGCGGTCTTACAAAAACCTACTACGGCTAACGCCGCCGCAAAAAGCGTTGTTAATTTCATGTTCATGTTGTGCGAGGTATCTAAGCCATTCAGGCGATGAGTTGATAAGTCTGAATCTGTGATGGGAGCGCATTATATGTGCATTCCCGCTAACAGGGAATTCAGATGTGTACGAAATCACATTTTTTTCGATTTTGTTAAAGTTTAGTGGATTGCCGCAACACGGGATCTCAATTCGGAATTGTGGCATAATGCCGTGTTTATCACACTTTTCGCAGGAATCTCTCCGTGTTAGTTACCAGCAACGTCACTATGCAGTTTGGCAGTAAGCCGCTGTTCGAAAACATTTCCGTCAAATTTGGCGGCGGCAACCGTTACGGCCTGATTGGTGCCAACGGTAGCGGAAAATCCACCTTTATGAAGATCCTCGGCGGCGATTTAGAGCCGACGCTGGGCAACGTGTCGCTCGATCCGAACGAGCGTATCGGTAAGCTGCGTCAGGATCAGTTCGCCTTCGAAGAGTTCACCGTGCTCGACACAGTGATCATGGGGCACGCGGAGCTGTGGGAAGTGAAGCAGGAGCGCGATCGTATCTACGGTCTCGCCGAAATGAGCGAAGAAGACGGCTATAAAGTGGCCGACCTGGAAACACAGTACGGCGAAATGGACGGCTACTCCGCGGAAGCGCGTGCGGGCGAACTGCTGCTGGGCGTCGGTATTCCGGTTGAACAACATTATGGCCCGATGAGCGAAGTCGCGCCAGGCTGGAAGCTGCGCGTGCTGCTGGCGCAGGCGCTGTTCTCTAACCCGGACATCCTGCTGCTCGACGAACCAACGAACAACCTGGACATCGATACCATCCGCTGGCTGGAGCAGACGCTGAACGACCGCGACAGCACCATGATCATCATCTCGCACGACCGTCACTTCCTGAACATGGTCTGTACGCACATGGCGGATCTGGACTACGGTGAGCTGCGCGTATATCCGGGCAACTACGACGAGTACATGACGGCAGCCACCCAGGCGCGTGAACGTCTGCTTGCCGACAACGCCAAGAAGAAAGCGCAGATTGCGGACCTGCAATCCTTCGTGAGCCGCTTCAGCGCCAACGCCTCTAAATCCCGTCAGGCAACATCGCGTGCCCGTCAGATCGACAAAATCAAGCTGGAAGAGGTTAAAGCCTCCAGCCGTCAGAACCCGTTCATTCGCTTTGAGCAGGACAAGAAGCTGTTCCGTAACGCGCTGGAAGTTGAGGCGCTTACCAAAGGCTTTGATGAAGGCCCGCTGTTTAAAAACTTCAACCTGCTGCTGGAAGTGGGCGAGAAGATTGCCATTCTGGGCGCCAACGGCGTGGGTAAATCTACCCTGCTGAAAACCCTGGTGGGTGAACTGCAGCCGGACAACGGCACCGTGAAATGGTCCGAGAACGCGCAGATTGGCTACTACGCGCAGGATCATGAGTACGAGTTCGAAAATGACCTGACCGTCTTCGACTGGATGAGCCAGTGGAAGCAGGAAGGTGACGACGAGCAGGCGGTGCGCAGCATTCTGGGGCGTCTGCTGTTCAGCCAGGACGACATCAAAAAGCCCGCCAAAGTGCTCTCCGGTGGTGAAAAAGGCCGCATGCTGTTCGGCAAGCTGATGATGGAAAAACCGAACATTCTGGTGATGGACGAACCGACCAACCACCTGGACATGGAATCGATCGAATCGCTGAACATGGCGCTGGAGATGTATCAGGGCACCCTGATCTTCGTCTCTCACGACCGTGAGTTCGTCAGCTCCCTGGCGACCCGCGTGATCGAAATTACGCCAGAGCGCGTGGTGGACTTCAGCGGTAACTACGAAGATTACCTGCGCAGCAAAGGTATCGACGGCTAATTTCCCGTCGTCTTTCACGCTGCAGATGCGTTGGCTGCACCTGTTCACCCCGGTCACTTACTTATGTAAGCTCCCGGGGATTCACAGGTTTGCCGCCTTCCTGCAGCGCGAAATACTTAGGGAAAGGCGTCGTGCCTTTATCCCCTCTCCCCGTAGGAGAGGGTTAGGGTGAGGGCATCTGGCCGCACTACACCAGCCACTCGCTCCCTTCAACCCCGTTCACCCGCAGCGTACGTTTTTCCCCCGCAGGTAACGACACCTTAAGCGCCTTCCACGCCGGACGATAATCCCCGCGCGCGTTGACCTTCAGGTTGATGGTTGCGCCATCACACTCCATTTCCCATTCCACCCACAGCGCATTGCCGTTCTGGTAGCCCCAGCTTTCGCCGTCGTCTTCAAATAGCAGCCCCGTGGTTGTGCCGACGCCTTTAACCGGGAACAGCTTCAGCTCGCGGGTCGAATCTTTTTCAGCACTCACATGCGTGATGCGCTCGCTCAGCGGCAAACCGGCCCCGGCGCGCACCAGCAGCGGCAGTTTTTCCAGCGGCGCATCAAGGACAATGGATTGCCCGCCCGCATACCACGCGTGGGTGTAAAAATCGTACCAGCCCGTTTCGTTATCCGGCAGCCAGACGCGGCGCTCGCGCTGCCCGGCTTCGACGACGCTGGCGACCAGCAGGTCGCGGCCCAGCAGGAAGTCATCGCACTCTTCGAAGGTCTGCGCGTCGTGCTCGTGGTCGAGGAAGGTCGGGCGCAGCATCGGCTCGTCGTCGGCGTGCGCCTGCCAGAGCAGGGTGTAGAGATACGGCAGCAGGCGGTAGCGCAGCTCAATCGCGCCGCGAATGGCAGGCGTGACGCCCGGATACATCCACGGCTCGTTCACCGTGTGGTCATCGTTCCACGAGTGAATGGTAAAGCGCGGGTGCATTACGCCGTTCTGCACCCAGCGCACGAACAGCTCGGCGTCCGGCTTGTCGCCGGAGAAACCGCCGACGTCGTGCCCGACGTTGAACAGCCCGGACAGGCTCATGCCCAGCCCCATGCGGATGTTATAGCGCAGGGTGTCCCAGTTAGTGCGGTTGTCGCCGCTCCAGGTCTGAACGTAGCGCTGCATCCCGGCGCAGCCGGAGCGGGAGATGAGATACGGGCGTTTTTCCGGCGCAAAGCGCTGCTGCGCTTCCAGCGAGGCGCGCATCATCAGCAGCGGCATCACCGGGCGAATATGCTTGATGGCGATCTCCTTGCCGAAGCCAAAGCAGCGGGCTTCCCCGTCCCACACTTCATACTCGTTGTTGTCGTTCCAGGTGGAGTCGATACCCATCTCCAGCAGCTGCGTGGTCACGCCGTTCTGCCACCACTGCACCGTCAGCGGGTTGGTGAAGTCGAGGTGCGAGCCTTCGTCATCCCAGAAGCTGGAGCGTTCCGGTGCATCGGTTTCTGAATCGCGAATGAACAGACCGCTCTCCGCCACTTCACCGTAGCGCGGATGATCCTGCAGCAGGCACGGCTTGATGTTTGCGGCCAACTTTAATCCCGCGTCGTGGAACGCCTGGCTCATCGCCTTCGGCTGCGGCACTTTGTCGTAGTTCCAGTTGAAGACGTAGCGCTTGCCGTTGATGGAGGTATAGCCGGATGAGAGCTGGAACGAATCGCACGGAATGGCGTGCTCTTCGCACAGGCGGATGAAGTTCATCAGCTGATTCTGCGCGTCCGGTGCGTCGGTGTAGTGCATGGTCGAGCCGCTGTAGCCCAGGCTCCACTTCGGCCCAAACAGCGTTTTCCCGGTCAGGCGCACAAAGGCTTTGGTGACGTCCAGCGCGCGCTTGCCGGTAAAGAGGTAGTAATCAATATCACCCGCTTCCGCCTGCCAGCGGCGATAGGCGGTGTGATAGTTGTCGATCTCGTTGCCCAGATCCAGCCAGCAGCTGCTCAGGTTGTCGTAGAACAGGCCGTAGCTCACGTCGTCGCGGCGGGTAAGGGTGAACGGAATGTGCTTGTAGAGCGGGTCGGTGCTGGCGGCGTTATAGCCCATGGCGTCCAGGTTGCGCATCTCGTAACGTTTGCCGTTGCGCTGCAGATCGCCCGCTTTCTCGCCCAGCCCGTAGAAACGCTCGTCCTTGCGGCGGCTGAGATAGTGCGCCACGCCGTCGCCGTGGGCGTTCAGCAGGTAGGCGCTGGTCGGGCGATCCTGGACCAGCGGCTGCCATTCGCCCGCATCATTGCGGTAGTGCCACTCCAGCCACAGGGGCTGGTGGACGGTGACGCGCAGCTGCTCGGTTGCCACCGTCACTGTGTCATCCTGCTGCGTCAGGGTCCAGGCCGGGCAGGAGAAACCGCTCAAGTCGTCACGACGACGGCCTTCCCACGGCACGTCTTGTTCCGGCGCGATGCTCCAGGTGCGGTCCAGCGCCAGCTCGCCTTTGCGCTTAATCAGCACGCGGAACAGGTTCTGTTCCAGCACGTACAGGCACAGGCGGTGCTGATTATCCACCAGCAGCTCCAGATGATTCGCAGACTGCTTATCAACGGTCCAGTTTTTCAGGGTTTTCATATGCAATACATCCACTATCAGGCGCGCTTAGCGCGACGTTCAGCAATAAATGCCACCAGGAAGAGAGCGCCAATCAGGTCAAAAAAGCCCATGGCAATAAAAAGCGGGTTGAAGCCGATTTTGTCGGCGGTCACCCCGATTAACAGGGAAAACAGGAAGCTGGCGATCCACGCCGCCGAGCCGCGCATGCCGTTGACGGTCGCCATCTGGCCTTTGTCAAACGACTCCACGACCAGGGCACTCAGCATGCAGGAGATGATCTGGTGCCCGAAGCCGCCGATGGAGATCAGCACGATGGTGATATACGGGTCGCGGGTCACGGCGACGATGGCCAGAGAAATCATCAGAAACGCGCCGGTGACGGAGCTTGCCACCACCGAGTTCACGCGGGAGCAGCCGAACCAGCGGGTGTACAGGCGCGTCAGGTAGCCGCTTGCCACGCTGCCGAGGTCGGCGGCGAGGAAGGGCAGCCAGGCAAACATCGCGATCTGCTTCAGGTCCATGCCGTGCTCTTTGGCGAGGTACAGGGGCACCCAGAAGCTCAGCACCGCCCAGGCGGGTTCTGCCATAAAGGCCGGGATGGCGATACCGTAGAAGCGTTTGTTTTTCGAGACGGTTTTCAGCGCGGTCAGGAAGGGCAGCTTGACCGGTGCGGGTTCGTTATCCTGCTTGATAAACGCCAGCTCGTCGCGGCTCAGGTTCGGGTGCTGTTCCGGGTTGTGGTAGAACGCCCACCACAGGATCACCCACAGCAGCGCCAGCACGCCGGTAAACATAAACGCGCCCTGCCAGCCGAACGAGGCGTGAGCAAAGTAGATGATAGGCGGGGCCAGCATCGCGCCGATGGAGAAGCCCACGCCCGCCCAGCCGGCGGCAACGGGACGCTCTGATTTCGGGAACCATTCGCCGATGGTTTTGGCATTCGCTGGCGTGGCGGCAGCTTCGGAAGCACCCATAAAGAAGCGCAGAATCGCGAGATGTAGCCAGCTTCCGGCACCCGCGTGGAAGATACACATCAGCGCCCAGATCCCGGCGCAGACCATAAAGCCAATCTTCAGGCCGATAACGTCGATCAGCCAGCCGCACAGGGGCTGGAAAATGGTGTAGGCGATCTGAAACGCGCCGACTATCCAGGAGTACTGCTCGGTGGTGATCCCGAGGCTCTCTTTCAGTTCCGGGGCGAGGATCCCCAGTGAGTTACGGGTAATGTAGTTAACGGTGACGCCAAGTAAAAACAGCACCAGCACGTACCAGCGCAAATTCTTAATGACGCGACGGGTTTTGCTTGTCGCAACGGTGTTATTGATGTCCTGACTCATTTTACTCTCCACAAGACGGACGGTAAGGGGACGGAGGTTCAGGTGTCACACAGATTGTTATGCCTTTGATTTCTATCCGCTTAGAATGCTTAAGTTGCTATACAACTAGTATGGAAGCTGTGTGACAAGTTCACCTTAGGGAAGAAAATGAGAGGGCAAAAGTGGATTTTGTGCAAAATTTCTCATAATTGACGTAAACCCTCTGGCATGATGGTCTTTATATCAGTTATTGCCTGATGAACACGCTATGAAAATTTTTTCATTTCGCAAATGGAGCCAGATCACAAAATGGACAAAAGGCTAAAAATCACCGAAATTGCCGCCCGTACCCAGCTCTCCATCAGTACGGTTTCCCGTGTGCTGGCAGGCAAAGCGAATACCAGCGAAAAGGCGCGGGCTAAGGTGCTGGCGTGCGCGCGGGAGCTGGGGGTAATGGACGGCATGGCGGCGGGGCGTCTGCTGCTTAACAGCCTGGTGGTTTTTGCCCCTCAGCGTGCCTTCGACGAGCGGTCCGACATCTTTTACTACCGCGTGATCCAGAGCGTGAGCAAAGGGCTTGCCTCGCACGAGGTGCGGCTGCGCTACTGCGCGCTGGAGGAGAACGACAGCGACGCCCAGATTTTTCTGGCACGCATGAACGAGCCGGATACCCAGGCGGCCATTCTGCTCGGTATCGACGATCCGCATATCCACGATCTGGCGGTGGATGTGGGGAAACCCTGCATGCTGATTAACTGCCGGGACCGCCGCATGCGCCTGCCTGCCGTTGCCCCGGATCACCGTGCTATTGGCGAGCGGGCGGCGGAGTACCTGTTCGAGATGGGGCACCGCGAGGTGATGAACGTGCTGTGCCTGCGTCGCTACACCATGGAGCTGCGCCTGGCGGGGATCCGCGACGCGTGGCACGCTCATAATCTCAGGTTTAACGACAGGCGCGATCTGCTGGTGGTGCCAAGCTTCAGCGCCAGAGAGACGGAGCAACTGGTGAGCGAGTGGCTTAACCAACAGAAGGGAAAAGACCTGCCGACGGCGTTCCTGGTAGGCGGGGACTTTATGGCGGCAGGCACCATCAGCGCGCTGCAAAATCACGGTCTGCGCGTGCCGCAGGACGTCTCGGTGATGAGCATTGACGGCTTTAATCTGGCGGCGATCCAGGATGTGCCCTTAACGGCGGTGCATGTTCCCCGCGACGAGCTGGGAACGGAAGCGGTGCATATGCTCCAGCAGCGGCTGATGCGCCCGGACGCGCCGTCAGGAACATTGCTGCTGAACGGCACGCTGGCCGTGCGGGAATCAGTACGGCGGATACGTCAGGGGAAACGACGCACCGCCGTGGAGCGGGAAGGGCTGTACGACAGTTAAGCCATGCCCAGCGCGCGCTTACCGTGGATGTTGAGATCGTTCACGGTAAAACGGTCCTGCCAGCTTTTTTCATAATCCTCGCGCGGGAAGTCTCCCGGCGACGCGCCGGTTTCCAGCGCTTCCTTGACCTTTTTCGCATAGGCGAGGTTCTTCTCGCACATTGGCGCGGCGGGGATGTACATCACGTTGCCCCAGCCCTGCTGATTTTCCACCGGCGCGACGGAGTGGATCACGTCGCAGTGCCACCACACGGAATCACCGGCTTCCAGCGCCGGAATACTGGTCAATGCTTCGACAAGCAGCGGGTGCCACTTCTCGGAAATCGGCAGCACGCGCCCCGGCGCCACGCCGCAGAGTTCGTCTTCCGGCACGTCGTCCAGCAGCGGACGCAGCAAAATGTAGGCCATTGCTTCCGGGATCGGCACCACGTGCAGCAGCCCCTGGCCGGGGATCATGTCCGACAGCGCCGTCCAGCCCTGGAAGGTGCGGAACACCGAGCACTTGGTGGTGTTATCCACGGTGTATTCTTCCACTTCGGTACGGTGCGCGGCGTTCCACGGATCGTATTTCTCGACGTTGCCGTCAAACACGCGGGCAAACACCTGCTGGTAAGCCGGCAGCAGCCAGCGCTCCAGCGCGCCGGAATCGGTATGCGCCCCCAGCCCTTTGGAGGTGGTTCCCGGCGGACGGCGGCGAATGCGGTCCGGATAAATCACGCTGACGTCAGGGTTAAACCACTGCTTGCCGTTGCTCTCGAATGTCCATAAACGGTTCAGGAACGACTGCACCTGCGCCATCTCTTCACTCTGGCGCGCCTGCATTTGCGCCTGGGACCAGTAGATCGGGTAAATCTCCGGGCGGGAGGCGGTTAAGGTGCCGAAGAAGTTGTCGCCCGGCCCTTTGTACACCTCGTCAAACTTGTTCAGATCGAGGTAGTCGAGCATCGACCGATCCCACGCCAGCGCCTGCTCGCGGGGGAAGTGACCTTTAATCACCGCGCAGCCGCGGCGCTTAACGGCCTCGCGCTGAGCGTCAGTAATCGTGCCGTTTTTCACATCTGCAAACGGAATCACCGGCCAGACGGATTCGCCTTTATTTTTCAGGGCGTTGATCTCCGCCACGCGGGTGGCGATTTTATCGCTGAGCTTGTCGAACACCGCCTGCACGTCGCCGATCTGCGCGCGTAACTCACGTTTTAACTGACGGATTGCCGCTTTGTGGTCCGCCGGCAAGGTTTCACTGGTAAAGGTCATAACTGCCTCTCATCTTTCATTCGAAAGTAAAAATATCTACAAGTGATACTTTAAGTTAAAAATAAGTTAATGCAAGTTTAAAAACTTGACGCAAGCCACAGGTCGGAAAAAGAGTGAGAGGCCGGAGCGGGGCTCCGGCGAGGAAAGGATCAGACGTCGAAAGGAGAGTGGTTGTCGAGCACTGCCTGAATGACGTTCAGCGCGCCCTGATGGTTGTTGTCGTCGGTGCTGTAGCGGCTAATGTCTTTAATGCTCTGCGCCGCGTTGCCCATCGCAAAAGCGTATTTCACCAGCTTCAGCATCTCGGCATCGTTGCCGCTGTCGCCAATGCCGACGCACTCCTGCGGGGAGATTTTCCAGCGTTTCAGCAGGCGGCTAATGCCGTTGGCCTTGTGCAGGCCGGGGATAATCAAATCGACAAAACCGAAACCGCTGGTGACGGGCTTCATGATGCCGTCCAGGGAGACGTGCAGTTTATCGACCAGGTTCGGGATATCGCTGTCCGGCAGGTTCAGGGAGAACTTAAACAGCACGTCATCGATTTCGCGGTAATCGCTGATGCGTTTTAAGCGGTGATAGTGCTTTGACATCAGCGCCACGAAGGCGTCCGGGGCTTTGTCGCTGACGTAGGCGCTCTCCAGACCGCAGGCTACAAAGTTCAGCCCTTCGTCTTTCAGCAGTTCGCCAATAACGATCTGCGACTCATGGCGGGTCAGCTCGCCGTGGAAAACCTGCTCGCCGTGGTCAAACACCAGCGCGCCGTTCTCCGCCACGAAGGAGATCTGCTCTTTCAACTCGGGGAAGAAGGAGATGAGCTGGTAATACTGGTTGCCGCTGGCGACAACGAATTCAATATCGCGGGCTTTAAGCTGCTCAAACTGTGCCTGGAAGCGGTCACGATCGTACTGCTTGGCATCATCAAGGAAAGTTCCGTCCATATCGGTGACGATAACTTTAACGGTCATACTGTGCTCCTGGGTCACTGCGTTTTGAAACATTCTAATAACAAGGTGACGGGGAGCACAAATTTAATTTCGAATGAAAGTCAGAATGCCCGGTAAGCGCAGCGCCACCGGGCGTTTTCTTACAGCGTATGCTCAGTACGGGCGATAATATCGTCCTGCGCATCCGGCGACAGGGCGGTGAAGAACGCCGAGTAACCCGCAACGCGTACCACCAGGTCTCGATACTGGTCAGGGTGTTTCTTCGCCTCCAGCAGCGTTTCGCGCGAGACAATGTTGTACTGAATATGCCAGCCCTTGTGCACCTCGAAGAAGGTGCGCAGCAGCACCATCAGCTTCTGGCGATCGCTGTCGTTTTCCAGCGTTGACGGGTTCAGCTTCTGGTTCAGCAGCACGCCGCCGAGAATCGCCTCGGTAGGCAGTTTACCCACGGAACCGATGACCGCCGTTGGACCAAGGTGGTCGGTTCCGGAAGCCGGGCTTGCCCCTTCCGCCAGCGGGGTGTGGGCCTTACGTCCGTCCGGCGTGGCCATCGTTGCCGCGCCGAACGGCACGTTCGCGGAGATAGACGACGTGCCCGCGTAGTAGTTACCGCCAATCGGGCCGCGGCCGTAGCGCGGGTTGTGGTACTGCTTCAGCTCTTCAATGTAGGTCTGATAGGCTCGGGTCAGCAGCATATCCACGCTGTCGTCGTCGTTACCGTACTTCGGCGCGCCGTTGATCAGGCGCTGGCGCAGCTGCTCGTGGGTCAGCCCGTCGAAGTCATCCGCCAGCGCCGCCGCCAGCAGCTGCTGACCGATAGCACCCTGCTCAAAGACCAGCTTTTTCACCGCCGCCAGGCTGTTGCCGAGGTTGGCGATACCGACCTGCAGGCCGGAGACCCAGTCATACTTCGCGCCGCCCTGCTTGATGCTTTTCGCGCGCTCGATGCAGTCGTCCACCAGCGCCGAGCAGAGAATGTCGTGGACGTTCTCTTCCAGCATGGTATCCACCACGTACTCGATCTCGATGGATTTGCGGGTGTAGTAGCGGATCTGGCTGTCCCACGCCGCCATCACCTCATCGAAATTGTCGAAGTTCCCGGCAGAGAGCGCTTTCTCCTGCGGCAGGAATACCTTGCCGCTGGTGGCGTCGCGGCCGCCTTCCAGCGCGGCGAGCATCACGCGGGCAAAGTTGATAAAGCTCATGCCGGTGCAGCGGTAGCCCCACTTGCCGCCCACCGCGGTTTCGATGCAGCCGATGGCCGCGTAGTCGTAGGCATCATCGCGCTCAACGCCGAGCTTGATGAATTCCGGGATCACGATTTCGTCGTTGTTAAAGGCAGGCATCCCGAAGCCGCAGCGGATCACCTGCACGCAGGCGTCGAGGAAGTCGTTGCTCATGCCCGCATGGTAGCGCACGCTCAGGTTTGGCTGGGTAGAGCGCAGGCGACCGCAGGATTCCAGAATCGCGTAGGAGAGCGGGTTCACCGCGTCCATCGGCTCGCCGTTAACCAGCTTCTGACCGCCGATGGTAACGTTCTGGTACAGCGGGCTGCCGGCAGAGGCTTTGGAGTGCGAGCCGGAGCGGATCTTGTTCACTTCCAGCAGCTTCAGCCAGCAACTGTGCAGCAGCTCGATGGCGTGCTCGCGGTCCAGGCTCTGGTCCAGCTCCACGTCGCGGCGGTAGTACGGATAGAGATACTGGTCCATCCGCGCAAACGACACGGAGTGGCCGTTGGACTCAATCTGCAGGATCAACTGAATGAAGTAGCACAGCTGCAGCGCCTGCCAGAAGGTTTTTGGCGGCTCGTGGGCAATCACGTCGCAGTTTTCCGCCATCGCCAGCAGCTCGTCGCGGCGGCTTTCGCGGGTTTCCGTAGACGCCATCTCACGCGCCAGGTCGGCGAAGCGTTTGATGTGCAGGCTGACGGCTTCCAGCACGATATCAATTGCCTTCAGGAACTGATCGCCGTGCAGGTCTTCCAGCACCGTCAGGTTGATGCGCGAGCGGCGCTCGTCCACTTTGGCGCGCAGGCCGTCGAGACCTTTCTCCAGCACCAGCGGGAAGTTTACCGCCAGGTGCGCGTCGCCGGAGGTCATGTTGCCTTCGGCTTTGATGATGCCGGTTTCCAGCAGGCCTTTCTGCTCGTCGGTGAACATGCCGTAGCAGCGGTCCTGCACCGTCTGGCCGCGCCACCACGGGCAGATTTCATGCAGCACACGCTTGTTCTCTTCGCTCACCGCGAAGCCCGCACCCGGACGGTCCGCCAGATCGTCAATCTCTTTCTCAATCCAGGAGACGGTATATTCCGGGAAGATCGGCGCAGCGCGCACTTCGCTGGCCTGGTTGCCGATAATCAGCTCGTCGTGCTTGATCCAGATGGTGCGTTCCGCCAGGTGATGTGCCAGCGCCAGGGCGCGACGCACCGGGATCGGCTTGTCCATGTGCTGCTGGTACATTTCGGTGTAATGCTGCGCGCGCTCGGTACAGACCGGCGGCTTGACGATATGCACCAGCGCCATTTTATGCGCTTTAATACGTTCGCTAAGGGTGTTGAGATTCAGGGTGGTCATAGGTTTATCCTCGTAAGGTCGCGGTTAACCCTTTCTGGCAGGCGTACTGCTGCGCGAAATCCAGCAGGGCAGGGTTATCCAGCGGTTTGTCAGGGGCAGAGTAAGGTTGGCCGAGCAGGGTGTATTTGTTCATGCCCAGCGTGTGATACGGCAAAAAATGAATATCATCGACGCCGAGTTCGTCGGCAGCGAAGTTGGTAATGGCTGTGATGGACGCTTCATCGGCGTTAAAGCCCTGGATCAGCGGCACGCGGATGGTGATCTTTTTCCCGGCAGCGGCGAGGCGCTTCAGGTTGTCCAGGATCCGTTTGGCCGAACCGTCGGTCCACTGTTTGAACACCGCTCCGTCGACGTGCTTAAGGTCGGCAAGGAACAGATCGACGTACGGTAATGACGGCTCGATATAGTGCCACGGCACGTGAAGGCAGGTTTCGACGGCGGTGTGGATACCCTGTTCGTGGCTGGCCTTGAACAGGGCGTGCGCCAGCTCCGGGTTCATAAACGGCTCGCCGCCGGAGAGGGTGATCCCGCCGCCGCTGCGGTCATAAAAGGGTTTGTCGCGCAGCACGGTGGCCATGATCTCGTCCACCTGCTTCTCTTCACCGCAGACGGTAAGCGCCTGCGTTGGACAGCAGTCGGTGAGGGTGTTAAGCGTCTCTTCACTCAGCTTTTCGCGGTGGATGACCAGGCCATTGAGCGCGCGTTCGATACAGCCCGGTGCCGCCAGCTGACACAGGTCGCAGCCTTCCAGACACAGGCGCGCGTCAAACAGCACGTCCCGGCTGCGCGAGCGGCTTTCCGGGTTCTGGCACCAGCGACAGCCCAGCGAGCAGCCTTTCAGGAACACCACGGTTCGAATACCGGGGCCGTCGTGGGTGGAATAACGCTGAATATTGAAGATCATATTTTTGCCCTCAAGTTGCATATGAAGATTAAATGACTTTCGAATGAAAGTTATCTTGATGCAGGTCAACTCTTGAGCAGGTTTTATCGTGATAGGGTAAGTGCAGGCTAATTTTGAGGGTGACATCATGGAACTTTATCTCGACACATCTGACGTTGCGGCAGTCAAAAAGCTGGCGCGTATCTTCCCGCTGGCGGGCGTGACCACCAACCCAAGCATTGTTGCTGCCGGTAAAACGCCGCTCGACGAGCTGCTGCCCGCGCTGCACGACGCGATGGGCGGTAAGGGCCGTCTGTTTGCGCAGGTAATGGCAACCACCGCCGAAGGGATGGTGGAAGACGCGCGCAAGCTGCGTGCTATCATTAACGACCTGGTGGTGAAGGTGCCGGTGACCGCAGAAGGGCTGGCGGCCATTAAGATGCTGAAAGCGGAAGGGATCCCGACGCTGGGCACGGCGGTGTATGGCGCTGCGCAGGGGATGCTGTCCGCCCTGGCCGGAGCTGAGTATGTGGCCCCTTACGTTAACCGCGTGGACGCGCAGGGCGGGGACGGGATCCAGACCGTTGTGGAATTACAGCAGCTGCTGACGCTGCACGTGCCGCAGTCAAAAGTGCTGGCCGCGAGCTTTAAAACCCCGCGTCAGGCGCTGGACTGCCTGGTGGCAGGCTGCGAGTCCATCACGCTGCCGCTGGACGTGGCGCAGCAGTTTATTACTTCCCCTGCGGTGGATGCGGCGATCGTGAAGTTTGAGCAGGACTGGCAGGGGGCGTTTGGACGGATATCTATCTGACGCGGTTGCCGGGTGGCGCTGACGCTTACCCGGCCTACGTTCGAGCCGTTGTAGGTCGGGTAAGGCGAAGCCGCCGCCCGACTTTTTACTGACTACACACCTCACACCCCGGGTTACGCATCAGCTTCATCTCGCGGAACTGGCAGGTCATCGCGTCATACATCACGATTTTCCCCGCGGCAGGCGTGCCGTAGTGCGCCAGCACTTTGATCGCTTCCATCGCCTGCAGGGAGCCAATCACGCCGACCAACGGCGCCATCACGCCCGCCTCGACGCAGGTCAGCGCATTCTCGCCAAACAGACGGCTCAGGCAGCGGTAGCAGGGTTCACCCTCCGCGTACGTGAAGACGCTGATTTGCCCCTCCATGCGGATTGCCGCGCCGGAGACCAACGGGATTTTGTGGGCAAAACAGCCCGCGTTCAGCTGGTTACGGACCGCGACGTTATCGGTGCAGTCGAGCACCAGATCGTGCTGCGCAATCTGCGCGAACAGCGCGTCGTCATCCAGCATCGCGTCAATCAGGGTGAACTGAACGTTGGGGTTGATGCGCGCCAGCGCCGTGCGGGCAGAGTCCACCTTCGGCTGGCCAACCGTCGCGTCGCTGTGCAGCGTCTGGCGCTGCAGGTTGGACACCGAGACGGTATCGAAATCCAACAGCGTCATCCTGCCCACGCCCGCCGCCGTAAGATACTGCGCGGCGGCGCAGCCCAGCCCGCCGAGACCGACGACCAGCACTTTGGCTGCCTTAAGCGCTTCCTGCCCCTCAAAGTCAAACCCGCGCAGCACGATCTGGCGGTTGTAGCGCATCATCTCCTGGTCGCTCAGCTCCACCGTCATGTCAGCCTCCGAACAGGTGGTTAAAGCGCTCAACCTCAACCCATTCGCCGGCTTCCACGTTGCCACGCTCGCGCTCCAGCACGATGAAGCAGTTACCCAGACTGAAGGAGCTGAAAATGTGCGAGCCCTGATGTCCGGTGGTGCTCACTTCGAGCTCACCGTCCGCGCCGCGGACCAGAATGCCGCGCTGGAAATCGAGACGACCCGGCGATTTTTTCAGCCGCGTAGCGGCACGCACGCGCAGGCGTTCCGGCAGCGGGCTGGCTTTGTTGCCGGAAAGCTTCGCCAGCAGCGGGATCGCCAGCTGGTAGAAGGTGAGTGCCGCAGAGACCGGGTTACCCGGCAGGCCGCAGAACCAGCTGTGCGGAAGCTTGCCAAACGCGAACGGTTTGCCCGGCTTAATCGCCAGCTTCCAGAAGGCGATTTCGCCCAGCTCTTCAAGAAGGGTTTTAGTGTAATCCGCTTCGCCCACGGAGACGCCGCCGGAGCTGATGACCACGTCGGCGGATTTGTCCGCCTCGATAAATGCCGCGCGCAGTTTTTCCGGGTCGTCTGGAATGATGCCGAGGTTAATCACCTCGCAGCCCAGCTGCTCTAGCATCAGGTGTACCGCCAGGCGGTTGGTGTCATAAATCTGGCCGTCCTGCAGCGGCTGGCCCGGAAGCTGCAGCTCGTCGCCGGTGGAGAAGACCGCCACGCGCACCTTGCGGACAACGTCAACTTCCGCGATGCCGAGCGACGCCAGCACCGGCAGTTCACCTACCGTCAATTTCTGCCCGGCGGCAAAAACGGTCGCGCCGAGGGTGATGTCTTCGCCCGTGCGGCGGATGTTCTGACCCGCTTTAACGTTCGCGGTAAAACGTACCCCGTCGTCGGTCTGCTCGGTCTCTTCCTGCATCACCACGGCGTCGCAGCCCTGCGGAACCGGCGCGCCGGTCATGATGCGCACGCAGGTGCCCGCAGGCCATTCGCCGCCAAACGGCTGGCCCGCAAAGGCTTTACCCGCCACCGGCAGGGCGTTACCCGTCTGGAGATCCGCCAGGCGCACCGCGTAACCGTCCATCGCGGAGTTATCGAACCCCGGCACGTTCATCGGCGAGACGATATCGCGCGCGGCAATACGACCAAAACAGCGCACAAGCGGCAGCGTCTCAACGTCATGCAGCGGAGAAATACGGTCAAGCATCTGCGAGATTGCCGTCTCAAGCGGCATCAGTCCGGCGGTAAAATCCATGGTGGGCTCCTGCGGAGTAACAACGAAAGCACCCATTATGGCAGAAAAGTGCGGCTAACTGTATGACCCGATGGGTGTACGCTTTACATCACTGTTGCGTCTTTCTATATTCAAAAATCATCTGAAGTTTCATCGACGATAATGATATTTATAGAAAAAGCCGCGAATCAGGCTAACGGGTGATGCGAATGGTTAATGCGGTAATCGCAATTCATGGCGGCGCAGGGGCAATCACCCGTGCACAGTTCAGTCCCGAGCAGGAAAAGCGCTACATTGACGCGCTGTACGCCATTGTGGAAACGGGCCAGAAAATGCTGGAAGCGGGCGAGAGCGCGCTGGATGTGGTCACCGAGGCGGTGCGCCTGCTGGAAGAGTGTCCGCTCTTTAATGCCGGAATAGGTTCGGTCTTTACCCGGGATGAAACCCACGAGCTGGACGCCTGCGTGATGGACGGCGTCACCCTGAAGGCGGGCGCCGTGGCGGGGGTGAGCCATCTGCGAAATCCGGTGCTGGCGGCGCGTCTGGTGATGGAGGAGAGCCCGCACGTTCTGCTGGCGGGCGCTGGGGCGGAAAAATTTGCCTTTGAGCACGGAATGGAACCGGTATCGCCGGATCTGTTTTCCACGGAAGAACGCTATCAGCAGCTGCTGGAAGCCCGTACGGCGGGCATAACGCAGCTTGACCATACTGCGCCGCTGGATGAAACCACCAAAATGGGCACGGTTGGCGCGGTGGCGCTCGATAAAGCCGGTAACCTCGCGGCGGCGACGTCAACGGGCGGCATGACCAACAAGCTGCCGGGACGCGTCGGCGACAGCCCGCTGCCCGGCGCGGGCTGCTATGCCAATAACGCCACGGCGGCGGTGTCGTGTACCGGCACCGGGGAAGTGTTTATTCGCGCCCTCGCGGCCTACGACATCACCGCGCTGATGGATTACGGCGGTTTAAGCCTGAGCGAGGCCTGCGAGCGCGTGGTGATGGAAAAATTACCTGCCCTGGGCGGCGTCGGCGGGCTGATTGCGGTCGATCGTGAGGGCAACGTGGCCCTGCCGTTCAACAGCGAAGGCATGTACCGCGCCTGGGGTTATGCCGGTGATGAGCCGAGCACGGGCATCTATCGTGAATAAGGGGGCAGCGCGTGCCGCACACTGAAGAACTGGACAACCGCGAGGTGCTGGCTGTCCATCAGCTGAATATTGCGTTTCAGGAAGAGCGGCAGTTCATCCCCGCAGTACAGAATTTATCGTTCTCGCTCAGACGCGGCGAGACGCTGGCGATTGTTGGCGAATCCGGCTCCGGTAAATCGGTCACCGCGCTGGCGCTGATGCGCCTGCTGGAACAGACGGGCGGGCAAATCAGCAGCGAGAAAATGCTCCTGCGCCGCCGTAACCGTCAGGTCATCGATTTAAACGAGCTGAGCGGCGCGCAGATGCAGGGCGTGCGCGGGGCGGATATTGCGATGATCTTCCAGGAGCCGATGACCTCCCTGAACCCGGTGTTCCCGGTCGGGGAGCAAATTGCCGAGTCCATCCGGCTGCATCAGGGGCTGAGCGGCGATGAGGCGCTCAGGGAAGCGAGACGCATGCTGGAGCTGGTGCGCATTCCGGAGGCGCAGGCCATTCTGGGGCGCTACCCGCATCAGCTTTCCGGCGGCATGCGCCAGCGGGTGATGATTGCCATGGCGCTCTCCTGCCGTCCGGCGGTGCTGATCGCCGATGAGCCGACGACGGCGCTGGACGTGACGATTCAGGCGCAGATCCTGCAGCTCATCAAAGTGCTGCAGCAGGAGATGGAGATGGGGGTGATTTTCATCACCCACGATATGGGCGTAGTGGCTGACATCGCCGATCGGGTGCTGGTGATGCATAAGGGCAATGCTGTGGAAACCGGTGCGGTCGAGCAGATTTTCCATGCCCCCGAGCATCCTTACACCAAAGCGCTGCTGGCGGCGGTGCCGCGGCTTGGGGCAATGAACGGCAGCGATTTGCCGCGTCGTTTTCCGCTGATTTCCCTGGAGGCGACAGAGCCGCAGGAGGATGAAGGCGAGCAGGACACCGTGGTGTCGGGCAAACCGATACTCGAAGTGCGCAATCTGGTGACCCGCTTTCCGCTGCGCAGCGGAATTTTCAACCGCCTGAAGCGCGAAGTGCATGCAGTGGAAAACGTCAGTTTCGATCTCTGGCCGGGTGAAACGCTGGCGCTGGTAGGAGAGTCCGGCTGCGGGAAATCCACCACCGGGCGGGCGCTGCTCAGGCTTGTGGAGACCCAGGAGGGGACGATCACCTTTAACGGTGAACGTATCGACACCCTGCCAGATAATAAATTACAGGCGATACGGCGAGATATTCAGTTTATCTTCCAGGATCCGTATGCCTCTCTCGACCCGCGCCATACGGTAGGGTACTCAATTATGGAGCCGCTGCGGGTGCATAACCTGCTCGACGGCGAGGCGGCGCAGCGTCGCGTGGCCTGGTTGCTGGAGCGCGTTGGCCTGAAGCCGGAACACGCCTGGCGTTATCCGCACGAGTTTTCCGGCGGGCAGCGGCAGCGTATCTGCATCGCCCGCGCGCTGGCGCTGAACCCGAAAGTGGTGATTGCGGATGAATCCGTCTCGGCGCTGGATGTCTCTATCCGGGCGCAAATCATCAACCTGTTGCTAGATTTACAGCGGGATATGGGGATCGCCTTCCTGTTTATCTCGCACGATATGGCGGTGGTTGAGCGCATCAGCCATCGCGTGGCGGTGATGTTTATGGGGCAAATCGTGGAAATCGGGCCGCGAAGAGCGGTGTTTGAGAACCCACAGCATCCGTACACCCGCAAGCTCATCGCGGCGGTCCCGGTTGCCGATCCGGCGCATCGTCACGGGCAGCGCGTGCTGCTGCAGGATGAAATGCCGAGCAATATTCGTAAACGCGGCGAAGCCGTGGAGCGCGTGGCGCTGCGTGAGGTCGGGCCAGGTCATTTCGTGGCTCCGCCGCGCCAGGACAATGCCTTCTCACGGTTATAACTTACAACAGGCAGGAGAACACAATGGTTACATTTGTAGCGCGTAGATGGTTGTTAGCCGCGAGCGTGACGGCAGCCCTGGCCGCTGCCCCCGCGTTCGCCGCCAAAGACGTGGTGGTTGCCGTCGGCTCCAACTTCACCACGCTCGATCCGTACGACGCCAACGACACGCTCTCCCAGGCGGTGGCGAAATCGTTCTATCAGGGGCTGTTTGGTCTCGACAGAGAGATGAAGCTGAAAAATGTGCTGGCGGAGGGGTACACCGTATCCGACGACGGGCTGGTCTATACCATCAAGCTCCGTTCCGGCGTGAAGTTCCAGGACGGGACTGATTTCAATGCGGAGGCGGTAAAGGTCAACCTCGACCGTGCCAGCAATCCTCAAAACAGCCTCAAGCGCTATAACCTGTATAAAAATATCGCCAGCACCGAGGTAGTTGACCCGGCAACGGTAAAAATCACTCTGAAAGAGCCATTCTCCGCGTTTATCAATATTCTGGCGCATCCGGCGACGGCGATGATCTCGCCCGCCGCGCTGAAAAAGTACGGTAAAGAGATCGGTTTCCACCCGGTGGGAACCGGGCCGTACGAGCTGCTCACCTGGAACCAGACCGATTTTGTGAAGGTGAAAAAATTCGCGGGATACTGGCAGCAGGGGCTGCCGAAGCTGGACACCATCACCTGGCGCCCGGTGGTGGATAACAACACCCGCGCGGCAATGCTGCAAACCGGCGAGGCGCAGTTTGCCTTCCCCATCCCGTATGAGCAGGCCGCCATTCTGCAGAAAAACAGCAAGCTGGAGCTGGTTGCCAGCCCGTCTATCATGCAGCGCTACATCAGCATGAACGTCACGCAGAAGCCGTTCGATAACCCGAAGGTGCGTGAAGCCATCAACTATGCCATTAACCGTCAGGCGCTGGTGAAGGTCGCTTTTGCGGGTTATGCCACCCCGGCCACCGGCGTGCTGCCGCCGTCTATCGCGTATGCGCAAAGCTATCAGCCATGGCCGTACGATCCGGCTAAAGCGCGCGAGCTGCTGAAAGAGGCGGGTTTCCCGAACGGCTTCAGCACCACGCTGTGGTCGTCGCATAACCACAGTACCGCGCAGAAGGTGCTGCAGTTTACCCAGCAGCAGTTGGCGCAGGTGGGTATCAAGGCGCAGGTGACCGCGATGGATGCCGGGCAGCGTGCGGCAGAAGTGGAGGGGAAAGGGCAGAAAGAGAGCGGCGTGCGGATGTTCTACACAGGCTGGACCGCCTCGACCGGTGAAGCCGACTGGGCGCTGTCGCCGCTGTTTGCCTCGCAGAACTGGCCGCCAACCCTGTTCAACACCGCGTTTTACAGCAATCCGCAGGTGGACAAAGACCTGGCCGATGCCCTGAAAACCACCAAACCGGAAGAGAAAGCCCGCCTCTACAAGGACGCGCAGGACATTATCTGGAAAGAGTCGCCGTGGGTACCGCTGGTGGTGGAGAAACTGGTCTCAGCCCATAATAAAGCGCTGACCGGGTTCTACATCATGCCGGACACCGGCTTTAGCTTTGACGATGCGGATTTAAAATAAACCTCATGCTGAATTATGTTTGTAAACGTCTGCTGGGGCTTATCCCGACGCTGCTGATAGTGGCGGTGCTGGTGTTTTTGTTTGTCCACATGCTGCCGGGCGATCCGGCGCGCCTGGTAGCCGGGCCCGAAGCGGATGCCACCGTCATTGAGCTGGTGCGTAAACAGCTGGGCCTCGACCAGCCGCTGTATATGCAGTTTCTGCACTATATGTGCAACGTTCTGCAGGGCGACTTTGGTATTTCAATGGTGTCGAGGCGTCCGGTGTCGGAGGAGATTGCCAGCCGCTTTATGCCCACGTTCTGGTTAACGATTGCCAGCATGGGCTGGGCGGTGGCGTTTGGGCTGGGCGCGGGGATTATTGCGGCCGTCTGGCGCAACCGCTGGCCGGACAAGCTCGGCATGGCCCTGGCGGTGACCGGCATCTCCTTCCCGGCATTCGCGCTGGGGATGCTGCTGATGCAAATCTTTTCCGTTGAACTGGGCTGGCTGCCGACCGTCGGGGCCGATACCTGGAAGCATTACATTCTGCCCTCCATGACGCTGGGCGCTGCCGTGTCGGCGGTGATGGCCCGCTTTACCCGCGCCTCGTTCGTGGACGTGCTGAGCGAAGATTATATTCGCACCGCGCGGGCGAAAGGAGTCAGCGAGAAGTGGGTCATTCTCAAGCACGGGTTCCGCAATGCGATGATCCCGGTGGTGACGATGATGGGGCTGCAGTTTGGTTTCCTGCTGGGTGGCTCTATCGTCGTGGAAAAGGTCTTCAACTGGCCGGGGCTGGGGCGTCTGCTGGTCGATTCCGTCGAGATGCGCGACTACCCGGTGATTCAGGCGGAAGTCCTGCTTTTCTCGCTGGAGTTTATTCTTATCAACTTAGTGGTGGACGTGCTCTACGCCGCCATTAACCCGGCCATCAGGTATAAGTAAGATGCGATTGTTGAACTGGCGGCGTCAGGCCGTTTTGAACGCGATGCCGGGGCTGAAACCGGAGCATGTCCGTACCCCGTGGTCCGAATTCTGGCGACGTTTTCGCCGTCAGCCGGTCGCAATGGCGGCGGGGCTGTTCGTGCTGGTGCTAATTGCCGTGGCGATCGTTGCGCCGTGGGTAGCGCCGTTTGATGCGGAAAACTACTTTGACTACGACCGCCTGAACGACGGCCCCTCAATGCTGCACTGGTTCGGCGTGGACTCGCTTGGCCGCGATATCTTCAGCCGCGTGCTGGTGGGGGCGCAAATTTCTCTCGCCGCCGGGGTTGTCGCGGTGCTGATCGGCGCGGCTATCGGTACCGTGCTGGGGCTCGTCGCCGGGTATTATGAAGGCTGGTGGGACCGCATCATCATGCGCATCTGCGACGTGCTGTTTGCCTTTCCCGGCATTCTGCTGGCGATTGCCGTTGTCGCCATTATGGGCAGCGGTATGGCCAACGTTATTATCGCGGTGGCGGTCTTTTCGATTCCGGCCTTTGCCCGCCTGGTGCGCGGCAACACGCTGGTGCTGAAGCAGCAGACATTTATCGAGTCGGCCCGCAGCATGGGGGCCAGCGATACCACCATTCTGTTCAGCCATATTCTGCCCGGGACGGTGTCGTCCATCGTGGTCTATTTCACCATGCGTATCGGCGTGTCGATTATTTCGGCGGCCAGCCTGTCGTTTCTGGGGCTAGGGGCACAGCCTCCGACGCCGGAATGGGGCGCGATGCTGAACGAGGCGAGGGCCGATATGGTGATTGCGCCACACGTGGCGATCTTCCCGAGCCTGGCGATTTTCCTGACCGTGCTGGCGTTTAACCTGCTGGGGGATGGACTGCGCGACGCGCTGGATCCGAGGATTAAGGGGTAGTGCAGTGAAATGTGCCGGGTGGCGGCTACGCCTTACCCGGCCTGTAAAAGATGTGCAGTGAGATTAAACCCGGCTACCCCACAGGTCATACTCGTCCGCGTTTTCAACTTTGACGCGAATAATATCACCCGGCTTAACGTTGGTTTCGCCGTTCAGGTACACCGCGCCGTCGATTTCAGGGGCGTCCGCCATGCTGCGGCCAATCGCGCCTTCTTCGTCCACTTCGTCGATGATAACCATGATCTCACGGCCCACTTTTTCCTGCAGACGCTCGGCAGAAATCTGCTGCTGCAGCTGCATGAAGCGGTTCCAGCGCTCTTCCTTAACCTCTTCCGGCACCTGGTCTGCCAGCTCGTTGGCGGTTGCGCCTTCCACCGGGCTGTACTTGAAGCAGCCGACACGGTCCAGGCGCGCTTCTTTCAGGAAGTCGAGCAGCATCTGGAAGTCTTCTTCGGTTTCACCCGGGAAGCCGACGATAAAGGTGGAGCGCAGGGTCAGGTCCGGACAGATTTCACGCCACTGCTTGATGCGCGCCAGCTGGCGGTCAACGGAGCCAGGACGCTTCATCAGCTTCAGGATACGCGGGCTGGCGTGCTGCAGCGGGATGTCCAGGTATGGCAAGATTTTGCCTTCCGCCATCAGCGGGATGACGTCGTCAACGTGCGGGTACGGGTAAACGTAGTGCAGGCGCGTCCAGATACCGAGTTTGGACAGCTGCTCGCATAGGCCCACCATGCTGGTTTTCACCGGCTCGCCGTTGTGGAAACCGGAGCGGTGTTTAACGTCTACGCCGTAAGCCGAGGTGTCCTGGGAAATCACCAGCAGCTCCTTCACGCCCGCATCGGCCAGACGTTTCGCTTCCGCCAGCACTTCGCCAATCGGACGGCTCACCAGATCGCCACGCATCGACGGGATGATGCAGAAGGTGCAGCGATGGTTGCAGCCTTCAGAAATTTTCAGGTAGGCGTAGTGACGCGGCGTCAGCTTCACGCCCTGTTCCGGCACCAGGCTCAGGAACGGGTTGTGCTTTGGTTTTGGCACGTAGTGATGAACATGTTCCAGCACCTGCTCGTAGCTGTGCGGGCCGGTGATCTCCAGCACCTTCGGGTGCACTTCGCGGATTTGGTCCACTTTCGCGCCCAGGCAGCCGGTCACGATCACTTTGCCGTTTTCGGTCAGCGCTTCACCGATCGCTTCCAGTGACTCCTGGACCGCGCTGTCGATAAACCCGCAGGTGTTAACGATCACCATATCGGCGTTATCGTAGCTTGGCACCACGTCATAGCCCTCGGTGCGCAGTTCGGTCAGGATGCGTTCTGAATCCACCAGGTTTTTCGGGCAGCCCAGGGAGACGAAGCCGATTTTCGGCTGGTGCGTAACATTGCTCATAGGTTAAAAATTGTTCGATTTTTGGAGTGGTCAGGGCAGGAATTCTACAGAGGTTGGCGGGAAAATTGTACTGAAGAATTGCGGTTAGCGCGGCTTTTCGATATTACCTGATTTTTCTTGTTTTGAAACGGTGTTTTACTTAGAAGTAGTGCTTATTGATAGTGTGGTTATTGCATGTAAAATGGCCTGTTGGATTATTTTTATAATAAGTAGAAGGACTTATGGCAAGAGGATACATTTTGCATATGTATGACCCCACCACTTGTGGTGGTCGTGTGCTGGAAGGAGCATCAAACAGAAGAACCAACGGCATATCAGTTGCCCGAATGGGTGACCGGGTATCATGTGGTAAAGATGGCAATACTTACCGCATCGTCGGTGGCATTGGATGGATTAAAACGGATGGTCGCCTTGTTGCAGGCAGTCTGGACAGTTTCAGCAGTTGTCCCTGTAATGCAAAAATCATCCCGCAGATAACCGTTCAAACCTATGAATCACGCAGCGAATCCAGAACGTCGGCACCGATAACGGCAACCACACCGCCGACAATTT
>NZ_JADCLB010000010.1:0-590 GCF_014982245.1 Enterobacter cloacae complex sp. P6RS
AAGTATGTTTGTTAACCTTTCATCATAAATAAACTCGCCTGTTTTTTTACTAATTATTATTAAATTGTTTGAGTTTTTTGAATGTTTTTTTAGTTGTTCAAAATTCTCTTCTGATAATATTATTGTTTGTGTATCATCTATTATTTTATGAAGCCACTTTTTGCTTGGGGCTGAATTTATTAAAATAGGATTGAACGAACGCAAGGCTGAATCAGCATAAGTATTATCATTGATGCCTAAATCTTTTAACGCAAGATAATTTAATAGTATTATTAATCTTTTTTTTAGTATCATCAAAACCGAAATATCATCAAGAACATCTAGCTTATCTGGATCGCTGTGCGCAACACCATTACGTATAGTTAGCAACCGTTCAAACTGGGCCAAAGGTAATGATATAAATTTATTAATATTGTATGATACATCATTCATTTGCGCGATATATCTATTTTTAAAGCTATTTAGATGTCTTTTATTAAATTTAAATTTCAAACTAAGGTAAAAATCAAATATACTTATAAATCCTAGGAAATCATATTCCCAGTAACTATTATAGGATAGCATACCATAAAATCTCGACAATATCTTTT
>NZ_JADCLB010000010.1:691-98715 GCF_014982245.1 Enterobacter cloacae complex sp. P6RS
AGTTTATGTTTTTATATGAGTTGTTAATGATATTAAACCAGGTATCCGAATCGATCTGTTTCAAGTTAATAATTGAATGATACCATTCAATTTTTTTTGATTGAGCTTTCTTTTATCGATGGAAAGTAGATACCATAACGTTTGTTCTTATGGACAATCCACGCGAAATTTATGTGAAGCTGTATCAATGTTAAAAGTGTAAATAATAAGCATATGTGGCGAGACTCTTTTATCACTTCCTCGTAATTCAAACTGTGTTTAGCCTTTATGCTTATAATATGTCTTTGAGTAAGTCTTGTTACAACATCTTTCTCATGGGAAATGCTTGACCAGCTAATCCATTCATCAGATACTGATTTTATTGAATCGCTATCGGTTACATCCACCTCGAAGTTAGATTGATTTATTGGACTAATAAAAGTATCTTCTTCAAATTTGTTACTGAAATAACCATCGTGAAGAATTATATTTAACTGGTCGATGCTTATTTCTATTTTATCGAAAGTCGTTAAATCGACAGGTTTGTTTTTAATAATGAATTTAGGGAATATTTTTGTGCCAATTTTATTACATCCCATTAATGTGTAGATATCATTTCCACATTTACACGCGATAGTTTCATTACATTCATTATTTAGTGATAGAAACATATCGTTTACAATCAACTCAAGATAAGCTGGTCTTTCTTTTGGAAAAATTAACTTTCCGAATAAGTATTTATCATAAATTTTAAGTTCAACGTGAAAATCCATTTCACAAGAAAAATCAATCTCATCCATTCTTATTCCTTTATCATTGCTTGAGGGGTTTAGCTGTGAGTAGGACCACTGGTTATGATTCAGATCTATTATTCTGATACTTTGTTTTACATTAAGAAGAGAGATCAACTCAACCCTTTTACAAAAGGAAATTGGATGATTTGAGAAGTGAGCATGGCATTTTTGGCGGAAGATCACAGGAGTCGAACCTGCCCGGGAACGCTGGCGCCCCCAACTGGATTTGAAGTCCAGCCACCTCACCGGAGATGACGATCTTCCGCGCCTGCATTGCTACATGGAGGCGGGGCGCATTATAGCTACTTTCAGGCATTTACCACATACCCCACACCACTTTTTTCACCTCTCTTTTGACCTGTACCCCCCTGTTTCAGCTAATTCCTAAGAAAATCCTCAGGTTAGCCTTTTGTGCTCTCCAACATTTATCGCGATCACAAAAAACAAGAAACGTAATCTGCTAACCAGAAAACGCAATACCCGCCGTTGAAACAATGGTTTAAAACCAATGCAACTGGTCTCAGCGCCCCCTACAGCGTGAAGGATAAAAAATATGAGCGAAGTATTGTCAGTAAAAGAGAAGATTGGCTATGGCATGGGTGACGCCGCCAGCCACATCATTTTTGATAACGTTATGCTTTATATGATGTTTTTCTACACCGATATTTTCGGCATTCCCGCCGGGTTTGTCGGCACCATGTTCCTGCTGGCCCGTGCGCTGGATGCAATCTCCGACCCGTGCATGGGGCTGATCGCCGACCGCACCCGCAGCCGCTGGGGCAAGTTCCGACCGTGGATTTTGTTCGGTGCCATCCCGTTCGGCATCGTCTGCGTGCTGGCCTACACCACGCCGGACCTCAGCCTCAACGGCAAAATGGTTTACGCGGCAATTACCTACACGCTGCTGACCCTGCTCTATACCGTGGTCAACATCCCGTACTGCGCGCTGGGCGGGGTAATCACCAGCGACCCGACGCAGCGTATCTCCCTTCAGTCCTGGCGCTTCGTGCTGGCGACGGCGGGTGGCATGCTCTCCACGGTGCTGATGATGCCGCTGGTGAAGCTGATTGGCGGCGAAGATAAGGCGTTCGGCTTCCAGGGCGGGATCGCCGTGCTGTCGGTGGTCGCGTTCCTGATGCTGGCGTTCTGCTTCTTCACCACCAAAGAGCGCATCCAGGTGCCGCCGAGCACCACCTCCATGCGGGAAGACCTGCGCGATATCTGGCAAAACGACCAGTGGCGCATCGTCGGCGTGCTGACCATCCTCAATATCCTCGCCGTCTGCGTGCGCGGCGGGGCGATGATGTACTACTGCACCTGGATAATGGGCTCGCCGGAAGTGTTCGTCGCATTCCTCACCACCTACTGCGTCGGCAATCTGATCGGCTCCGCGCTGGCGAAACCGCTCACCGACTGGAAGTGCAAGGTCAGCATCTTCTGGTGGACCAACGCCGTGCTGGCGGTGGTCAGCGTGGCGATGTTCTTCGTCCCGATGCACGCCACGGTGCTGATGTTCGCCTTTATCTTCGTTATCGGCGTGCTGCACCAGCTGGTGACGCCAATCCAGTGGGTAATGATGTCCGATACCGTCGACTACGGCGAATGGACCAACGGCAAACGCCTGACCGGCATCAGCTTTGCGGGCACGCTGTTCGTGCTGAAGCTCGGCCTGGCGCTGGGCGGGGCGATGATCGGCTGGATGCTGGCAGGCGGCGGCTACGACGCGGCGGCCAAAACCCAGAACAGCGCGACCATCAGCATCATTATCGGCCTGTTTACGCTGGCGCCGGCGATCTGCTACGTGCTGAGCGCCATTATCGCCAAACGCTACTACACGCTGAAAACCCCCTTCCTGACCAAAATCCTGGGTGAGCTGGCGCAGGGCGCGCGCCGCAATCAGCAGGATTTTGAAAACCTGCCGGTCAGTAAAGAATTGCAGAACTAAGAGGACGAAAGCATGAAAATCAGTGATGGAAACTGGCTTATTCAACCGGGCCTGAACGTGACCTATCCGGTTCAGGTGTTCGAGGTGGAGCAGCAGGGCAATGACCTGGTGGTGTATGTTGCGCCGCGCGACGTGCGTGAGCGCACCTGGCAGCTCGACACGTTGATGTTCACGGTGCGTCTGTTTTCCCCGCAGGAAGGGATTGTCGGGGTGCGCATCGAGCACTTCCAGGGCGCGCTGAACAACGGTCCGCACTATCCGCTGAACGTTCTGAAAGACGTGAAGGTCGAGATTGAAAACAACGCCGAATTTGCCGAGCTGAAAAGCGGCAGCGTCAGCGTGCGCGTCACCAAAGGCGAGTTCTGGGCGCTGGATTTCCTGCGCAACGGCCAGCGCATTACCGGCAGCCAGCTGAAAAACAACGGCTACGTGCAGGACAGTAACACCGACCGTAATTACGTGTTCGAGCGTCTGGATCTGGGCGTGGGGGAAACAGTCTACGGCCTGGGCGAGCGCTTTACCGCGCTGGTGCGCAACGGCCAGACGGTCGAAACCTGGAACCGCGACGGCGGCACCAGCACCGAGCAATCCTACAAAAATATCCCGTTCTACCTGACCAACCGCGGCTACGGCGTGCTGGTGAATCATCCGGAAAACGTCTCGTTTGAAGTCGGCTCCGAGAAGGTCTCTAAAGTGCAGTTCAGCGTCGAAGGGGAATATCTCGAGTATTTCGTGATCGACGGCCCGACGCCAAAAGAGGTATTAAACCGCTATACCCGCTTCACCGGGCGCCCGGCGCTGCCGCCTGCGTGGTCCTTCGGCCTGTGGCTGACCACCTCGTTCACCACCAACTACGATGAAGCGACGGTGAACAGCTTTATCGACGGCATGGCCGAGCGCGACCTGCCGCTGCATGTGTTCCACTTCGACTGCTTCTGGATGAAGGCCTTCCAGTGGTGCGACTTCGAGTGGGACCCGGTAACCTTCCCGGATCCGGAAGGGATGATCCGCCGCCTGAAAGAGAAAGGGCTGAAGGTCTGCGTGTGGATCAACCCGTATATCGGCCAGAAATCCCCGATTTTCCGCGAGCTGAAAGCGAAGGGCTATCTGCTCAAGCGTCCGGACGGCTCCCTGTGGCAGTGGGACAAATGGCAGCCGGGGCTGGCGATTTACGACTTCACCAATCCGGACGCGTGCCGGTGGTATGCCGACAAGCTGAAAGGCCTGGTGGATATCGGCGTCGACTGCTTCAAGACCGACTTCGGCGAGCGTATCCCGACGGACGTGCAGTGGTTCGACGGGTCCGATCCGCAGAAGATGCACAACCACTACGCCTACATTTATAACGAACTGGTGTGGAACGTGCTGAAAGAGACCGTCGGCGAAGAGGAGGCGGTGCTGTTTGCCCGCTCGGCGTCCGTTGGGGCGCAGCAGTTCCCTGTACACTGGGGCGGCGACTGCTACGCCAACTACGAGTCGATGGCGGAAAGCCTGCGCGGTGGGCTGTCGATTGGCCTGTCCGGCTTCGGGTTCTGGAGCCACGATATTGGCGGGTTCGAAAACACCGCTCCGGCGCACGTCTATAAACGCTGGTGCGCGTTCGGGCTGTTCTCCAGCCACAGCCGCCTGCACGGCAGCAAATCCTACCGCGTGCCGTGGGCGTACGATGACGAGTCCTGCGACGTGGTGCGCCACTTCACGCAGCTGAAGTGTCAGCTGATGCCGTACCTGTACCGTCAGGCGGCGCTGGCCCGCGAGTTCGGCACGCCGATGCTGCGCGCGATGATGCTGGAGTTCCCGGACGATCCGGCGTGCGATTACCTCGACCGTCAGTACATGCTGGGGGATTCCATGATGGTGGCGCCGGTGTTCTCCGAGGCGGGGGACGTGCAGTTCTACCTGCCGGAAGGCCGCTGGACGCACCTGTGGCACAACGACGAAATCCATGGCAGCCGCTGGCATAAGCAGCAGCACGATTTTATGAGCCTGCCGGTCTACGTGCGCGACAACACGCTGCTGGCGCTCGGTAACAATAACCAGAAGCCGGACTACGCCTGGAACGAGGGGACGGCCTTCCAGCTGTTTAACCTGGAGGATGGCGCAGCGGCGGTGAGCGAAGTGCCTGCGCCGGACGGGTCTGTGGCATTTACGCTGAAGGCGTCACGTCGGGGCGACATTGTGACCTTTACCGGCGCGGGTGATGCGAAAAACTGGTCGGTGTGCTTGCGCAACGTGCAGAAGGTGAGTGGCGTGAAAGGCGGCTCGCACGCGGGCAGCGAGAGGGGTGTGGTGGTGAAAGCGGAGGGGGATGAGGTGGTGGTTCAGCTCTGAGGTGGAAAATGCCCGGTGGCGCTTCGCTTACCGGGCCTAAGGTAATTATGCGCTCTGATGCCCTCACCGTGACCCTCTCCCACAGGGAGAGGGAACAAACATCAAAAACTTTATTGCACAGGCGTTGCAACCACGCCGCCCGTCATCGTCTGCTCAACCTGCTGCTTATCCATATTCACCGCGCTTAGCTTCCCATTCACCGTTGGCTTCAGTGGCGCACTGGCCTGCACGCTGCCGCTGGCGGTCATCTGAATATTGCCGTCGCCCGTAATCGGTAACGCAGGCCAGCCCCACTGCTGCAGCACGTTGAGCGGTACGCCGCGCCCGTTCAGGCTCACCGTGGTCTGCCGCTGCGGGAGCTGTGAAACCGTCGCCGTGGCTTCCAGAATACCTTTCTCGGTAAACGCGCTCAGGTCGCTAATGTTCACCGTGGCGGCGTTGGCATTCAGCGCCAGCGACGGACGGCGCACGTCGACGCGGTTAAAGGTCGCCGCCGCACCGTTTAATGTTGCGCTGCCGCCCCAGACGCCCCACTGGCGATCTTTCGCCAGCTGCAGGTTTGCGCCGTAGCCGTCCAGGGAGGTGATCTGCCACGGGAAGGCGGGATCGATGTCGATCACCAGGTTGCGGCTCAGGCCAAATTTTTGCAGCGTGACGCTGTTCAGCCATTCCGGCAGCGGCTCCATCCACAGCGTTTTCCAGTTTTCAGGAAGGGTGTACTCCAGCCCGGCGATGGCAACATCGTCCAGAACCAGCGCTTTACCGTCGCGCAGCCAGTTGCCGGACGTGCGCACCATACCGCCTTCCCAGCGGGAGGTGAACTGACGCAGCGCTATGCCCTGCGGGGAAAACTCCGCATTCAGGATCGGGTCAAACAGATGCAGCGAGCCGAAGATAAACTCGCTGGCGTTCATGGACAGGCGACCTTCCTGGCTCTGCCAGTCGCCTTTGCTGAGAGTCAGGTTGCGCAGGCTTAAGTCGAGATCGGTCACCGCCCAGTCCGGGCCTTGCAGGCGGGCATCGGTGACCTCCAGACGGCCAATTTGCAGGGAGGGGATGGTAGCCAGCGGCGCGAAGGATGCTTTCAGCGTTTTGTCGCTCTGCAGGCGGATCTCGTTCAGGCGCATGGTGTCGATTATCCAGCTTCCGTCAGCGTTACGCAGGGCGGAGCCGGTGAGCGAGCCACGGGCCATATCGGCACCAATGGTGTTCAGCACCACCTCCTTGCCGTTCAACTGGCCGTCGATTAGCACGTTGGTGGCCGGTACGCCGTTCAGGGTCAGCGAGCCGGCGCTCATCTGGATCTTTGCGTTTTTACCCAGCACGTTCCCGGCTTCTGGCTGCCATGGGCTGACGCCGCCCGTGACCTTCTGTGCGCTCAGATCCCATTCAGTATTCGGGCTGTTAAAGGCCATGTTGTTCAGCTGCAGACGATCGGCCTGGAAGGGCAGCGGCGCTGTTTGAGGCGAGAGATTCAGCGTGCCGTCGAACAGGGTGATAGTGCCCATGTGCAGCGGAGCAGTGATCTGACGGCTGCTCAGGCCAATATCGACTTTTTTGGCAACTAATGTGGCGGGTTTACCGTCCCGCCCAAAGGTGACATTTTCCAGAATGAGGTGGGAAGGCGATGAAAAGCGGTGATTCATCTTGTCGAAACTGAGTTCGTAGTCGGTATTCACCGTAATCCAGCTGCTGACCTGCGCCGCCCCCCAGCGGGTCTGGAGCAAAATATAGAGCGCCAGCAGCACAATAAGCAGGGCTACCAGAAGATAGACGAGTAGCTTTCCAATAAATTTCATGGTCTTCCATCCCGCGAAACGAACATAAGGGAGTTATGCACGATTTATGCGCAATGCTCAAGGCGGGAATGGTGTAATTAGATGTCACGGCAGGCATTGACTGCCTGCCGTGAGGGAGATCAGTTCTTCTCAGGCGGGAAAACGAGGTTCAGCACGATAGCGGTGATACCGCCCGCGGCAATGCCGGAAGAGAGCAGGTTTTTAACCCAGTCCGGCGCAAACTGCAGGATCAGCGGCTGCTGGGAAACACCCAGACCAACGGCCAGCGACACCGCGATAATCATGATCGCGCGACGGTTCAGCGGCTCGCGGGAGACGATACGCACGCCGGAGGCCGCGATAGTCCCAAACATCACCAGCGTTGCGCCGCCCAGCACCGGCTCAGGAATGTGCTGCACAAAGCCGCTCACCGCCGGGAACAGGCCGAGGACGATCAGCATCAGCGCCACCACGAAACCAACGTAGCGGCTGGCCACGCCAGTCAGCTGGATCACACCGTTGTTCTGGCCGAAGCAGGAGTTCGGGAAGGTATTAAATACCGCAGAGACAAACGAGTTCAGGCCGTTCGCCAGTACGCCGCCTTTCAGACGCTTCATGTACAGCGGGCCGGAAACCGGCTGCTCAGAGACGTCGGAGGTAGCGGTGATATCACCGATGGTCTCCAGAGAAGTAATCATAAACACCAGCATCAGCGGCAGGAGCAGACCCCAGTCTATGCCCAGGCCGTAATAAAGCGGCGTTGGGACGGTGATCAGCGCGCTGTTGGTCGGCGCGGTGTTCTCCGGCAGCATCCCCAGCGCCCACGCCAGCAGATAGCCCGCTGCCATGGCGATCACCAGCGAGGCCACGCGCAGGTAAGGGTTACGCTGACGGTTAAGCAGAATGATGATCGCCAGCACCACGCCCGCCAGCAGCAGGTTTTTCGGCGCGCCGAAGGTGTGGTCGCTCATTGCCGCGTAGCCGCCACCGATGGAGGTGAGGCCCACCTGAATCAGCGACAGGCCGATAATCATCACCACCACGCCGGAAACCAGCGGGGTGATTACACGGCGAGCCAGGTGCAGCACGCGGGAGATGACCATCTCCGTGCAGCTTGCCAGCATTAGGGTGCCGAACAGCGCCGCCATCATGGTCGGAACATCCGCACCGCCGGTTTTCAGCGCCGTACCGCCCATGATCAGCGGCGCCACGAAGTTAAAGCTGGTGCCCTGAATCGACAGTAGCCCAGACCCCACCGGGCCCCAGGCTTTAATTTGAATAATGGAGGCCACGCCGGAGGCGAACAGAGACATACTGATAATGTGCTGCGTGTCCTGCGCCGGTAAACCGAGCGCCTGGCAAATCAGCAGCGCCGGGGTGATCACCGCAACAAACATTGCCAGAAGATGCTGGCAGGCGGCAAAAAGCGTCTGCGGCAGCGGCGGTCGGTCTTCAAGGCGGTAAATCAGTTCGCTATTTTGCTTCTGCGCAATCGGTTGCGCATCTGGCGATTCTATGGTGTTAACGGACATCGGCGGCAATCCCACGGTGGAAAAGCGGGCATTTTATCTGACCACCTGGTAAAAGCAAACGATTGCCAGCAAAAAAAAGGAAGAAAATCTGCCGCTGTGAGCAGGTTTTTTACAACCTATCGGAAAAAAAAATTACACTTTTTGCGCCGGGGGCTCATGACGAGCGCAAACCGGCCCAGGATAACGCCGCGTGTGTATGGAATACGCGCATAACAGGAGCCTTTTATGATTCATCTCGATACGTTGTCGACCCTTGTTGCCGCAACGCTGGTTCTTCTGCTTGGTCGCAAGCTGGTCCACAGCGTTTCCTTTCTGAAAAAATACACTATTCCTGAACCTGTCGCCGGCGGTCTGCTGGTGGCGCTGGCCTTGCTGATACTGAAAAAAAGCATGGGCTGGGAAATTGATTTTGATATGTCCCTGAAAGACCCGCTGATGCTGGCTTTCTTTGCCACCATCGGCCTGAACGCCAACCTGGCGAGCTTGCGCTCGGGCGGTAAGGTGCTCGGCGTGTTTCTGATTGTGGTGGTGGGGCTGCTGCTGATGCAAAATGCGATTGGCATCGGTATGGCAACGCTGCTGGGGCTGGATCCGCTGATGGGGCTGCTGGCGGGGTCGATTACCCTTTCGGGCGGTCACGGCACCGGCGCGGCGTGGAGCAAGCTGTTCATCGAACGCTACGGTTTTGAAAACGCGACGGAAGTGGCGATGGCCTGCGCGACCTTTGGCCTGGTACTGGGGGGCCTGATTGGCGGCCCGGTAGCGCGTTATCTGGTGAAGCACTCCACCACGCCGAATGGCAGACCGGACGATGAAATGGTGCCGACCGCGTTTGAAAAACCGGACGTTGGACGCAGCATCACCTCGCTGGTGATGATTGAAACCATCGCGATGATTGCCATCTGCCTGACCGTGGGCAAAGTGGTTGCGCAATGGCTGGCGGGTACCGCGTTTGAACTGCCGACGTTTGTCTGCGTGCTGTTTATCGGGGTGATCCTGAGCAACGGTCTGGCGCTGATGGGCTTCTACCGCGTGTTTGAACGGGCGGTATCGGTGCTCGGCAACGTCTGCCTGTCGCTGTTCCTGGCGATGGCGCTGATGAGCCTGAAGCTGTGGGAGCTGGCCTCGCTGGCGCTGCCGATGGTGGCGATTTTGGCGGTGCAGGCGCTGTTTATGGCGCTGTATGCCATGTTCGTGACCTGGCGCATGATGGGGAAAAACTATGATGCGGCGGTGCTGGCGGCCGGTCACTGCGGGTTTGGTCTGGGGGCTACCCCAACGGCTATCGCCAACATGCAGGCGATCACCGAACGGTTCGGGCCATCGCATATGGCGTTTCTGGTGGTCCCGATGGTCGGCGCATTCTTCATTGATATCGTCAACGCGCTGGTGATCAAGCTGTACCTGATGCTGCCGATATTTGCCTGAGATCAGGCGTTGGAATACCGTTCGGTTTCCGGCATCCAGCGCTCAATTAACGCTGCCGCCTGTTCGGGGTAGCGTTCATGAATATGGCGCGCAAGGCGCTGAACTTCGGGGATCATGGCCTGATCGCGCAGTAAATCCGCCACTTTAAATTCAGCATTTCCCGTCTGGCGCGTGCCCAGTAGTTCGCCCGGGCCGCGTATCTCCAGGTCTTTTTGCGCAATCACAAAGCCGTCGTTGCTGTCGCGCAGCACCTGCAGTCGCATCTGGGCGGTTTTTGAAAGCGGTGCTTTGTAAAGCAGCACGCAGTGAGACGCTACCGCGCCGCGGCCAACGCGCCCGCGCAGCTGGTGGAGCTGGGCAAGCCCCAGACGTTCCGGGTTTTCGATAATCATCAGGCTGGAGTTCGGGACGTCCACCCCCACTTCAATAACCGTCGTGGCGACCAGTAAATGCAGTTCCCCCTGTTTGAAGGATTGCATCACCGCCTGCTTCTCGGCAGGCTTCATGCGGCCGTGAACCAGGCCAACGTTCAGCTCGGGCAGTGCCAGCTTGAGCTCTTCCCACGTCGCTTCGGCGGCCTGGGCTTCCAGCAGTTCAGACTCTTCAATCAGGGTACAGACCCAGTAGGCCTGGCGCCCTTCATGGGTGCAGGCGTTGCGCACGCGGTCAATGATGTCGCTGCGGCGCGTATCCGGTATGGCGACTGTCGTCACCGGCGTTCGGCCCGGCGGCAGTTCGTCGATGGTAGAGGTATCCAGATCGGCGTAAGCCGTCATCGCCAGGGTACGCGGGATCGGCGTGGCGGTCATGATCAGCTGATGCGGGTGGAAGCCCTGCTGCAGCCCTTTTTCCCACAGCGCCAGACGCTGATGCACGCCGAAGCGGTGCTGCTCGTCGATAATCACCAGCGCGAGGCCGTTAAACTGCACCTGCTCCTGAAAGATAGCGTGTGTGCCGACAATCATCTGCACCTGGCCGCTGGCGATGGCTTCCTGCTGCGCAAGACGCGCTTTGCCTTTTTGCTTTCCGGCGAGCCAGCCCACCTCAATCCCGAGCGGTGCGAACCAGGCGCGGAAATTATTGGCGTGCTGCTCGGCCAGCAGCTCTGTCGGCGCCATCAGGGCGACCTGTTTGCCGTGGGCGATGGCGCGCAAGGCGGCCAGGGCGGCAACCAGCGTTTTACCTGAACCTACGTCGCCCTGCACCAGGCGCATCATCGGCACGTCGAGCGCCATGTCGCGCTCAATCTCGGCGGTGACGCGCGCCTGCGCGCCGGTGGGCTTAAAGGGCAGCGAGGCCAGCAGCTTATCTTTGAGCACATCATTCGGGCTTAACGGCTGAGCGTGGAAACGCTGCGCGCCGGCGCGCAGCGCCAGCATGCTCAGGTTATGCGCCAGTAATTCCTCAAGGATAAGACGCCGTTGGGCGGGGTGTTTACCGCTTTCTAAATCGCTGAGCTGCAGCGTTGGCGGCGGGCGGTGCAGGGTGCGCAGCGCCTCGGGCAGGCTCATCATCCCCTGAGCCAGTTCTGGCGGCAGCAGCTCGGTAATGGCGCAGGTATCGAGCAGTTCCAGGGCCTGATCGGTGAGCTTACGCAGCGTCGCCTGCTTAATGCCTTCGGTCGTCGGGTAAACCGGAGTGAGCGTCTCCTGCAGTTCCGGCGTGCTGAGATCGCCCTGCACGCGGTACTCCGGGTGGATCATCTCTGCGCCGTATTTCCCGCGTTTGGCTTCGCCATAGGCCAGCACTCTGCGGCCGGTCGCCAGGCTGTTCTTCATCGCCGCGCTGAAGTTGAAGAAACGCATGGTGAGGATGCCGGTGCCGTCGCTGATCTGACAGGTCATCATCCGGCGTCCGCCGAAAGTGATATTGCAGTTAAGGACTTCGCCTTCAACGGTGGCGTAAATGGCGGGAAGCAGGTCGCCAATCTTGTAGAGCTGAGTGCGGTCTTCGTAACGCAGGGGGAGATGAAGCAGGAGATCCTGCACGGTGTGCAGGCCAATTTTTGCCAGCTTATTGCTTTGCGCCGCGCCCACGCCCGTCAGGCTGTTGAGCGGGATAGCATCCAGCAGGCGGCCTTTCATAGGTTACCCGGCGTACTGCATGGTGGCCCACCACTCGGCATCGGCTTCAATTTCGCCCTGCGCGTTGACGTGGGGGTAAGGCAATTTTTTCTGCTTCGCAACGCGTGCCAGCACCGGATAGCCACCTTCAAACAGCAGGCGCTGCTGTTCTTCTTCCGGCAGCATGCTGTTGCTGCGCTCGTACATCCCGGCGTTCTGACGCTGGCGCTGCGCTTCATACAGAATGAGCGCGGATGCCACGGAGACGTTAAGGGACTGGACCATGCCGATCATCGGAATGATGATGTCCCGATCCGCCAGATCCAGCGCTTCCTGGGAGATCCCGGTTTTCTCCTGACCCATCAAAATGCAGGTCGGGCGGGTATAGTCGATCTCGCGGAAATCCACGGCCTTATCGGACAGGTTTGTCGCCAGGATCTGCATCCCGCGTCCTTTCAGATGCGATACGGCATCGCCAATCGTCTGGTGAGATTTGACGGATACCCAGCTGTTACTGCCTGCCGCAGCAGAGACCATGGTTCGCATCCGGTGACCCGGCCAGACGGCGTGCACTTCATGCACGCCGACGGCATCTGCGGTACGGACGATGGCAGAGACGTTATGAGGTTTATGCACCTGCTCCATGCAGACCGTCAGGTCAGGCTGGCGTCTGGCGAGCATTTCGCAGATACGGGCATAACGTTGTGAATTCATAAACCTAGTTTCGGTTTCGGGTGACTTTAATCACGTCCGGCATGACGCGGATCTTGCGCATAATGTTCGCCAGATGCACGCGGTCGCGAGCGGTCAGACGAATAAAGGCGCTATAGACGCGGCCGTCTTTTTCTTCCGTATTCAGGCTCTGAATGTTGGACGAGGCCGTGTTGATGGCTGCCGTCAGGTTCGCCAGGGCACCCTGGTGGTTGAACATATCCACCTTAATTTCGGTGATAAATTCCTGCGCCGTCTCTTTATCCCACTCGACCGCCATAAACTTCTCGGCTTCTTTCTGGTAGCCGCGAATGTTACGACAGGATTCATGGTGGATAACCAGCCCTTTGCCCGGACTGACGTGCGCAATAATCGGGTCGCCAGGGATTGGACGGCAACATTTTGCGAAGGTGATCAGCACCCCGTCCGCGCCTTTGATCGGCAGATGAGCATGGCCGGATGCGCCTGGAGCAGATGGCGTCGCTTCGCCCTGCTGCAGGTTTTTCGCTACCACGACGCTCATCGCGTTACCCAGACCAATTTCCGCCAGCAGATCGTCCAGAGACGTGAGCTTCATACGGTCGAGTTCACGCTGAATATGTTCCGGTGGGATCTCAGCCAGCTTGCGGCTGCCGCCCAACGCGTGGTTGAGCAGGCGACGCCCCAGGCTGACGGAGTCATCGCGCTTGAGGTTTTTCAACAGCTGACGAATTTTGGCGCGCGCTTTGGAACTCACGACAAAGTTCAGCCAGGCCGCGTTCGGACGTGCGCCCGGCGCGGTAATAATTTCGACCGTCTGGCCGCTGGAGAGCGGCTGAGACAGCGGGTAAGGCTGTCTGTCGACGCGCGCGCCCACGCAGGCGTGCCCGATATCGGTATGCACGGCGTAGGCGAAGTCGACCGGCGTTGCGCCCGCAGGCAGTTCGACAATGCGGCCTTCTGGGGTGAAAACGTAAATCTCATCCGGGAAGAGATCGGATTTAACGCTCTCGATAAATTCGAACGAGCTACCCGCACTCTGCTGAAGCTCCAGCAGGCTCTGCATCCAGCGCTGGGCGCGGATTTGCGCGGTGGTGCTGCTTTCGCCACCGTGCTCTTTGTAAGCCCAGTGTGCGGCTACACCCATCTCTGCCATCTGGTCCATGTCTTCGGTGCGGATCTGCACTTCAACAGGCACGCCGTGCGGACCGATCATCGAGGTATGCAAAGATTGATAGCCGTTCGCTTTCGGAATGGCGATGTAATCTTTCATGCGCCCCGGGCGCGGTTTATAGAGGCTGTGCATCTGCCCCAGCACGCGGTAGCAGGTGTCAGAGTCGTGGACGATTACGCGGAACGCGTAGATATCCATGATCGAGTGAAAACGCTGCTCTTTGAGCACCATTTTGCAGTAGATGGAGTAAAGATGTTTTTCGCGACCGCTGACGCGGCACGGGATTCCCGCTTCCTGCAAACGCCCTTCAATTTCAGAGAGGATCTTTTGAATCATCTCTTTACGGTTACCGCGTGCGGCTTTCACCACCTCTTTAATCACGCGATAGCGGTTCGGGTACAACGCTTCAAAGCCCAGCTCTTCCAGCTCGGTTTTGATGTGGTGGATACCTAAACGGTGCGCCAGCGGACTGTAAATTTCGAGGGTTTCACGGGCAATGCGGCGACGTTTATCCGGGCGAAGTGAGCCCAGCGTGCGCATGTTGTGGGTACGGTCAGCGAGTTTGATGAGAATGACGCGGATATCCTGCACCATCGCCATAATCATCTTGCGGAAGTTTTCGGCTTGCGCCTCTTTCTTGTCGCGGAATTTCAGCTTATCAAGCTTAGAGACCCCTTCCACCAGCTCGGCAACGCTTTTGCCAAACAGCTGTTCCATATCCTGGTAGGTGGCAGGGGTATCTTCGATCACGTCGTGCAGCAGGGCGGCCATCAGCGTTTCGTAGTCGAGTTTCATCTCGGCCAGAATACAGGCTACCGCAACCGGATGCGTGATGTAGGGTTCACCGCTTGAACGTGTCTGGCCCTCGTGAGCGTCACGTGCAACGAGATACGCCTGCTGAAGACGCTTAATTTGGTCTTCAGGCAGATAGGTTTGAATCAGTTGATTCAGGCTTTCAAACAGATACAAGGGCGACCCGCAGGTTTAATTAACGACGACCTTCAGCAATGGCGGTTACGGCCTGCAGTTCTGCGGCTTCCTGCTCTTGCTGCTCCTGGCGCTCACGCACGTCGAGGATCTGGTTGTTGATCAGACCTTCTTCGATTTCGCGAAGTGCAATAACGGTGGTTTTATCGTTTTCTTCCGGTACCAGCGGATCTTTACCGCCTACCTGCATCTGACGAGCGCGACGCGCGGCGACCAGCACCAGGTCAAAACGGTTACCAATTTTCTCTACAGCGTCCTGAACAGTTACGCGTGCCATACTTAAAATGCTCCACAGGTGAAGAAATGACTGGGCATGATACTGAAAGTGGGTTCAGTCTGCCAACAGTTTGGTGATTAATGCGTCATGTCGCTGCTTCTGGCGGCTCATACGCAGTCGTTCTGCGCGAAGAATGGTTTTGAGATCGCTCAGCGCGGCATCAAAATCATCATTCACAATAAGGTAATCATATTCCGCGTAATGGCTCATTTCTGCAACTGCCTGTTCCATACGCTTTGCGATGACTTCTTCACTGTCCTGACCGCGGCCACGCAGGCGGCGATCCAGCTCATCCTTCGACGGCGGTAAAATAAAGATACTGCGCGAATCAGGCATTTTCTTGCGAATTTGCTGTGCGCCCTGCCAGTCGATGTCGAGGAACACATTCACGCCCGTCGCCAGAACCTGCTCAATGGTTTCACGCGAGGTGCCGTAGTAGTTACCGAACACTTCTGCGTGTTCAAGAAACGCATCTCTGCCGATCATCGCTCTGAACTCGTCGTGATCCACAAAGAAATAGTGTTCACCGTGCACTTCACCCGGACGCGGCGCTCGCGTGGTGTGAGAAACAGAAACCTGTGTGTCGTACAACGGTTGGGTTTTTAACAGTGCCTGAATAAGGCTGGATTTACCCGCGCCGCTAGGGGCAGAAACAATATAAAGCGTGCCTTGAGCCATGAGAGTCTTTTGTATGTGTTAACGAAGAAGTCCTACATACGGGCTTATTATACACGTCGCCGCTGTGTGACGTAGCCTTTGTCACACTTTTTCCCCTGGATTATTGAATTTTGCGTACCGTTTTCAGGTTTTATCTGCGGTTTGCAGCAATAAAAATTAACGCTGGATAGCGCCTCGCAACGTGAAAGGTTGCTATTAGCGTCGTTTCTCACGTCAGGTTATACCTCCTGCATTGCAAAGGAGGGATAGCGATGTGGCGGTGGATAAGCGGGTTAATGCTGTTGTGGTGTGGTTACGGGGCGGCGGTGTGCCCGGTGTGGTCACAGGCAAAAGCCGAAAAAGAGATTGCGTCATTAAGTGCACAAATCAAACGCTGGGATGAGGCTTACTGGAAGCTGGGGGTGAGCGAGGTCAGTGACGAAGTGTATGACCAGCTCAACGGCCGTTTAACCCAGTGGCAGCGCTGTTTCGGCAACGATTTTGCTGAGAGCGCCCTTCCTGCGCTGGAGGGAAACGTAAAACATCCTGTTGCCCATACGGGGGTACGTAAAGCAGCCAGCAAAGAAGCGCTGGGTCACTGGATGCACGGCCGGAAAAATCTCTGGATGCAGCCAAAAGTCGATGGCGTGGCGGTGACGCTGGTGTATCGCAACGGAAAGCTAGCGCGGGCCATCAGCCGTGGTAATGGGTTAAAAGGCGAGGACTGGACCGCCCGCGTGCGTTTGATCCCGTCCGTACCCAAGGAGGTATCCGGCGCGCTTGCAAACAGCGTCTTACAGGGGGAGCTTTTCTGGCTACGCGAAAACCACGTCCAGCGGCAGATGGGCGGAATGAATGCTCGCGCAAAAGTGGCGGGCGCGATGATGCGACAAAAGGACAACGCGCTTTTGAGCCAGACAGGAATATTTATCTGGGCCTGGCCGGATGGACCGAAGGGAATGGAAAACAGGCTGTCTGAGCTGTCCAGCGCAGGCTTTTCCCTGACGGCGCGCTATACGTTGCCCGTACAAGCGGTTGATGCTGTTGAAAAACAGCGTTTGGCCTGGCAAAACACGGCATTGCCCTTTGCCACGGATGGCATAGTGGTTCGGTCTGCGGAGCCACCTACAGGGGAGAGTTGGCTGCCCGGCGAAGGCAACTGGATTATCGCGTGGAAATATTCGCCTGCGGCACAGGTCGCAGAGGTCAGGAATATTCTTTTTTCCGTGGGGCGCACGGGCAAAATTTCTGTCGTGGCGGCACTTGAGCCTGTGCAGTTGGACGATAAACGGGTGCAGCGAGTGAGTCTCGGTTCGGTTGGGCGCTGGCAGAGGCTGGATATTGCCCCGGGCGATCAGATCCAGGTCAGCCTGGCAGGGCAGGGTATCCCCCGGTTTGATAAGGTGGTCTGGCGAGGGGCGGAAAGACAAAAACCTGAGCCTCCGGCCTCGCGTTATCACTCCCTGAGTTGCTTTTATGCCTCGCCGGAGTGTATGGAACAGTTCTTTGCCCGGCTGACGTGGCTCAGTTCAAAGCAGGTATTCAACATTGAAGGATTAGGTGAGTCAGGCTGGCGCACACTCTGGCAGGCGCATCATTTTGAACACCTCTTTTCGTGGCTGCTATTAACGCAGGAGCAACTGCAGTCGACGCCGGGATTCTCTGCCGCACGCGGGCTGGCGCTCTGGCATCGCTTTAATCAGGTGCATGAGCAGCCTTTTATCCGCTGGATTATGGCGCTGGGTGTTCCGCTGCCACAGGCCTCGCTGAAGGCGTTGGAAGATGTGTCGTGGCAGAAGATGAGCGAACGCAGTGAAAAGGCCTGGCAGGCCTTGCCGGGTACGGGAGCGGAGAAGGCGCGGCAAATCGTTGCCTGGCTGCACGCGCCAGAGATCGATGTGCTGGTCAGGTGGCTTGCTCAGCAGCACATCAATGGGTTCTGAGATCAGTGGGCGCTGTGCTTATAGTGAAACACGGGCAATCCGAGCTTCAGACGCAGCGCCAGCATGCGGGCCGTAAAGCCAAACAGCAGCGTGGAGATGACCACCACGTCGTGGTTTGAAACGTAATGCTGCAGGGCAATGTAGAGCACCGCTGCGGCGAAGGAGATGCCAGCATACAGCTCTTTTTGGAAGACCAGAGGAATGCGTTTGCAGAACATATCGCGCAGCACGCCGCCGAAAACGCCCGTGACCACGGCGGCAATGGTAGCGATAACCGGACCTTCCCCCATATCGAGCGCGATTTGCGCGCCGATGATAGAAAAGACGATCAGCCCCAGCGCGTCAAGCACCAGGAACAGGCGGCGAAGGTGCGGCATAACGGGTGCCACGATGGTGGTTAATACGGCAGCCGTTGCGACGATAACCACATACTCAGGATGTTTCACCCAGCCGAGCGGGTAATGGCCAAGCAGGATATCGCGCACGGAACCGCCGCCCAGCGCGGTTGCAGTGGCAATAATGATCACGCCGAAGGTGTCCATCCGGCGACGCCCGGCGGCGAGAGCGCCAGTCATGGCTTCGGCGGTGATACCAATAAGATAAAGAATGTGAAGCAGCATATACCCTCCGGTGTGAACGCGGAAAGGTTAGCGATTTGTGCGCAAGATCACGATTGAGATTTTCTAAGGCGATTGGGTTTCACCTATAAAATTTAATCAATGCATGTTGAATATCTTTGATACTTGGCTGCTGAATTTGAAAAGAGGCGGGAATTCGGATTAGAAATAATAATGGATGGCGTCAGCCGACACCATCCAAAAAGCGATTACTCAATATTCTGGATCTGCTCGCGCATCTGCTCAATCAGAACCTTGAGTTCAATCGCTGAGTTGGTCACTTCAGCGTTGATAGACTTAGACGCCAAAGTGTTCGACTCGCGGTTGAACTCCTGCATCATAAAGTCCAGACGGCGGCCCACCGCTTCCTTCTTCTTCAGGATGTTGTAGGTCTCTTTAACGTGCGCTTCCAGACGGTCCAGCTCTTCAGCAACATCGATACGCTGCGCCATCAGCACCAGCTCTTGTTCCAGACGGGTGTTTTCCAGCTGAACTTCCGCTTCTTCCAGCTTGGCGACCAGACGCTCGCGCTGCCACTGCAGCACTTCCGGCATATGGGCGCGAACCTTCGCCACTTCAGCGCTGACGCCTTCAAGGCGCTGCTCAATCATCGCTTTCAGCGCCTGACCTTCGGTTTCGCGGGCAACGATAAAGTCATCCAGCGTGCCGTCGAGGGCTGCCAGAATTTCTGCGGCAATCGCGTCCAGATCCTGCTCGCCGGCGGCCATGACGCCAGGCCAGCGCAGAATATCAACCGGGTTGATTTCGCCTTCATCGCTCTGCATTTTGACCCAGTTCGCCGCATTCACGAGCTGTTTCGCCAGTTTTTCGTTGAGGATCAGCTCGCCCTGTGCGCTGGCATCGGGCTCAAAGCGCAGGTTGCATTCCACTTTCCCGCGGGTCAGACGCGTACGGATACGCTCGCGCACCACAGGTTCAAGGCTGCGGAACTGTTCCGGCATACGGAAATATGTTTCCAGATAGCGCTGGTTTACCGAACGCATTTCCCAGGTAGCGCTACCCCAGCTACCCTTGATTTCACGCCGGGCGTAGGCGGTCATACTGCGGATCATAGACATTCCCGTTTTTAAAGGAGAGATGGGGGGATTATAGCTTTCGGGGGCTTCTCAGGATAGGAATAAGCGTCCTTTATCCGTATAATGCGCAGCCACATTCGTTTCAAGCCGGAGAATCCATCATGCGTCCATCAGGTCGTAGCGCCAATCAGGTGCGTCCCGTCACCCTGACCCGTAACTATACAAAACACGCTGAAGGCTCCGTGCTGGTTGAGTTTGGTGACACCAAAGTGCTTTGCACCGCGTCCATCGAAGAAGGTGTTCCGCGCTTTCTGAAGGGTCAGGGCCAGGGCTGGATCACCGCCGAGTACGGCATGCTGCCGCGCGCGACCCATACCCGTAACGCCCGTGAAGCGGCAAAGGGTAAGCAGGGTGGACGTACCATGGAAATCCAGCGCCTGATCGCACGTGCGCTGCGCGCCGCCGTTGACCTGAAAATCCTCGGTGAATTCACTATTACCCTGGACTGCGACGTGATTCAGGCAGATGGCGGCACGCGTACCGCGTCCATTACCGGTGCCTGTGTGGCGCTGGCCGATGCCCTGAACAAGCTGGTTGCAGCCGGTAAGCTGAAAACCAACCCTATGAAAGGGATGGTCGCGGCGGTTTCCGTGGGGATCGTTAATGGTGAAGCGCTTTGCGATCTGGAATACGTTGAAGATTCTGCCGCCGAGACCGACATGAACGTGGTGATGACCGAAGATGGTCGCATCATTGAGGTGCAGGGGACGGCGGAAGGTGAGCCGTTCACCCATGAAGAACTTCTCTCCCTGCTGGCGTTGGCCCGAGGGGGAATCGAATCCATTGTAACGACGCAAAAAGCGGCGTTAGAAAATTGATTTTAAAGGCGACCAATGAGTCGCCTTTTTTTTGCCTGTAAGACAGAAAAAACCAAAGGAGCGAATCCATGAAATCGTATCAGCGCCAGTTTATTGAGTTTGCGATTAATAAACAGGTACTTAAGTTTGGCGAATTTACGCTGAAATCCGGGCGTAAGAGCCCGTATTTCTTCAACGCCGGGCTGTTTAATACCGGGCGCGATCTGGCACTGTTAGGCCGCTTCTATGCCGAAGCGCTGGTGGATTCCGGGATTGATTTCGACCTGCTGTTTGGCCCTGCGTACAAGGGCATTCCGATTGCAACCACCACGGCGGTGGCGCTGGCGGAGCACCATGACCGTGATGTGCCGTACTGCTTTAACCGCAAAGAGGCCAAAACCCACGGTGAAGGCGGTAATCTTGTGGGCAGCGCGCTGCAGGGCCGCGTGATGCTGGTCGACGACGTGATTACCGCAGGCACCGCGATCCGTGAATCTATGGAGATTATCCAGGCCAACGGTGCGACGCTGGCTGGCGTGCTGATTTCTCTTGATCGTCAGGAGCGCGGTCGCGGCGATATCTCTGCTATCCAGGAAGTAGAGCGTGATTACAGCTGCAAAGTGACCTCTATCATCACCCTGAAAGACCTGATTGCGTATCTGGAAGAGAAGCCAGAGATGGCGGATCACCTGGCGGCGGTGCGGGCGTATCGCGAAGAGTTTGGCGTGTAATTAAAATGCCCGGCGGCGCTACGCTTACCGGGCCTGCGGTGCTACTGCAGCTGCGCTGCCACTAACGGCCAGCGGGCGTCAAAATCGTCCGTTGGTCGGTATTTGAATTCGCTGCGCACAAAGCGGGAGAGCATGCCTTCACAAAACGCCAGTATCTGGCTTGCCAGCAATGTCTCATCCGTATTGTATCCTTCGCCTTCACGCATTTTCTTCTCGCGCAGCACCTGGCGCAGCTGTGCTTCAATACGCTCAAAAAGCTGATTGATGCGGCCCTGCAGCCTGTCCTGCTCAAACATCAGCGCGTGGCCGGTCAGGATACGGGTTAAACCCGGATTGCGCTCCCCAAAGCCCAGAATTAACAGCACAATCAGACGAAGACGCGCGGTGGTATCTTTTTCATCTTTCAGAATCAGGTTAATGCGCGTGATCAGACTGTCTTCAATAAACTCGATCAGGCTGTCGAACATTTTTGTTTTGCTGGGGAAATGACGATACAGCGCCGCCTCAGACACGCCTACAGAGGCGGCCAGTTTGGCGGTGGTGATGCGTTGACTGCCATCGCTGGATTCAAGCATCAGAGCCAGAGATTGAAGTATTTCTTCGCGACGATTCCTTTTCGCGGTTTGTTTTTCTGCCATGTTACAAAATACCCCTGAAAATAAGCACTTGCCAGGCTGGCATCCACACAGCGACCGCAAACTGACGTTTGCGGTTTGTTATTGCGTTATGGCGCTGCGAGATACGTGTGTCGGGCGGTTATTTGCGCCCGGAATGGCCGAAGCCGCCTTCGCCACGGTCGGTGGCATCAAAGTCTGCCACCAGGTTAAATTCTGCCTGTACCACCGGTACAAAAACCATCTGCGCGATACGCTCGCCAGGTTCAATGGTGAAGCTGTCCTGACCACGGTTCCAGACGGACACCATCAGCTGACCCTGGTAGTCGGAGTCGATCAGGCCGACCAGGTTACCCAGCACTACGCCGTGCTTATGGCCCAGACCCGAGCGCGGCAGGATGACTGCCGCCAGAGACGGGTCTGCAATGTGGATCGCCAGGCCAGTCGGGATCAGGGTAGTGGCACCGGGAGCCAGTTCTACGGCGTCATCGAGACAGGCGCGCAGGTCAAGTCCGGCAGAGCCGGAGGTGGCATAGGTTGGCAGCGGGAATTGCTCGCCAACACGCGGGTCCAGAATCTTAACGTCGATTTTTTTCATCATAACGGGTAACGATCTCGTCCAGTAATTGTTGGCCCAGGAGTTCCTTGCGCTCAAGCGGTAAGATTTTATCTCCATCCTGCCAGAAAAGGTGCAGTGCGTTGCTGTCGCTATTAAATCCTTGCGTGGCCAGCGATACGTCGTTCGCGCAAATTAAATCGAGGTTTTTGCGGGTACGTTTTTGCCGGGCATATTCTTCCACATTATTCGTTTCTGCGGCAAATCCAACAACGTAAGGACGATGGCTTTTTAATGCGGCGACACCGGCAACAATGTCCGGGTTTTTCACCATTTTCAGTGTTAATTCATCGCCTTGCTTTTTGATTTTAGACTCGGCGATGGTCTCGGCGCGATAGTCTGCCACGGCCGCACAGCCGATAAAAATCTGCTGGCGTTGCGCATGAGCCTGCACGGCGGCTTCCATCTCCAGCGCGGTGGTAACATTAATACGCTGTACAAAAGGTGGCGTAGGTAACGAGACCGGGCCGCTGACCAGCGTGACGTTAGCACCGCGTTTTGCCGCTGCGGCAGCAATTGCAAAGCCCATTTTGCCGGAGCTGTGGTTGGTGATGTAACGCACCGGGTCCAGCGGCTCGCGCGTCGGGCCCGCGGTAATCATGATGTTGAGATGTTGCAGGTCGTTGACAGGTGAAAAATGGGCGGCGGCCATATCCACAATCGTCAACGGGTCGAGCATACGCCCCGGGCCAACGTCGCCGCAGGCCTGGCTGCCGCTGTCCGGGCCCCAGACAAGCAGGCCGCGCGAAGCCAGCGTCTCCAGATTATGCTGGGTGGCGGCATTGCGGTACATCTGCTGGTTCATGGCGGGCACAACGGCGACGGGCGCAGGCGTCGCGAGGCAAATGGTCGAAACCAGATCGTTCGCCATACCGGCCGCCACGCGGGCAATTAAATCTGCCGTGGCAGGGGCAAGAATCACCAGATCGGCCCATTTCCCAAGCTCAATATGCCCCATCGCGGCTTCAGCGGCCGGATCGAGCAGGCTGTCAGATACCGGGTATCCTGAAACCGCCTGCAGGCTCAGAGGGGTGATAAAGGCTTTACCGCCTTCGGTTATCGCGACCCGCACGTCCGCCCCGCGCTCGCGCAGACGACGCACCAGCTCCGGCGCTTTATAAGCAGCAATGCCGCCGCTCACGCCAAGAACGATTTTTTTACCGGCCAGGCTCATCATGATTCTTTCCTGTTGGGTTTCACCAGAGAGCGGGCATTTTACCACAATCCCAAATAGGGGGTGATGAAGTCCTTTATGCACTTTGCGAGGCGCTACGCAAGAACGAAACCTCAGCGTCGAGCCCCGGATTTGCCTGTGGCAGCATAATGGCAAACAGAAGGAGGCCGGGCATGGAAGAGACTGAACTGCTGCTACCGCGCGAAAAAATGCTGCGTCATGGCGTCGCGTTATTAAAAGACGAGGAGCTGCTGGCGCTCTTTTTACGTACAGGTACGAAGGGAAAAACGGTATTTACGCTGGCGAAAAATCTGATAGACCATTTTGGTTCACTACATGGTTTGCTGACAGCCGAACTGGAGGCGTTTACGCACGTAGAAGGCATTGGCGTCGCGAAGTATGCCCAGTTACGGGGTATTGCTGAACTTGCCCGGCGATTTTATAACGTACAGATGGAGGAGCAAGATCCGATCCTTACCCCTGACATGACCCGCGAATTTTTGCAAAGCCAGCTATCTGGTCTGGAGCGGGAGATCTTTATGGTGATCTTTCTCGACAACAGGAACCGGGTACTGAAGCACAGCCGCCTGTTTTCGGGTACACTGAGCCACGTTGAGGTACATCCGCGTGAAATTGTGCGTGAAGCGATAAAAGTGAATGCAGCGGGGGTGATCCTCGCGCATAATCACCCCTCTGGCTGTGCAGAACCGAGCAGAGCTGACAAAGAAATCACCGAACGCATTATCAAATGCTGTCAATTCATGGACATTCGTGTTCTGGACCATCTGATAATTGGCCGCGGCGAGTACATTTCTTTTGCAGAACATGGCTGGATTTAGGCTATTTCTCGCGATCCATCGGGATCTTTGTCTGTTCGGGACTTGAGCACACCGCCGAGTCAGCGTATACTACGCCACCTTTGAGAATCTCGGGTTTGGCATTTGGGCCTGGCAATCGAGAGTTCACTTAGAACTACGCGATGACCGGGCTGTAAAGCCTGACGAGGCGCCGATACCCCATACGAAGCTCGAGCTAATTTGATTTTTGGAGAATAGACATGTCCCGAGTCTGCCAAGTTACTGGCAAGCGTCCGGTGACCGGTAACAACCGTTCCCACGCACTGAACGCGACTAAACGCCGTTTCCTGCCGAACCTGCACTCTCACCGTTTCTGGGTTGAGAGCGAGAAGCGTTTTGTCACCCTGCGTGTATCTGCTAAAGGTATGCGTGTAATCGATAAGAAAGGCATCGATACAGTTCTGTCTGAACTGCGTGCCCGTGGCGAAAAGTACTAAGTACTTAAAGAGGAAATAAATCATGGCTAAAGGTATTCGCGAGAAAATCAAGCTGGTTTCTTCTGCTGGTACAGGTCACTTCTACACCACCACGAAGAACAAACGTACTAAGCCGGAAAAACTGGAACTGAAAAAATTCGATCCAGTTGTACGCCAGCACGTACTGTACAAAGAAGCTAAAATCAAATAATTTTAGCCTCCTTGTATTGAAAAACCCCGCAACTGCGGGGTTTTTTGCATTCTGCATCTCAACGGAGGAACCATGCCTGAATTACCTGAGGTAGAGACCAGCCGTCGCGGCATTGAGCCCCATCTGGTCGGCGCGACTATTCTTCATGCCGTCGTTCGCAATGGACGACTGCGCTGGCCGGTGTCCGATGAGATCCACGCGTTAAGCGACAAACCCGTCCTTAGCGTGCAGCGCCGCGCGAAATACCTGCTGCTGGAGCTGCCTGACGGCTGGATCATTATCCATCTTGGGATGTCCGGGAGCCTGCGCATCTTGACCGAAGAATTGCCTGCGGAAAAACACGATCACGTTGACCTGGTAATGAGCAACGGCAAAGTGCTCCGCTACACCGATCCGCGGCGCTTTGGCGCGTGGCTGTGGACGAAGGAGCTGGAAGGACACAACGTGCTGGCGCATCTGGGCCCTGAGCCGCTTTCAGACGCGTTTAATGCGGACTACCTGAAAGAGAAGTGCGCGAAGAAAAAGACCCCGATCAAGCCCTGGCTGATGGATAATAAGCTGGTGGTCGGCGTGGGGAATATTTACGCCAGTGAATCGCTGTTCGCGGCCGGGATCCATCCCGATCGGCTGGCCTCGTCGCTGTCCGCGCAGGAGTGTGAGCTGCTGGTTCGGGTCATTAAAGCAGTGCTGCTGCGCTCGATTGAGCAAGGCGGGACCACCCTGAAGGATTTTCTGCAAAGCGACGGTAAACCAGGCTATTTTGCCCAGGAGCTGCAGGTGTATGGCCGTAAGGGCGAGCCATGCAGGGCATGCGGGACGCCGATTATTGCCACGAAGCACGCCCAGCGCGCCACGTTCTACTGCCGCCAGTGTCAGAAATAGAACTACTTTAGCTTTTCCATCAGCGCCTGGTGGACGTTATCCGGCAGGAAATGGGTAACGTCCCCGTGATGGCGCGCCACCTCTTTTACCAGCGTGGACGAGATAAACGACCACTCTTTTGACGGCATCAGGAATACGCTTTCCAGCTCCGGCATCAGGTGGCGGTTCATGTGCGCCAGCTGCATCTCATACTCGAAGTCTGCCACCGCGCGCAGGCCACGAATCAGAATATTGGCCTGCTGGGCGCGGGCGAAGTTCGCCATCAGATCGCTGAACCCGACAACTTCAACATTCGGCAGGTGCGAAATGGCGTCGGTGGCAAGTTGCACGCGCTCGTTGAGATCAAACATCGGCTTTTTGCTGGGGCTGGCGGCAATCGCCAGGATCACCTTGTCGAACATGCACGCTGCACGGGTAATGATGTCAAGATGACCGTTAGTGATCGGATCGAAGGTACCCGGATAAATCGCTTTTGTGCTCATGGCTCACGTTTTCTCTGAGTAGCCGCGGCAGAGCGCCCACAGCTCGGTGTATTTGTTGAAAGTATACTGGGCATTCACTACCGCCAGTAACCAGCCCTGCTTACCATCCAGCACGCCGCCGCGCAGCAGCAGCGTTTTCAGAAACGCGCCCAGCGTGTGGGTGAAGATTCCTGTCAGCGAGGCCTTCTTGCCGCGCTGGTGGCGTTCCTGCGCCCATGCGGTGGCATAGTTGAGCTGCTTTTGCTGGAAGCTGGCGAAATCACGGCAGGTCAGATGCAGCAAATCACCCGTCAGGGGGATGACCTGGGCGCCGTCGCAGGCCAGTGACTCATGGACAAGATTGTCGTTGTACTGAAAGCGCCCGCGCTCGTAGAGGCGCATTACGCGATCCGGATACCAGCCACTGTGGCGCATGAAGCGGCCAAGGAAGTAGTTGCGACGCGCGATGCTGTATACGGCGCCAGGCTGGGGTGAGGAAAGCACCGCCTGAATGGCCTGCTGGAGTTCCGGGGTGACGCGCTCGTCGGTGTCGATCATCAGCACATAATCGCCCGTGGCGTGACCCTGCGCGCGCTGGCGCTGAATGCCGTAGCCCTGCCAGTCGGTATCGGTAAAGACTTTTGCGCCCGCAGCCCGGGCGATGTCCACCGTGTTGTCCGTGCTTCCGGAGTCGAGGATAACAATTTCGTCAGCCCAGGCGACGGAGGCCAGGCAGTCCGGAAGCAGGTCGGCGGCGTTTTTGGCGATCATGACGACCGACAGACGCGTAGACATTAGTGGCTCCGCTGAGGCAGATAAGGTTGCAGAAGCTGCAGCAGACGGGTGAGTGCGCCCTGGTTCTGGTGCAGCACTTCGACGGCGTGGCGACCGTACCACAGGCGGTAATCTTCATCCGTCAGAAGGGTCGATACTTCTTTGACGACCGAGTCCGCATCGGTCACGGTAATTAAACCATCGGCCTGCTGCAATTTAGCGCAGATATCTTTGAAGTTAAACGTGTGTGGACCCATCAGCACAGGAATGGCGTGGGCTGCCGGCTCCAGCGGGTTATGGCCTCCGCGCTCCACCAGGCTGCCGCCAACAAAGGCGAGGTCAGCAATGCCGTAGAGCAGCATCAGTTCGCCCATCGTATCGCCAATCACCACCTGGGTACTGCCGGAAGGGATCTCTCCGCTGCTGCGCAGGGTGAAGCTGAAGCCGCCTTTCTGCACCATTTCGCGGGCATCTTTAAAACGTTCGGGGTGACGAGGCACCAGAATCAGCAGTAGGTCCGGGAAGGTTTCCAGCAGCTTACGGTGCGCCTGCAGGATAATCGCCTCTTCGCCCTCATGAGTACTGGTCGCTATCCAGACCTGGCGACGCGGAGCCCACTGGCGGCGCAGCGTGATGGCGCGGGCGGCCAGTTCAGGGGTAACGGAAATATCGAATTTCAGGCTGCCGGTCACGGCAAGCTGGTTGCGCTTCAGGCCCAGGGAGATAAAGCGCGCCGCGTCTTCTTCGTTCTGCGCGGCAATCAGCGTGATTTTGCTCAGCAGGCGGCGCATAAATTTGCCCAGCTTGCCGTAGCCTTTCGCCGAGCGCTCTGAAAGGCGCGCGTTGGCAATCACCAGCGGAATTTTACGGGCGTGCAGAGCGGAAATCATGTTCGGCCACAGCTCGGTTTCCATCACGATCACCAGCTTCGGGCGAACGGTGTTCAGAAAACGATTCATAGCGCAGGGCAGATCGTAAGGGAGGTAGACGTGATGAACGTCTTTGCCAAACGCGGATAACGCGCGCTCTGAGCCGGTTGGCGTCATGGTGGTGACGGTAATCGGCAGAGACGGGTAGCGGTGGCGCAGAGCGCGAACCAGCGGGATCGCCGCTAGCGTTTCACCGACAGAAACGGAATGCAGCAAAATACCGTCCGGGGCGACTTTATTGCGGCAAAAGCCATAGCGTTCAGCCCAGCGTTTACGATACGCAGGCGCTTTACGGCTACGAAGCAACAGTCTCAGCCACACCAGTGGCTGAATGATATAGAGCAGGGCGGTATACAACAATTCCAAGCGATTATCCGTCTTTTTAGTTTCGGCGGGCAAATTCTAAGCATTTAAGCCAGGTAAAGCTATCTCTTATGCCAGATACCGTTTTAAACGGAAGTAGCGACGGCCCAGGCGCCAGCGCAAACGCGGGCTTTTGGCACTTTTCCAGATAAGCTTCCAGATCCCGGTGTCGAAGAACTCTTTGATAATCATTGTTTTCTTTGTCTCATCCTTCATGTTGTCGAAGGTATGAATGATCCCCAGCCCCTCTTTGGCGATTTGCCAGTGGCAGGCGGGGATATTTTTCACTTTATCCGGGTAACGCTGGTTAATGGCATCAAGCATCTGCAGGATTTTCATGTAGTGGCGAGCGGAGCGGATCAGCGTGTCGTCATTATCCGGCGTATGCGATACCGAGGCAGAGTGAATGTAGTAGTCATAAAAGCGTTCACTGGTGTACTGAACGCGCTCTGCGGCAAGCAGCACCTCGGTGGTCCACGGGATATCCTGATGGCGCAGCCCGGGTTCGAAATGGAAACTGTGTTTACGAATAAAATCGTGGCGATAGATATTAAGCCAGGTCACGTGCAGGAACTTACGTGAATCCAGCGCCATCTTTAACCATGCCGGGCCCGTCATAACGCCCGTTGAGGCGAGTTTATCCTCGGGGAAGATAGGTCGAGACGGTTTCTTATCATTTTCCCAGACGTAGTTGCCGTTGCAGGTGGCGACATCCAGATCCTGCGTGACGGCCATATCCAGCAGACGCTGGTACATGCCAGGTTTGAAGACGTCATCAATATCCGGGAAAGAGAGATACTGACCGGTTGCAACGGCCAGGCCGGTATTTCGCGCAATGGAAACGCCCTGGTTTTGCTGTTCAATCACCTGCATCTGCGGCAGTTTTTCACGCCAGCTTTCGACGATCTGCATCGAGCGGTCAGTTGAGCCATCATTGACAATAATGACTTCCATGCTGTCGATGCGTTGATTCACAAGGCAGGTAAAGAACTGATCCAGAAAAGCTTCGCCGTTATAAACGGCAACCACCACGCTTAACAATGGCGCTGAATTTTGCATAAGAAACCTGATTATTTTTGATTGTCGACCAAAGCAATGTACTGCTGGCAAATGGCATTGATACCGAACGACGCAATCGTTGCATCGCCAACGACCGGCGGGGCGGTATAAATATCTACCATGGTTTTTGCCAGTGACGCGTCATTTAGCTCTGCCAGCCCGCGCGCTAAGGCGCCGGTGAGAATTTCTGCGGGACCACCCGGACAATTGGTACTGACCGGTGGCGTCTGGCAGATAATGGATTCCACCAGCACATTACCAAAACCTTCGCAGTCAGAACTTAACACTAAGAGGCGTGCCCCTTTAATCCAGGGGTAGGGATTGGAGTCGAAGGGACGGAAAACCGTCTTGTCTTCAATACCCAGGTCGCGGGCAAGCTGTTTGAGCTTTTGAATTTTGGCTTCGGAACCATTGCCCATCATGACAAGCGTAGTGTCGAGCTGGCTCTGTGCGAACGCGCGTAAAAGACGGTCGTGGCGTTTGTGTTCATGGAAGCGGCCGACATGGATGATGTAATCCTTCCCTTGCATCTCGAAGGGGGCATCCGCCAGACGCTGAATTTCAGGGATATCAAAAGGATTGTGGATAACCGCTTTACGCCGGAGTTTCAGAGCCAGGGTCTCGGAAAGGTCTTTCAGCACGGCGCCTGAGACGGCGACAACGTTTCGGTTTTCGTAGGTATGACGAATTTTAAGATGCTTAAACCAGCGCGACAGCCCGCTGCGATGGCGAAGATAGGAGAAAGAGAACATGCCATGCACGCAGAACCAGACTTTTTCACGCTCCAGCGCGCGGCAGTGCGCCACAATGCGGTCAGTTTTGTGCAGATGAGAGAACACAACGTCAAATTTTCCGCTGCGCTCAGCCCGCTCAATGGCCTGATCCAGCAGGCGGGCTCGGCGTGGGATCTCCGTCAACTTGCGCCACGGTTTTTTGCAGGTATCCTGGACCACCTGATAATCAATGCCTTCCGGGATGGCGTAATCACACACTTTCCGCAGAGAGAAAAGGGAGACCTGATGCCCCATTTCCGTTAATCCGCTGGAAAGTGTAAGAACTGTTTTTTCAGCTCCCCCACCGGGTAAACCATCAATAATCATTAGGATGCGCATTTTTAATCCAGTAATTTTTGATAAAGCGAAATAAGCTGACTTGACAGTTTTTCGGGGGTGGCGTCTTTTACCCGTTCACGTGCCGCTTGCCCCATCGTGTTATTTTTTCCCAGAGAAGGAGTGGCTGCAATTGCCTCCTTCAATGTGTTGATATCCAGGGCGTCACAATAAAATCCGTTCTGGCCTTGCTGAATAAATTCAGCGCCTCCGCAACTCTCTGAAGTAATGACGGGCAAGCCGCAGGCCATCGCTTCAAGAATGACGTTTGGAAAGGGATCATACAGCGTTGGCAACAGTAAACCATCGGATAGCTGATAAAAAGGCAGCGTTTCTTTCTGCATCCCCAGGAAACGGATTTGCCCTTCGCAGCCCAATGAACGGGCGAGGTCACGATAACGATGTTCTGCTTTATCCTGTCCAACCACAATCAGCCAGGCTGAAGTTCCTGCGATAGCGCGTATGGCGCTGGCCAATCCTTTTCGTTCAAATCCCGATCCTACAAAACAGAACACCACGGCATCGGCTGGCAAACCAAATTGCTGACGCAGCGCGGCACGCTGTGCTTCCTGGGCCGGAACGAAGCGGCTGGAATCAATTGAATTATAAATCACATGTATCTTTTTTGCGTCAATATCAAAGTCTTCGACGATTTCGCGTTTGATCATCTCCGCATTACAGATAACCGCTTTCAGCTCTGGCGCCTGGTACATTTCACGCTCGGCGTGCATCACGTAGCGGTGATAGCGGTCGACCATCAGCATTTTCGCGCGCCAGGCGGGCAGGATGCGCGCACGCTGTAGCAGCCAGCGGCGATGGACGCCATCGCCAGCGCGGTAGATATCACAGCCCGGAATCCGCTCGTGGCTTTGCACAATATCAAACTGCTGTTGCTGCCACAGCGCGCGGGCAGCATGGGCAAACCCGCGTTCGCGGCTAATTCGGCCCCATTTGCGCGGGTCGCAAATATGGATATGCCAGTCGTCCTGTCTCTCGCCCTGCCATTCACGCGTAATGACGTTGAGTTCAAGATTCTGATTGCTCAGTGCGGTGAGCGCACGTGAAACGAAGCGCTCCGCTCCGCCATCAGGGCGATACTTTTGGCGAACAATCGCCAGACGATGGTGTTTCATGACAAATATCTCCTTGCAGCGGAGACGACAGCATCAACAGGAATGGCGTCGAGATAGCGTTCTTTCGTTTTGGTATCAATAGCGTCGGGATCGGGAAGGGGACCGTAGTCGCCAGCCCAGATGACTTCACCGTTGACCTGCCATGGAGACCAAAACGTCAGTTTGGAAGGGCCAAACAGCGCCACGCAGGGCGTCTGCAGCGCGGCGGCCATGTGCATCGGAACGGAGTCAACGCCAATAAAAAGACACGCGTGGTCGATGAGTGAGGCCAGCTGGCGCAACGTTAGCTGTCCCGCCAGCGAGACGACCCCCGTTTTCGGTGAGGCGGCGAGTATGCGATCTATCATCGCCAGCTCTTTTTTATCCGGCCCGGCCGTGAGTACAACGGTATGCCCATCCTGCTGCAGCGCGGTGATGGTTTGCGCCATTTTGCTTTCATCCCAGCATTTGAAGAACCAGCGTGATGTCGGCTGAATGACGATGTAGTTATCGCCCACTCCTTTTTGCACCAGCTGCTGGTGGGCGTGGTGCCAGTCTTCTGCGCTGTAGGCCATGGTAACAGCTGGCTCAGGTGCGACCTGTAATGGTGACAGAATGGAGAGATTTTGTTCGACAGTGTGCAGGGATTTGTGATTTGCAACAGAGACTAAATCGCTATGACAAAAACGCCAGAATGAATTGTTGCGTTTGTTAAAGGCGAATCCGAGGCGAACCGGCGCACCAGTGAAACGGGTGACGATAGCGCTACGCCACTGATCGGCAAGATTTATCACCAGATGATAATGTTGCTTTCGTAACGCGCAGAGCAGCTGCCACTCCTTTTGAAGGTGCTTTAGCGTGCCCAGCTGCTTCCATTTACGATCGATTCCATAAATAGTGCCAATCGTCGGGTGCGCGGCGAGCATATCGCGCGTTTCTTCATACAACAGCACGTCAATTTGCGCTTGTGGCCATTTTTGACGTAATGAATCAATGACGGGGGTGGTCAATAACATATCGCCATGATGGCGGAGTTTGATCAGTAGAATGCGCAAATCAGGCGTGTCAGGTAAGTTATTCATCATCATCTTATCGGCGTTGTACTGTTGGCAATTCTAATAGACCTGGTAGCGACTTGCACTCTTTCTCCATAATCTCAGGAATTTCCCAGGAAGGGTTTACTCAGGCTTTGGTGAGTGCGTAACATAGCGCTAACTTCCCTGTCATGCGGACTCATTATGAAAAAACCAGCGTTTATCATCACGATTGATACTGAGGGCGATAATCTCTGGCAGAATCACCGCGTCATTAAAACGGAAAATGCGCGCTATCTGGCCCGGTTCCAGGCCCTCTGTGAGCGTTTTGGTTTTAAGCCCGTATGGCTGACAAACTATGAGATGGCAATCGAGCCCGTTTTCATTGAATTCGCCAGGGACGCGATCGCTCGCGGTCAGGGGGAGGTGGGTATGCACCTTCACGCATGGAATAGCCCACCTGAGCACGATCTCACGGGAGATGACTGGCGCTGGCAACCGTATCTGATTGAATTTTCAGACGAGGTGATGCGTGAGAAAGTGCTGTTCATGACCCGTCTGCTGGAAGAGACATTCCAGACCAAAATGCTGAGCCACCGCGCCGGGCGTTGGGCATTTGATAGCCGCTATGCAAAATTGCTCGTTGAACTGGGCTACCAGGTTGATTGCTCCGTGACGCCACGCGTGAACTGGCGCAATGCGAAAGGTGCTCCGCAGGGCAATGGCGGAACGGATTATCAGCATTTCCCCGACCACGCCTATTTTATGGATTTAGATACTATTTCCCGGGCGGGAAATAGCCCCTTACTCGAAGTGCCGATGAGCATTCAGTATAAACATCCGGCCTGGTTGAACACGATCAAACAGGGATACGATCGGCTTCGCGGTAAATATCGCTCGCCTTCCGTGAACTGGCTACGACCGACCGGTGGCAATGCGTCGCAGATGATTCAGGTCGCGCAGCAATGCCTGTCGCAGGGACAGGATTATGTGGAGTTTATGCTTCACTCGTCTGAATTTATGCCAGGCGGAAGTCCGACCTTTAAAGATGAGGCGGCGATTGAAGGGTTATATCAGGATTTAGAAGCGCTTTTTAGCTGGCTATCCGATAAGACGGTGGGGATGACGCTGGCGGAGTTTTATTCCCATAAAAAAAGCGCCGATTAATCGGCGCCTCTGGAATTATTTTTGCAGCGCGGTTTTTACCGGGGTGCTGAAAATAATGGCAAGTGGAAGCCAGAATAGCACCCAGTATTCTCGCGGATTGCTGATCACAAACATGCCCTGGGTAACATAGAACATCAGCGCAAAGACAATAACCGCAATCTCTGCTTTGTGATTAGCAGCAAGGTGGCGAAGACATTGTCTGCCCGCAAAGAGAACCATACTCAAAAGCAGCAGAAGTCCCACTACTCCCCCCTTCAGGAAGGTCGCTAAATAAAGGCTATGCGTTGTGGTAACAGGTTGACCATAGCCGTTAATGAATTCAAGTTCTTTATTGAAACCCCAGCCGAAAATCATTTTTTGTTTCGCTATTTCAAAGGCATGCTGCCAGATGCCGAAACGGACAGAGCCTGCACGGGAAGATTCTTCCGCGCGTTTGAGGAATATATCGAAGAAGCCGCTGAAATAGAGGATGGAGCCAATAGCTAACAATACGATCAGCGAGCCCGCTAACAGCTTAAAATTCCATTTCGGTTTACACAGAAACGCAACGATAGCGGCGACAATCATCGAAAGGAAAGGCCCTCGGCTTTGGGTCAGAATCAAGCAGACCAGCAGCAGGGGAACGGGAATATAGAACCAGTAGTTACGCGTTTCGCGAACTAGAATGGCGCTCAACAGAATACCCAACGCCATGTATCCCCCAAGATCAATGACATTATCCGGGGAGAACGGGAAAGCATGCGTTAGCCGGTTTTGAAATATTTGCTCTTTATTGACATAAACCAGCGTTAATATCGTCAGTGCCACGATGCCGAAATAGGTTGCGCCAATGATGTATTTTTTTCTTTCCTGTAACTCACACTGACGATAAAGGCACAGGAAAATAAATAAATAAAAGGAATGGCTGATGGCTGAGCTAAGATGTGAAGATTCCGCCCACAAATTTGAGAGTGAAAAGTAGAGCAAAAAGGCACCGGTCATCCCCAGTGCAGGAAGGAAGTCACGATCGTTGATAAAACGGATGCGTGTCTCACTATTGATAATCATAGTGATGATAAATAGAGCCAGCGTGATATGGAATAAGATATTTACTCGTGAGACTCCGCAAAAAATCATGCTCAAAAACATAAAGAGCACAAAAGGATAGAACAGGCCGCGTTGCAAATTAATTGAAGACATCACTAAAATCCTTTCTGGGAAAAACGGAGTCAGGGATAGCGCTTTGAGGAGAGAGGTTGATAACTGAAATATTATCATCTTTGAATATGTTGCTTGCCAGCGTTAGCGCGGGGAGCACAGTATTATGCACTTTATCCTCAAGAAATGAGGGCAACATCGTATCGTTGCTTTCATAGAAACGTGGCTGGTTGAAATTATTCATATCAAGACCAGCAATGTGAATTTTTTTGAATCCCAGAAAGTAAATTATCTGGAGCGCCCAATATATCACGGTGCCAGCATCCACCACACCATGTCGCACATCACGACTAAAAGCAATATTAGGATGCGTATCAGAGAAAACAATTTCTGGTGTGTCCGCTAAAGCTTGACGCAGATTATCCTGTTTGATTGAAGGTTTGTAGGTCTCATAACAAATATCTTCAATGATACAAATTTCGCACTGGATGTTTTCGTAGGAGAAACGATTTATAAGCTTGACGATCCCCATGACGGTAGTAAATAAAATAACATTTTTACAGCCTGTTAATTGTTTCAAAAGCGCCGTTTGGCGGTCGATAAATGTCATGTCGACAATGAAATAAAGACTAAAGTTGAGCTGATTATTAAGGTGCCATGCGCCGTTCACGCCAGCGGTCGCTACCGATGCCGGCAATTTTGCAAAATCAATATGTTTGATTGAGGGGCCTGTCGCCGCAATCAGGATCTCACCATTGAATCGATGATGAAGTAAGGATAAATAGGTCAGTTTGATATCCAACCCCTTATATTTTAAATCACATATTTCACCGGTTTCATTGCGGGACAATTTAATAAATGGCCACAAATTCTCATTATGTCGCATATTACGCTTATGCGTATATCGATACAGTTGCTTGGTCAAAGATCCCATTTTACGCCTCAAGTGATTCTTTTTTGTTTTTATTCAGGGTCGTTAATAAACTCGCAATCTTATCCAGATCGGTTTCACTTACGGCAAACAGCTCTTCTTTCGGTTGGCTGAAATAGTAACGCGTTTCGAATACGTATGAATTAATATTTTCATCATTTCCAATCAACAGAACATTGCCGAGAGGGCGTTGTTCGTAATGGCAGCACGGGCCAAACAACATGACGACAGGTACACCCACTGCATCGGCAATGTAAATATTCCCGGAATCAGACGCGATATAGCAATCCATCTTTGAAATAGCCCACGGGAGTTCTTCCAGCGTGATTTTCCCAATCAGACTGATCAAGTTAGGAATGTCACCGTAAGCGCGGGTGATATCGTCCAACCACGACTGTTCATCAGGGGCGCCAAACACATGAAACTCGCAGGGCAGGTCGGCGAGACGGTCAATAATTCGCTTCCAGATGACCGGCGGCACCGTTTTGGCTTTATTACCTGCGGCAATGCTGATGCCGATGCGGATCACATCAGGTTTGTCGAGAATTGCCGGGTAGGTCGCTGGTTTAAATAGTGGCTTTGTGGCGTGCTTGGGAGAGTCCTGCCACGTCAACGAACGGTCGGCCAGCTTAAGATAGTTCGTTACCGACAGCGTTTTTCTGCCGTGTTCAACGGTACCATCGGCCATTGCATAGAAAATCCCGTGATACCACCTGCGCGTGTACGTGCTTAAAAATTGCTTGCTTTTGGCGTTACAAACGGAGGCGAAAAAGAGATTTACGCTATTCGGCTGTAGCAGGTAGACATTGTCGTAACGGTTCATGATCCTGCAGGCGAAGCAGAGCTTACGCCATAGATTGCGCTTATGCTGTTCGATGAAGTAGATCTGCTCGATATTCTCGTCATGCTTCGCCAGCGCACCCACGCTGCGACTGATCAGCACGTCGCTTTTTTGCAGCCAGCCCAGAAGGGGCGTTGCATTAACAAAATCACCGATTTTGGCTGTCTGAATGACCAGATTTTTCCCTGTATCCTTGCGAAACAGCTTCCGGATAAGCTTCACCGGAAAGAGTAAAATCAGCAGAAATACGTAACTCATGGGTTAAATATCCCTGTTGGAAAGCCAACGGCTGCCCTGTAAAAATGAAAAAATCGCATCTGCGCTGATATCCTTCGTTTGCTGAGTCGGGCTGACCATCTGATGCTGGTTTTTGCCATAGCCCCCGATCAGGCCGGGATCGGTCGGGCCAAAAAGGGTGATATTTGGGCGATCCAGCGCCGCGGTTAAATGGCTTAAACCCGTATCCACGGAAACAACGGCGTTAGCGCCTGCCAGCTCTGCGGCAACCTGCGCCAGCGTGAGTTTGGGTAACACCTCGACGTGGGAAAAGCCTGCTGCCAGACGCGCCGCACGCTGCCGCTCATGCTCAGCGCCCCACGGGAGTTTAATATGGATACCGGAGGGTTGCATTAGTTCAATCAGCCTTCGCCAGTGTGTTTCCGGCCAGTGCTTATCGTCGCGCGTTGTGGCATGCAGAAAGACAAGATAAGGCTGAGCACAGGGATATGTATTGCGCAAAAAGTGCTGCGCAATGGCGTAGTCGCCCTGCGCTTCCGGTTTCGCATAGCCGAGGCTTTTCGCAAACAGCTCGCGGGTGCGTTCTACGGCGTGCTGCTGCTTTGCGATGTGGTGGCGGCGGTTATAGAACAGACTCGCCAGCGGTTCGCGGGCGGTGTGCCAGTCCATGCCGTGTTTTACGCCGTGCGCCAGACGCGTGACCAGCGCCGCGCTTTTCACCAGCCCCTGCGCGTCGATAATCGCGTCGTAACGCTGCGCCTGCACCGTTTCACGGAAGGCTTTACGCTCGGCTTTAATCGGCGCGGAGAACCACGCTTTGCGCCAGCGGCGAATCGCGACCGGGATCACGCGGTCAACCGCTTCATGCCAGGTGGGGATCTGCGCGAAGCCTTCTTCTACCACCCAGTCAAAACGGATGCCGGGAATGGACTGCATCGCGTCCGTCAGCGACGGCAGCGTATGCAGAACATCGCCCATTGAGGAGGTTTTAACGATCAATACCCGCATCCGTTATCCTTCTTCGCTCAACAGCAGTTCGTTGAGCTCTTCGAGAACGCGTTGCGGCGTTATGTCGATCAGGCTCTGATGGTAACCTTCAGCGGCATCGCCTTTGCGTACCTTGTGGTAGCCGGTGATCAAACGGATTACGCGCGCTTTGTGCGACAGCGGCGGCGTGAAGTCCGGGCTGCTTGGGCCATACAGCGCAACCAGCGGACGATCCAGCGCGGCGGCGACGTGCATCAGGCCAGAGTCATTGCTGACCACGGCCTTACAGGCGGCAATCAGGATAACGGCCTGCTCAAGCTGCGTTTCTCCAGCCAGGTTGCGGCACCAGGCCTGTTGCTCGGTGCTCAGCGTGGCGAGAATTTCGTTGCCCGCCTCGTGATCCTTCGCCGAGCCAAACAGCACGATCTGGTAGCCCTCGTCGATCAGCTGTTTCGCCAGTTCGGCGTAGTGGTAGTGCGGCCAGCGTTTTGCCGGGCCAAATTCTGCGCCGGGGCAGAAGCCAATCATTGGGCGTTCGGACGAAATGCCAAACGCGTTGCAGGTGTGGGATTTCTCCCCCTCGTTCACCTGAAGCTGCGGCCACAGCAGCGGCTGCGGCAGGTCTTTCGCGCTGCGCATGACGCCTTTGTCGTAGGCCAGCGCCACGTAGCGCTCCACCATCAGCGGCCAGGCTTCTTTATCCAGCACCCTGGCATCGTTCAGCAGGCCGTAGCGCATTTCGCCGCGCCAGCCGGTACGGTGCGGAATGCCCGCAAAGAAAGGTACGAGGGCGGATTTAAAGGAGTTTGGCAGCACGTACGCTCGGTCATAGCGCTTCTCGCGCAGGCTATGACCGAGCTTGCGGCGTTCGCCGATTTCCAGCGCCCCGTGGCCGAGCGGCATCGGGATCGCCTCGTTCACTTCCGGCATACGCGACAACAGCGGACGGCACCAGGCGGGTGCCATCACGTCGATTATCGCCTGGGGATAACGCGCCTTGAGCGTGCGATAGAGACTTTGCGACATCATCATGTCGCCCACCCATGACGGGCCGATCACCAGAATTCTCATACTTACGCGTCGCGGTTCAGCCAGGCCATATATTCCGTTACGCCTTCGGCAACGGTCTTGAACGGCTTGTCGTAGCCCGCGGCGCGCAGGTTGGTCAGGTCGGCCTGCGTGAACGCCTGGTAGCGGCCTTTCAGCTTATCCGGGAACGGAATGTACTCGATGCTGCCTTTTTTATGGTACGCCAGCGTGGCGTCAGCCACCGCCTGGAAGGACTCTGCGCGGCCGGTACCGAGGTTGAAAATGCCGGAGACGCCGTTTTCCAGGAACCACAGGTTTACGGCTGCAACGTCGCCTACGTAGACGAAGTCACGCTTGAAGCCGTCGCTGCCTTCGAACAGTTTTGGACTTTCACCATTATTCAGCTGGGTGTTCAGGTGGAACGCCACGCTCGCCATGCTGCCCTTGTGTCCTTCGCGCGGCCCGTAAACGTTGAAGTAGCGGAAACCGACAACCTGCGAGTTCGCTTCCGGCAGGATCTGACGCACGTACTCGTCAAACAGGAACTTGGAGTAGCCGTAGACGTTCAGCGGCTGCTCGTATTCGCGGGATTCGATAAAGTCCGAGGTGCGCCCGCCGTAGGTTGCCGCGGAAGAGGCATACAGGAACGGAATTTCACGCTCCAGGCAGTAGTGCAGGATCTCTTTAGAGTACTGATAGTTGTTATCCATCATGTACTTGCCGTCCCACTCGGTGGTGGAAGAGCACGCACCTTCGTGGAAGATGGCTTCGATCTCGCCGAACTCTTCACCCGCCATAATCTGGATAAGGAAGTCTTCTTTATCCATGTAGTCAGCGATGTTCAGATCCACCAGGTTAACGAACTTGGTGCCGTCTTTCAGGTTGTCCACCACCAGAATGTCGGTGATGCCCTTATCATTGAGGGCCTTGATAATGTTGCTGCCGATAAAGCCCGCGCCGCCGGTAACGATGATCATAACTGTAACCTTTGAAGTGTTGAGCCCGGGGACAATCCCGGACGCTAATATTCATATCATATCATCACAATGCCCGGTCTTCAGCCATTCACCGATATGCAGCAGGGGTACACGTGATTTATGCTGCAAAAACGAGAAGAGATACGGCGTCATCTCGTCATGAACTATAGGTTTGGGTAATATGTGCCAAAATTTGCCGAGTCTGGAGAATTGCAATGCGTGGTGATTTTTACAAACAGTTAAACAGCGACCTCGACACCGCTCGTGCGGAAGGGTTGTTCAAAGAAGAGCGTATTATCACGTCTGCCCAGCAGGCGGACATCACCGTTGCCGACGGCAGCCATGTGATCAACTTTTGCGCGAACAACTACTTAGGTCTTGCGAATCACCCTGAGCTGATTGCCGCCGCGAAAAACGGCATGGACACCCACGGCTTCGGCATGGCCTCCGTGCGCTTCATCTGCGGCACCCAGGATAGTCACAAGCAGCTTGAGCAAAAGCTGGCAAACTTCCTCGGAATGGAAGACGCGATTCTGTACTCCTCCTGCTTCGACGCCAACGGCGGTCTGTTTGAAACCCTGCTCGGCGCAGAAGATGCGATTATCTCCGACGCCCTGAACCACGCCTCCATCATCGACGGTGTTCGCCTGTGTAAAGCGAAGCGTTTCCGCTACGCCAACAACGACATGGTTGAGCTGGAAGCGCGGCTCAAAGAGGCACGCGAAGCGGGTGCCCGCCACGTACTGATCGCGACCGACGGCGTGTTCTCCATGGACGGCGTGATCGCCAACCTGAAAGGCGTGTGCGACCTGGCGGATAAATACGACGCGCTGGTGATGGTGGATGACTCTCACGCGGTCGGTTTTGTCGGCGAAAACGGCCGAGGTTCCCACGAATACTGCGACGTGATGGGCCGCGTGGATATCATCACCGGTACGCTGGGCAAAGCGCTCGGTGGCGCGTCCGGCGGCTATACCGCTGCGCGCAAAGAGGTGGTTGAGTGGCTGCGTCAGCGCTCCCGTCCGTATCTGTTCTCCAACTCCCTGGCGCCAGCCATTGTGGCCGCTTCTATCAAAGTGCTGGAGATGGTGGAGTCCGGAGCTGAGCTGCGCGACCGTCTGTGGTCTAACGCCCGTCTGTTCCGTGAAAAAATGAGCGCCGCAGGGTTCACCCTGGCCGGCGCTGACCACGCGATCATTCCTGTGATGCTGGGCGACGCAGTTGTGGCGCAGCAGTTTGCCCGTGAGCTGCAGAAAGAAGGGATTTACGTCACCGGGTTCTTCTTCCCGGTGGTACCAAAAGGTCAGGCGCGTATCCGCACCCAGATGTCTGCGGCGCATTCGCCTGAACAAATTGAGCGTGCGGTGGAAGCCTTTACCCGCATCGGCAAACAGCTGGGCGTAATTGCCTGAGGACGTGTGATGAAAGCGTTATCCAAACTGAAAGCGGAAGAAGGGATTTGGATGACCGACGTGCCGGAGCCGGAAGTCGGTCATAACGATCTGCTGATCAAAATTCGTAAAACCGCCATCTGCGGTACTGACGTTCACATCTACAACTGGGATCAGTGGTCGCAAAAAACCATTCCTGTCCCAATGGTTGTCGGTCACGAATATGTTGGTGAAGTGGTCGGCATCGGCCAGGAAGTCAAAGGCTTTAGCATTGGCGATCGCGTCTCTGGTGAAGGCCATATTACCTGCGGTCACTGCCGTAACTGTCGCGGTGGCCGTACGCACCTGTGCCGCAACACCGTCGGCGTGGGCGTAAACCGTCCGGGCTGCTTCGCGGAATACCTGGTGATCCCGGCGTTTAACGCCTTCAAAATCCCGGACAATATCTCTGACGATTTGGCCTCTATCTTCGACCCGTTCGGCAACGCGGTACACACCGCGCTCTCCTTCGACCTGGTAGGTGAAGACGTGCTGGTCTCCGGCGCCGGCCCAATCGGCATTATGGCGGCAGCCGTGGCGAAGCACGTGGGCGCGCGCAACGTGGTGATCACCGACGTGAATGAATACCGCCTGTCGCTGGCGCGCAAAATGGGCGTCACCCGCGCGGTGGATGTCTCGAAAGAGAGCCTGACCGACGTGATGGAAGAGTTGGGCATGACCGAAGGCTTTGACGTGGGTCTGGAGATGTCCGGCGCGCCGCCGGCGTTCCGCACCATGCTGGACACCATGAACCACGGTGGCCGTATCGCGATGCTGGGCATTCCGCCGTCAGATATGTCCATCGACTGGAACAAAGTCATCTTCAAAGGGCTGTTCATCAAAGGCATCTATGGCCGCGAGATGTTCGAAACCTGGTACAAGATGGCAGCGCTGATCCAGTCCGGCCTGGATCTGTCCCCGATTATCACTCACCGTTTCTCCATCGATGAGTTCCAGCAGGGCTTCGACGCGATGCGTTCCGGCCAGTCAGGGAAAGTGATCCTGAGCTGGGATAAGTAAACAAAAAGGGGCCTCAGGCCCCTTTTTTACTGATTCTTTTTCTCTTCGTCCGTCAGGTAGCGCACCTTGCGGGTATAGTCCTGCCCTTTGAACAGCAATTTGTTATCCGGCGATTCCAGATACTTCTGCCATTCGGAAAGCGGGAAACCCCCGTGCGCGCCAATCACCTCTTTCGGCACAACGGCTTCCTGACCGCCGATCTTCTTGGATACCGGCCAGTTCATCCAGTCGCCCAGGTTAACCGTTTTAACATCCAGCATGTCCAGCAGCGCAGCGAGCGGCAGCTGATCGGTCGGCGGCTGCGTGTCGTCCATCAGCTCCCAGGTATCCTGGAACAGCGTCAGCCACAGCGGGCAGATGCGACGCCAGGTCTTTTTGGTTGCGGCAAGAAACGCGCCGTTAACGTGATCGACCAGATACGGGCGCACCGTTTCTTTGTAATATGCCGGCACTTTATCTGCGGGGGCGCCGTCCAGCTTGGCAATCATTTTGCCCTGACGGAAGCTGGAGTAGATGTGCATATCGGCCATGTTGATCTGGGGCATCTTGAGCAGGTTGAGATCGGAGTCGATCATCAATACGCCTTCTCCGCGCGCCTGAAGCGGAGCGTTAAGCTTCACCAGACGGCTGAGGTAGATTTGCTTATAGCGGTACCCCTCTTCACGTTTTGGCAGCGTGAGGGTCACAACGCGGGTTTTTGGCGGAAGCTCGCCGAAAGCGGATTCAGGCTGATCGCTGACGATAACAATCTCGCTGACGTCGGTGGCGTAACGCTCTGCAAAGGTCGCTGACAATAACGCCTCTTCGACGAAATCCGCGCCCGTACAAGGGATCACGATGGAATCAACCGCAACGAGATCGCGCGTGACCGGAAGGGAAGCGTAAGGAATGTTATGACGCCCGGTAATGTGGCGGTAGCGAGCATTCAGGAATTTAAACATGTTCTTCTCGTTTGGTTATTGCGCGCCAAGAACGGCCTCGACACCGTTAACATAGCTTTCAATGGCATACACGTTGCAGACATTCTGGTGCGCGGCTGCGGCGAGCCGGGCGCGCAGAGCAGGATCCTGCCAGATATTATCCAGATGTTGAGCAAGTTGCGACACATCGCTCCACGGGAACAGTAGCCCGGTCGACTCATGGTCGATCAATTCTGCCGTGCCGGTTACCTTTGAGCCAATCACCGGGATATTCAGCAGCATTGCCTCCAGCACGACGCGGGGCAAACCTTCGCTCTTCGAAGCCAGAATAAACGCGTCAAAGGTGGCGAGATAGTCAAAAGGCGTGTTCTGGAAACCGGTAAAAATGATGTGCTCAGCAATCCCCAGCGCGTCAGCCTGCGCTGTCAGCGCGCCGCGTTCAGCCCCTTCACCGACCAGCACCATCTTCCATTTTGCCTGCGGATGCTTCTGGCTGAACTGGGCCAGCGCCTCCAGAGTGTGGTGGTTGGACTTGCGAGGGATAAGCGACCCAATGCTGCCGAACACAAACGTCTCATCATCGATGTTCAGACGCTGGCGCATGGCGCGTCGGTCGGGCAAGGGCTGGTGGATGTCGATGGCGTTGTTGACCGTGGTACACAGCTCGGGCCGGACGCCATGCTGAAGAAGCACGCGTTCAACGCCGTGCGAGACGGCGATGATTTTTGTGGCGTGGGCATTCACCAGCTTCACCAGCGGCGGGGTCAGCACCGGTTCAATCCGGCAATGCTGAATTATCCGCGCATGCAGGTTCGCGCCCGCCAGATAACCCTCTTCGTTAGAGCCCGGCTGGTTGTTCATGTACAGCGTATCGAAACCGCCTTCCCGAAAAATCGTCTCGATCTTGCTGACGTTGGGCCGGATGCGCCAGAGCGTGTCAATATGTCGGGTAAACGCCTTGCGGGCGCTGCGCGAGAAAAACAGCAGGCTGCGGCCCAGCTCTTTTGCAACCTTCGCCCATCCGGGCTGCTTTTGCTGCGGAATGACAATTAAAGGGATGCCAATGCCGTTCAACACCTGGCCGATGGTTTGTCCTTCGGCCCGGCTGTAATCACTGTAAAAACAACAGGTAATATCGAACTTCTCGCGGTTAATCCGCTTCAGAAGCTCGAGCATGCTGTTGGTGCCTCCTCCCCACTCTTTACCGGTATCGAGGAGCAGAATTTTGTGTCGCTGTGGCATCATTCTACCTTAATCGCCTGTCACTGGGATTGGTTCGCTGAGACTTTTTTACCCCATCCCTGCCACTGGTGCTGGAAGTACTGCACCAGCGTACTCTGGCCCACGCTTTCGCTGATGACCGTAAAGAAGCGGGTTGCATGCACCGGCTCGAGCGGCTTTTTCAGCGCGCAGTTCTTCACGCCGCGGAACGGATTACGCGGCTGCGTTGCCGGAGGTTGAGCGCTCTCTGGACGAGACGTGTCTACCTGCGGTTCATTGAGCAGATCGCTCGGGCGTACCAGGGTGATATCGGCGGGTAAGGTCGGCAGCATTTGCTGCAAAACGCGAACGGTAGACGGATGCGGGTGCCCGATGGCAATCGCCGAACCGTTACGACGCGCCAGCTGTACCGCGCGGTTGAACTGCACGCGGATATCCGCTTCGTTCTGGGAGTCGTCCAGGAAGACTTTGCGCTTGATCACCTTCACCCCCGTACCCTGAGCGGCACGCATCGCCTGGCTGTTGCCAATGGTCATGCTGTCGAGGAAATAGAGATTGTAACGCTCCAGCGCCTGCATGACCTTCAGCATACCGTACAGGCTGGAGGTCATCGCGCTGCCCATATGGTTGTTCAGACCCACGGCATACGGCACCTTGTTGTAGGCGTCGCGGATGATGCGCTCGATCTCATCGCTGCTCATATCCGGGCGCAGGGTGTCTTTTTCCAGCGGCTGCTTGCTGAGCGGTGCCATCGGAAGATGGATGAGGACCTGGTGGCCGCTATTGTGCGCTTTGGTGGCCATTTCATGCGCGTGAGGCGCATTCGGCAGGACGGCGACGGAGATGGCTGACGGCATCGCCAGCACCTGATTTTCATAGTGCGGACGATAACCGAAGTCATCAATCACGATGGCGAGTTTACCTGCGTATACCGGTGCAGCCAGCGCCAGCGCGCTGACGACGAAGAGAACCATTCGACGAAATTGAAGCAAAACTTATCTTCCCAACCACGGCTGTGGATTGACCGCCTGACCCTGACGACGAATTTCGAAATAGAGTGACGGGCGGCCCTGACCGCCACTGCTGCCCACAAGGGCGATGGGTTGGCCGGCGCGCACCTGGGTGCCGACGCTGACCAGCGCGCTCTGGTTGTAGCCGTAAAGACTCATGTCGCCTTTACCGTGTTCGACCACCACCACCAGTCCGTAACCCTGCAGCCAGTCGGCCAGGATCACGCGGCCATCGGCGATGGCTTTCACTTCGCTACCTTCAGACGCACCGATAACGATCCCTTTCCAACGTAGCTCACCCTGCAGCTGTTCGCCATAGCGATGCAGAATAGTGCCGCGAACGGGCCAGTAGGCCTGACCGCGCGGGGAACCCAGACCGCCGGTACGCGACATCAGGGAGCGTTCGCTTTCGCTTGGCTTGTAGGTGGTCCCCTTGCGGGAGGCTTCCTGCTGCTTGTCGCGAACCGCCTGCGCCTCGCGGGCCTCTTTTTCGGCGCGCGCCTTCGCTGCGGCTTCCGCACGGGCAATGCTGTTACGCAGTTTTGATTCGTTGGCGCGCATTTCGCTCAGCTGGCTCTGTCCTGCCTGAATGGAGGACTCAAGACCCGACAGCGTTTTCTTGCGTTCGTTACGGGCCTGCTCAAGTTTCGCCTGCTGCGCTTTTTGTTCGTAGAGCAACGTCTGCTGCTGGCTCTGCTTCTCTTCCAGCTCCGCTTTTTGGGTGGAAACCTCTTCACGCGTCTGCTTCAGCTGTGCAATGGTCTCCTGACGCGCCTGGTTCAGATAGCCGAAATAGGCCTGCAGACGTTGGCCGCGCTGGCTCTCTTCACCGCTGAGGATCAGCTGAAGGCCAGTGTGTTCACCCTGACGGAATGCGGCATCCAGCTGTGCTGCGAGGTTGCGCTCCTGCGCATCACGCTGGCGCTCCAGTTTGGCAATCGACGCATTCATCTCGTCGATCTGTTTGTTCAACTGGGTGAGGGTGTTTTGCGTTTCACGGAGTTTACGTGCGGCAGCGGAGATGGCCTCTTCCTGCTGCTTAAGCTGGGCGAGCAGGGCGGCTCGCTGCTGTTGCTGCTGGCGTACCGCACGCTCTTTGGCGGCGATATCGGCCTGAATGGATTTCAGCTGGTCGCGGTCATCCGCATGGGCGGATGCGGCGCACAGCAATACGCCAGCGCTGAGTGCGCTGGCGCAAAGCAGAGGTCTGACTGATAGCCTAAGCGGCTTCACGACCCATGTGATTGAAAAAATCGCCTTTCCCCTCATGGGGAGCGATTATTCCACGATGAACAGCGGCTTACCAGTCATCTCTTCAGGGATCGGCATACCCATCAGCGACAACATGGTTGGCGCGATGTCGGAAAGCTTGCCGCCTTCTACTGCTTTCAGTGATTTATCACCCACATAAATCAGTGGAACAGGCAGGTTGGTATGGGCGGTGTGCGCCTGACCGGTTGCCGGGTCGCGCATCTGCTCGGCGTTACCGTGGTCAGCGGTGATCAGCAGCTGGCCGCCAACGGACTCAACCGCTTTCGCAACCTGCTCAACGCAGTGGTCCAGCGCTTCAACCGCCTTCACTGCCGCTTCCATTACGCCGGTATGGCCGACCATGTCGCCGTTCGGGTAGTTACAGATGATGGTGTCGTACTTGCCGCTTTCGATGGCCGCGACCAGTTTTTCAGTCAATTCTGCAGAGCTCATCTCTGGCTGCAGATCGTAAGTCGCAACTTTCGGCGAGTTGATCAGAATGCGCTCTTCGCCTTTGAACGGCTCTTCAACGCCGCCGTTAAAGAAGAAGGTCACGTGCGCGTATTTTTCCGTTTCGGAAATACGCAGCTGCGTTTTGTCGTTCTTCGCCATCCACTCGCCGAAGGTGTTAGCCAGCGAGGCTGGTGGGTACGCGCACGGCGCTTTGATGTCTGCCGCGTATTCGGTCAGCTGGATGAAGTCGATGTTTACCACTTTCTTACGGGCAAAACCGTCGAAGTCGCTGTTGACGAACGCACGGGTGATTTCGCGCGCGCGGTCAGCGCGGAAGTTCATGAAGATCAGCGCGTCGCCATCTTCCATTGCGGCATCGGCCTGGCCTTCAGCGCGGATCACGCTCGCTTTCACGAATTCGTCGTTTTCATCACGCGCGTAAGCGGCTTCCAGCGCTTCAACCGCAGTCGGGAACTGGAATTCCCCTTTTGCCAGAGTCATCAGGTCATAGGCCTGTTCAACGCGATCCCAGCGGTTGTCGCGGTCCATAGCGTAGTAACGGCCAATGATGGAGGCCACGCGGCCTTTGCCCAGCGCAGCGAATTTGTCTTCGAAAGCTTTCAGGGACCCTTCTGCGCTGCGCGGTGGCGTGTCTCGACCGTCCAGGAAGGCGTGCAGGTAGATTTTTTCCGCACCGCGTTCAGCGGCCAGTTCAACCATCGCCATGATGTGATCTTCGTGGCTGTGCACGCCGCCTGCGGAGAGCAGACCCATGATATGCACCGCTTTACCTGCCGCAACGGCTTTATCTACCGCACCGCAGAGAACCGGGTTAGCGAAGAAGGTGCGTTCTTTGATTTCGACGTCCAGACGGGTCAGATCCTGATACACGATACGACCCGCGCCGAGGTTAACGTGGCCAACTTCGGAGTTGCCCATCTGGCGATCCGGCAGGCCCACTTCCAGACCGGATGCGTCAATCAGGGTATGCGGACGTTTTGCCCACAGTGCATCCATGACCGGGGTTTTTGCGTTGAAAATAGCGTTATCCTGGCTGTCTTCACGGTAGCCATAGCCATCCAGAATCACCAGTACCATAGGTTTTTTAGAAACCGACATTGCAACAACCTCATGCTCAAGAGTCAAAATTTGCGTAATTTTACTACAGCTGAATCGATCAAATAGCCGCAGAAGATCAAAGAAAACGCGGGGGCAAGATGCTGACCGGACCATTTTGAGGCATTTTTTTAGGTGGCATGCCGCAGAAAATGGATTAGGTTATGGTCGCTGGCTGTATTTGCCAGAACGCACAGGTATACTCCTGTCCTGGTTTTTTTATCACTTAGTCGGGAGTAGTTACCCTCCATGCAAGAAATTATGCAATTCGTTAGCCGCCATCCGGTACTGAGCATCGCGTGGATTGGCCTGCTGGCTGCTGTGCTGTTCACCACATTTAAGAGCCTGACGTCTAAGATTAAGGTTATCACCCGTGGTGAAGCGACGCGTCTGATTAACAAAGAAGATGCCGTCGTTGTCGATCTGCGTCAGCGTGACGATTTCCGTAAAGGTCACATTGCCGGCGCAATCAACCTGTTGCCAGCTGAAATCAAAGCCAACAACGTTGGTGAGCTTGAGAAACACAAAGCCCAGCCCATTATCGTTGTGGATGCGACCGGTATGCAGGCGCAGGAATCTGCCAGCGCGCTTTACAAAGCGGGCTTCGAAAACGTAACGGTACTGAAAGAAGGGATTTCCGGCTGGAGCGGGGAAAATCTTCCTTTGGTTCGCGGTAAATAAGGAGTTCAGTCATGGCCAATATTGAGATCTACACCAAAGCGACGTGCCCGTTCTGCCACCGTGCGAAAGCGCTGCTGAGCAGCAAAGGCGTCACGTTCCAGGAACTGCCGATTGACGGTGACGCGATCAAACGCGAAGAGATGATCCAACGTAGTGGTCGTACGACGGTTCCGCAGATTTTTATTGATGCGCAGCACATTGGCGGCTGTGATGACTTGTATGCGCTCGACGCCCGTGGTGGACTCGATCCGCTGCTGAGCTAAGAGACTTTAGGACAATTAAAAAGGGTATTTCCATGTCAGAACAAAACAACACCGAAATGACTTTCCAGATCCAGCGTATCTACACCAAGGATGTCTCTTTCGAAGCGCCAAATGCGCCGCACGTTTTCCAGAAAGACTGGCAGCCAGAGGTTAAACTTGATCTGGATACCGCATCCACCCAGCTGGCGGATGACGTGTATGAAGTCGTACTGCGTGTGACCGTGACCGCCTCTCTGGGCGAAGAAACTGCATTCCTGTGCGAAGTACAGCAGGGCGGTATCTTCTCCATCGGCGGCATCGAAGGCAACCAGATGGCGCATTGCCTGGGTGCATACTGCCCGAACATCCTGTTCCCGTATGCCCGTGAATGCATCACCAGCCTGGTTTCTCGCGGTACATTCCCGCAACTGAACCTTGCGCCAGTGAACTTTGATGCGCTGTTCATGAACTATCTGCAGCAGCAGGCTGGCGAAGGTGCCGAACAACATCAGGATGCCTGATGAGCACTGTTAATGCGTCAATGACTGTGATCGGTGCCGGCTCATACGGCACCGCTCTTGCCATCACGCTGGCAAGAAATGGTCACGACGTGGTCCTGTGGGGCCACGATCCAAAACATATCGCCACGCTGCAGCGCGACCGTTGCAATGTGGCGTTTCTCCCGGACGTTCCGTTCCCTGACACCCTGCACCTGGAAAGCGATCTTGCAACCGCGCTGGCGGCCAGCCGCAACATTTTGATTGTGGTGCCAAGCCATGTCTTTGGCGACGTGCTGAATCAGATCAAGCCGCTGATGCGCCAGGATGCGCGTATCGTCTGGGCGACCAAAGGGCTGGAAGCGGAAACCGGACGTCTGCTGCAGGACGTTGCCCGCGAAGCGCTGGGGGATGAGATCCCGCTGGCGGTCATCTCCGGGCCGACCTTTGCCAAAGAGCTGGCTGCGGGCCTGCCGACGGCGATCTCGCTGGCATCCACCGATCAGGCTTTCTCCGACGATCTCCAGCAACTGCTGCACTGCGGCAAGAGCTTCCGCGTCTACAGCAACCCCGATTTTATCGGCGTGCAGCTGGGCGGCGCGGTGAAGAACGTGATTGCCATCGGGGCCGGGATGTCTGACGGTATTGGCTTTGGCGCCAACGCGCGTACGGCGTTGATTACCCGAGGCTTAACCGAGATGTCCCGTCTGGGCGAAGCGCTGGGTGCCGATCCGGCCACCTTTATGGGGATGGCGGGTCTGGGGGATCTGGTGCTGACCTGTACCGATAACCAGTCGCGTAACCGCCGCTTTGGCATGATGCTCGGACAGGGCAGCGATGTAAAAAGCGCGCAGGAGAAGATTGGACAGGTGGTGGAAGGCTACCGCAATACCAAAGAAGTCCGCGAGTTGGCGCACCGTTTTGGTGTCGAAATGCCAATAACCGAGGAAATTTATCAGGTATTGTATTGCGGAAAAAATGCGCGCGAGGCAGCATTGACCCTATTAGGTCGTGCGCGCAAGGACGAGCGCAGCAGCAATTAGCCGGGAAGTATCGTCACCTGAATGACCCAGCCAGCGCAGAACTGGCTGGTCATTAACTATCGTCTGGAGTTAGCAATGCCGTGTGAAGAACTGGATATCGTCTGGAATAACATTAAAGCCGAAGCCCGCGCTTTGGCGGACTGTGAGCCTATGCTGGCCAGTTTCTATCACGCGACGCTACTCAAGCACGAAAATCTCGGCAGCGCGCTGAGCTATATGCTCGCCAATAAGCTGGCTTCCTCCATCATGCCTGCTATCGCCATTCGTGAGGTAGTGGAAGAGGCCTACGCCGCCGACCCGGAAATGATCGCCTCTGCCGCCTGTGATATCCAGGCCGTGCGCACCCGTGACCCGGCGGTCGATAAATACTCCACACCGCTGCTGTACCTGAAAGGCTTCCACGCGCTGCAGGCGTACCGCATTGGCCACTGGCTGTGGAATGAAGGCCGCCGCGCGCTGGCGATCTTCCTGCAAAACCAGGTTTCCGTGACGTTTCAGGTTGATATTCACCCGGCGGCGAAGATTGGCCGCGGGATCATGCTCGACCACGCCACCGGGATCGTTGTCGGGGAAACGGCGGTGATTGAAGACGATGTGTCGATCCTGCAATCCGTTACCCTGGGCGGTACCGGGAAAACCAGCGGCGATCGCCACCCGAAAATTCGTGAAGGGGTGATGATTGGCGCAGGCGCCAAAATCCTCGGCAATATCGAAGTCGGGCGCGGCGCGAAGATTGGCGCGGGGTCGGTTGTGCTCCAGCCCGTGCCGCCGCACACCACCGCCGCTGGCGTACCGGCGCGCATCGTTGGTAAGCCAGACAGCGATAAGCCGTCGATGGATATGGATCAGCACTTCAACGGCATTCACCATACCTTCGAGTATGGTGACGGCATTTAACTTCTGAGAATGGCGCCCGGGTAACCCAGCTGGCGCCAGGCTTCATACACCACCACCGACACCGCGTTCGACAGGTTCATGCTGCGGCTGTCCGGCATCATCGGAATACGGATTTTCTGCTCAGCGGGCAGGGCATCCAGGATCGTGGCCGGCAGGCCGCGGGTTTCCGGGCCAAACATCAGATAGTCACCCTCCTGATAGCTCACGGCGCTGTGCGCTGGCGTGCCTTTGGTGGTCAGGGCGAACATGCGCTGCGGCTTCTCTGCTTCCAGAAACGCGGCGTAATCGTGATGGCGAACCACGGCGGTAAATTCATGGTAATCCAGCCCCGCGCGGCGCAGGCGTTTGTCGTCCCACGTAAAGCCCATCGGCTCAATGATGTGCAAACGAAAACCGGTGTTGGCGCACAGGCGGATGATATTGCCGGTGTTCGGCGGAATTTCTGGTTCGAATAAAACGATGTTAAGCATGCTGCCCCCTTAATTGCGGGGGCAGAATAGCAGAAAAGAGAGGAACTACGCGACGCCGGGTTCCTGCGAGCGGCTGTACAGCATTTTGTAGACGGTTGCCGCAGCGGCCACCAGAGCGGGCACGCTGAGGATCATTAAAATACTGTCTGCCTGCCACTGCATGGAAAGAAGCTGGGCGCTGGTCATGGTGCCCGCCACGCCGCCAAAGCGGCCGATGCCCTGCATCCAGGCGATACCCGTCGCGCGGCACTCGGTAGGGTAAAAGGTGGCGGCCAGGGTTTGCATGCCCGACTGCGCGCCGTTCATCGCGATCCCCATCAGGAAAATCAGCCCGCCAAACAGGGCGATATGGTTATGCTCAAGGCCAAGCAAAAGAATCAGGCCCATCGTCAGCACAAAACCACCTGCGACCACCTTGTGCGCTTCCCAGCGGTCCATCATCCAGCCCGCGAGCAGAATGCCTGCGGTGCCGCCGAAGGTAAACAGCGAGGTGAGCCAGGCGGATTCCGCCAGGGCATAACCCATCCCCTGCATCAGCGTCGGCATCCAGCTAAGCAGGACGTAGTAAATCACCAGCCCCATAAAATAAGTCACCCACAGCATCAGGGTGCCGGGTAGCCAGGGCATGGAAAACAGCTGCCCCACGCTTCCTTTTTTAGACGCGGCTTTCTCTTCCGCCAGGAAAAAGCCCGTAACGCTCTCCAGCGTGCTGCGGCTGAACCGGCTGGCAATGCGGCGAACCTGCGCGACGTCTTTCCCGCGCTGCACCAGAAACTTCACCGATTCCGGCAGCAGCAGCGCCAGCAGCACGGTTAAAATCAGCGGTGCAATCGCGCCGGTCAGCAGCACGCTTCGCCAGCCGTGGTGAGGGATAAGCCAGGAAGAGATCGCCCCGCCGCCCGCTGCGCCCAGAGGGAAGCCGCAGTACATGGTATTAATCGCCATGGCGCGGCAGCGCTGGGGGGCGAACTCTGAGATCAGCGTGATGGCGTTAGGCATGGCGGCGCCGAGCCCGAGACCCGTCAGAAAGCGCCATAGCGTCAGGGTGTTGAGGCTTTGCGCCCAGGCCGTCCCCAGGCTCGCCAGGCCGAAGAACAGGCACGAGAAGACCAGCACGCGCTTGCGTCCCATCCGGTCCGATACCGGACCTGCAATAAGGGCTCCCAGCGACAGCCCCAGCAGCGCCGCACTCAGCACCGGCCCCAAATCCTGTTTATGTATTCCCCACTCCGCCGACAGCGTAGGCGCGATGTAGCCCATCGCTGCCGTATCAAAACCATCGATCGCCAGAACCAGAAAGCCCAGCACGATAAGAAGCCAGTGAAACCCTGAAAAAGGACTCTCGTCGATCACCTGCTGAATATCCACCTTACCTGAATAGGTCATACGCTCCCCTCCGATGTGATGTTGTTTTTGTGTTCTTGTATTTGCTTGTCTATACAATTGCGAACGGGAGGGGTGTGTCAAATTTTCTTATCCAGAATGTTACGCAGGTGTTATTTTCGACAAAAAAAGCGCCCGAGGGGGAAATCGGACGCATGGGAAAGGTGGGGTAACGGGAGAGGATCAGGCCGCGTCGCCATGTGACAGCGGAGCCAGCGCCGCCGGCAGTTTACTCAGCTCCTGCACCAGCGAATCCTTGCTGATTTCACTGATCGACTTCGCGCCGGTCAGGGTCATCGCCACCTTCATCTCTTTCTCGATCAGGTTCAGCAGATTTGCCACGCCCGCCTGACCGGCCGTCGCCAGGGCGTAAAGATATGCGCGGCCCAGCAGCACGCTGTCTGCGCCCAGCGCAATCATGCGCACCACGTCCAGCCCGTTGCGGATGCCGCTGTCGGCCAGAATGGCAATATCGCCTTTCACCGCATCGGCAATGGCCGGCAGGGCGCGGGCGGAAGAGAGCACGCCGTCAAGCTGGCGTCCGCCGTGGTTAGAGACCACAATTCCATCCGCGCCGAAGCGCACCGCGTCGCGGGCATCTTCCGGGTCAAGGATCCCTTTGATCACCATCGGGCCATCCCAGAATTCGCGGATCCACTCCAGGTCTTTCCATGAAATCGACGGATCGAAATTGTTCGCCAGCCAGCCGATGTAATCCTCCAGCCCGGTCGGTTTGCCAAGGTAGGCCGAGATATTCCCCAGATCGTGCGGACGGCCGTTCAGACCCACATCCCACGCCCACTGCGGATGCGTAACCGCCTGCCAGTAGCGGCGCATCGCGGCGTTCGGGCCGCTCATGCCGGAGTGGGCATCACGGTAGCGCGCGCCGGGCGTGGGCATATCGACTGTAAAGACCAGCGTGGAGCAGCCCGCCGCTTTGGCGCGCTCCAGGGCGTTACGCATAAAGCCGCGATCGCGCAGGACGTACAGCTGGAACCACATCGGGCGCTTGAGGGTCGGGGCGACCTCTTCAATCGGACAGACCGAGACGGTAGAGAGGGTAAACGGAATGCCTTTAGCATCTGCCGCGGCGGCGGCCTGCACTTCGCCCCGGCGGGCGTACATGCCGCATAAGCCGACAGGCGCGAGCGCTACCGGCATGGAAAGCGTTTCGTTGAACAGCTTCGTCTCAAGGCTCAGGTCAGACATATTCTTCAGCACGCGCTGGCGCAGGGCCACTTCTGACAGATCCTCCACGTTGCGGCGCAGGGTGTATTCGGCATACGCCCCACCGTCGATGTAGTGGAACAGGAACGGCGGCAAAATGCGCTGCGCCGCGGCGCGATAGTCACTGGCTGCTGAAATAATCATGCTTTGTTCTCCCTGGAAATATCACTGTCGCCAGGCAGACGGGTAATACGCGCCTGTCGGGCCTGGTCTTCATCAAATCGTTTAATGGTGGTGTGCACGAAGCCGAGATGCGCCATCATCGCCTTGCGCGCGGCTTCGGCATCGCCGGCCAGAATGGCGTTGAGCACCGCCTCGTGCTGTTCGGTCAGCTGGGCAAAGACCGGCGGGACCAGATACATGCGCTGGCGGCTCTGCTTCACGGAGGATTGCAGCAGGTCGAAGAACCCGCGCATGGTCTGGAGCAGCACCACGTTGTGCGACGCCTCGGCGATTGCCAGATGGAAACGCACGTCCGCCTGGGAGGCGATGTCCGGGTCGCTGCTCAGCGTGGCTTCGAAGCAGGCTTTGAGCTTCTCTTTGTCGGCTTCGGTTGCCCGCATCGCTGCGTGCCATGCGGTACTGGTTTCGATGGCGTGACGCGCTTCAAGAATGTCGAAGCTGTAGTCCGGATCGTTTTCCAGCAGCGTCTTCAGCGGCTGAACGATGTTTTGCTCGGACCAGTCGTCATGCTGCCAGCGCACAAAGGTGCCGCCGCCGCGACGGCTCACCAGTACGCCTTCGCTGACCAGCGTCGCCAGCGCCTCGCGCAATGAGTTACGCGATACGCCAAGCCGGGCGGCAAGCTGGCGCTCGGCGGGCAATTTCATGCCCGCTTCCAGCTGTTGTTCTTCAATCAGCGCCCGCACGCGAGAGGCAATCTCGTCGGACAGGCGTCTGGGCATCACTATCATGGGATCATCCAGGTTAAGACATAGGCCTGCAGGGTGGTGATCACGCCCACCATGCAGGTGAATATCAGGCTGTGTTTCACGGTAAAGCGGAACAGGTCCGACTCTTTGCCCACCAGTCCCACCGCCGCACAGGCAATGGCGATGGACTGCGGGGAGATCATTTTGCCGGTCACGCCGCCGGTGGTGTTCGCGGCGACCAGCAGCACGTCCGACACGCCAATCTGCTGCGCAGCCGTCGCCTGCAGGGCGGCAAACAGGGCGTTAGACGAGGTATCTGAACCCGTCAGGAACACCCCCAGCCAGCCGAGGAACGGCGAGAAGAAGGTGAATGCGTGGCCGGTGTGGGCCAGCGCTAACGCCAGCGTCGACGACAGGCCGGAGTAGTTCGAGATAAACGCGAACGCCAGCACCATGCCGATGGAGTAGATCGGCAGCATCAGCTCTTTAATCGTTGCCGCAAAAGTCTGTACCGCGGCGGCAGGCTTCATGCGCAGCCACACCACGGAAAGGAGTGCCGCAAACAGGATGGCCGTACCGGTGGCGGAGAACCAGTCAAACTTAAACACTGCCGCATACGGGGTGGCGTCGTGCACGACCGGCGGCATGCGGGCAACCATCTTGTCGAGGAACGGCACGGAGATGTTAATCACCATGTCGTACAGCGCGCCGCCGGGAGCGAACATCGCTTTAAACGGCGGTATGCTCCACAGCGTCACGGTGGCGGTCAGGAACAGGAACGGCGACCATGCGCGGACGATCTGTCCTGCGGTATAGCCCGTGCGGGCGAGGGTCTGATCCACATGCGACGCGCCCATGTCCGCAAAGCGGAAGATACGCACCGGCTGCCAGCGTTTCAGGAACAGCGTCAGACAGACCAGCGACACCAGGGAAGAGATGATGTCCGGCAGTTCCGGGCCGAGGAAGTTTGAGCTGAGATACTGGGCAATCGCGAACGAACCGCCTGCCACCATCACCGCAGGCCAGGTCTCCTTCACGCCGCGCCAGCCGTCCATAATCGCCATGATCCAGAACAGCACGATAATGGTCAGGAACGGCAGCTGGCGGCCAACCATCTGGCCGATCTCAAAGCTGTCCAGCCCGGTCACCTGTCCGGCCACCAGAATCGGAATCCCCATCGCGCCAAACGCCACCGGTGCGGTGTTCACAATCAGGCACAGGCCAGCGGCGTACAGCGGGTTAAAGCCCAACCCGACCAGCAGCGCGGCGGTGATCGCCACCGGTGCGCCGAATCCTGCCGCGCCTTCAAGGAACGCCCCGAAGGAGAAGCCGACAATCAGCATCTGCAAGCGCTGGTCCGGGGTGATGGAGAGAATCGACGAACGAATGATGTCGAACTGCCCGGTCTTTACCGAGATTTTATAGACAAAGACCGCGGCGATGATGATCCACGCAATCGGCCACAGGCCGTAGAAGAAACCGTAGACGACGGAGGCCAGCGCGCGGTCGACCGGCATCTTGTAGAAGAACAGCGCCACCAGCAGGGCGATGGCAACGGTGTACGTCGCGGCGAGGTAGCCCTTCAGCTTGAGCTTAATCAGCGCAAAGAAGAAGAACAGGATCGGTAGCGATGCGATCAGGCTCGACAGCCAGATATTGCCGGCCGGGTCGTAGTTTTGTTGCCAGAGGCTCATGCAGGTCTCCTGGGGACCAGACAGCCTGTGCTGCGGGTGAGTCTCCGCTCAACTCTGCGTCACAATCTGTGTAAAATTGGTCCTGCCAATATTGTGTTGTAGGGTTAATGACAATGAATGGTTAACCAGATGTTATGGAGTGGCAATGGTTTTGTGAGCGCAAATAATGGAATTGTGAACCGGGGGAGGATTGATTGGGCTATTGGTTGGACCAATTCACGCGAAGGGGAAAAGAGTAGGCCGGGTAAGCGCAGCGCCACCCGGCATGAAATCAGAATGCGGTCTTACAAAAACCCGTCATCTCTTTCAGGCCCATTTCGCGGCCAAGCTCGGTCATCGGGTGTACCACCACCAGACCACGGACGCTTTTCTTCAGCTTGCCCATGTCGGCCTGCTCTTTTTTGGTGATCGCGCGGCGGTGCGGCATGTTCATCAGCTTCTGCGCTTCTTTGCTCAGCTTCTGGCCTTTCACTTCGCGCAGGCGCTCAATCTCCGCTTCCAGCTTCACGGACTCTTTTTCCAGCTCGGCATATTTCTCGGCGGAATCAACCAGAGACAGGCCAGCCATCTGGTGACGGATCAGATCCAGACGGTCGCTCAGGCGTTTAATTTCGTTCTTTTCGACTTCTTTCATGACAATTGACTCTAAATCGGGGGAATTACAGGGAAGGATACACCAATGTGAACGGGCTTACTTCTGAAACGCTTTTTTTAAGCTGATTTTAGAAATCAGCTCAGTCAGGGAGAGGACCATCGTGGAACGGACAACCTGTTGATAGCGCAGCTTTTGCATCGCGTACAGTTCAGGGTCGCTGTTATCAAAATGGGGAGCAGGAGGCAGGGCGGTGACGCAGTGCAGCTCGCCGAACGGCCCCAGGATCTCATCATCGGTAAAAGTGTACTCATTACCATCATGATTGAGTTCTTCGCGCAGCGCCATTAACAGTTCAGCGTCTTCATACTCCTGGCGGTTGAGCACGCCAAGACCATAAATCAGCTTCAGACGCACCGACAGATCGCCCAGCGGTCCGTCTCCGTCCAGTAACGGTTCTACAGCGTACTTTACCGCGTAGTCGTCTTTGCGAAACACCTGAAGCACCAGAATGTTCACCGCCTCGGTTAACAGCTCGACGGCGGCAATCAGGAAACTTCGTACGGTTTTGCCAGCATTCAGACGCTCAAGCACACGATTTTCAAAGGCCTGGGTTTGTTCCATTATTGCCTGCATATCTGACAATCTGTTATTCGGGCGCAGGCTTACCTGCGCCGGATTCTGCATCATTTGGTTGCGTTGTATGCGTTAACCGCCTCCGCAACCATGTCGCTGCTGGCGTCCAGACCGGAAATCTGCGCCAGCGCAGCCTGCGCGCCTTTGTCATCAATCAGCTGAGCCAGCTCAATCGCCTGCGGGTCCTGCTCGCTGCGGTAGTGCATCGCGGCAGCAATTCCTTTCACCAGGTTGGCGTGCGGCAGACCGTATTCCAGCGTGCCCAGCAGCGGCTTAATCAGGCGGTCGCCCGCGCTCAGCTTACGCAGCGGCTGACGGCCCACGCGCTCAACGTCATCTTTCAGATACGGGTTTTCAAAACGACCGAGGATTTTCTGGATGTATGCTGCGTGTTTATCAGCATCAAAACCGTAGCGTTTGATCAGCACCGCGCCGCTCTCTTCCATTGCCCCTTTCACCACCGCGCGGATCTGCTCATCGAGGATCGCGTCGCGAATGGTCTGATGACCGGCCAACTTTCCGAGGTACGCGGTTATAGCATGCCCGGTGTTCAGCGTGAAGAGTTTGCGTTCGACAAATGCCATCAGGTTATCAGTGAGTTCCATTCCCGGAATGGTCGGCAGCGCGCCCTTGAACTGAGTTTTATCGACGATCCACTCGCTGAAGGTTTCAACAGTGACTTCCAGCGGATCGTTGGTGGCGGATTCGGACGGCGGAACGATACGGTCTACAGCGGAATCCACAAACCCGACGTGCGCTTCAACCCAGGCTTTATCTTCCTCAGCCACGGCCGCCATAACGTGGCCTTTCAGCTGCGTGGTGCCGCGCACCATGTTTTCACAGGCGATGATGTTCAGCGGTGTTTCAATGCCCTGTGCTTTACGCTTCGTCAGGCCTTTCGCGACCGCAGGAGCAATACGTTCAAGCACTACCGGACCCACGGCGGTGGTCACCAGATCAACGCTGGCGATCAGGTCAATCACGTCGTCGCCGATGCTGCTGACCGCGTTGACGCCAGAGACGGTTTCAACCTGTTCGTTTTCACCCACCACATGAACCTGATAGCTATGACGGGCATTCAGGGCATCCAGAACCACCTGATTCACATCGGCGAATGTCAGGGTAATGCCCGCGTCTGCCAGCAGTTTACCGATAAAGCCACGACCGATATTACCTGCGCCAAAATGTAATGCTTTCATAGTGTTAACCTTCATCAATGTTTTTACCCGAGAGGGCTGGGGTGAGGAACGTTTCCCCCTCACCCTAGCCCTCTCCCCGAAGGGGAGAGGGAAGAGGCGCTGCTATTTGTTGAGCAGGGCCAGAACTTCTTCAACGCTTTCAGTTTGTGCCAGGCGCTCGATGACGGACTCATCATCCAGCGCGTTGGTCAGGCTGGTAATCACCTGAATATGCTCGTTGTTGCGAGCGGCGATACCAATCACCAGACGGGCGATGTCGTCCTCTTCTTCACCGAAGCGCACGCCGTCAGGATACTGACAGAACACCACGCCGGTTTTCAGCACGCGGTCTTTCGCTTCAACCGTACCGTGCGGAACCGCGATGGATTCACCCAGGTAGGTTGGCGTCAGTTTTTCACGTTCCAGCATCGCGTCAACGTATTCTGGCTGAACGTAGCCGCCCTTCACCAGCTGTTCACCGGCAAAGCGAATCGCCTCTTCTTTGGTGCTCGCGGTACGGCCGAGGAAGATGTTCTCCGCGCCCAGCTTAAACAGGTGAGCATTGCTCTCGTCAAAGCTGTCCTGCAGGCTGGTGCGCACTTTCACTTCGTTGTCTTCGTGACGCTGCGCGGCAACCAGACGTTCGGTCAGGCTGGTGTACAGGCCGCTGTCCAGGAAGTTGGTCAGCGAGATGTGCTGTGCCTGCGGTACCTGACGCATAGCGCGCTCGGTCAGATCGCGGTGCGTGATGACCAGGTCAACGTCCGGCGGCAGGTTGTTAATCGCGCTGTTGGTTACGGAGATGTTGGTCAGGCCCGCATCCTGCACTTTCTTGCGCAGCACGCCGGCACCCATTGCGCTGGAACCCATACCGGCGTCGCAGGCAACGATGATTTTACGCACGTGGCTCAGGTCGTTAGAAACATCGCCAGCCGCCAGTGGGGTCGCGCCTTTGGATTCGGCTTTCATGTCGTGCATACGACGGGTTGCCGCTTCGATATCGTCGTCTTCTTTCACCTTGCTGGTTTTCAGCAGGATAGAAGAGACCACGAAGGAGACCGCCATCGCCGCACAGATCGCCGCGATGTTCGCGAAGTACGCGCCTTTCGGCGTCATCGCCAGCACCGCCAGGATAGAGCCTGGAGAAGCAGGGGAGACCAGACCGCCGCCCAGCACACTCAGGGTGAACACACCAGTCATACCGCCGAGGATAACGGCCAGGATCAGACGTGGGTTCATCAGCACGTACGGGAAGTAAATTTCGTGGATACCGCCCAGGAAGTGGATGATAGCCGCGCCGCCAGCAGACTGCTTCGCGCTGCCGCGACCAAAGAACATGTACGCCAGCAGAACGCCCATACCCGGACCCGGGTTCGCTTCAATCAGGAAGAAGATGGACTTGCCGAGATCGTGAGACTGCTGAATACCCAGCGGCGAGAAGATACCGTGGTTAATGGCGTTGTTCAGGAACAGGATTTTCGCCGGTTCAACGAAGATAGACGCCAGCGGCAGCATGTCGTGCGCCACCATGAAGTTAACGCCCGCCGCCAGCAGTTTGGACAGCACTTCAACAGCCGGACCAATGCCGAGGAACGCCAGAATCGCGAGGATCATCCCGATGATGCCCGCAGAGAAGTTGTTCACCAGCATTTCGAAGCCGGACTTGATCTTGCCATCAACCCAGACGTCGAATTTCTTAATCGCCCAGCCGCCCAGAGGACCGGCAATCATCGCACCGAGGAACATCGGCATATCCGCACCGACGATCACGCCCATGGTTGTGATGGCACCCACGACGCCACCACGGTCACCGCCCACCAGACGACCACCGGTATAACCGATGAGCAGCGGCAGGAGATAGGTAATCATTGGGCCAACAAGTTTCGCCAGCGTTTCGTTAGGCAACCACCCTGTCGGAATGAACAATGCGGTGATAATACCCCACGCGATAAACGCGCCGATATTTGGCATCACCATGTTGCTGAGGAAACGACCAAAGCTTTGAACTTTGATCTTGAAATCGGATGACATAAAACACCCCTTCTTCTGTTTACGCTTAGGCTTGCGGCCCGAGGTTTATTGTTAATGAGGCGGCAGAGGTAGCCGGACCCTGTTCTGATGCTGTGAAATCTGGCACTGAATCGTTCAACTGTCCAGATAGTGGAATTTTGTGTGATGCATGTCACGTAAATGTAGGGGGTGTGGTGTTGAATGAAGTGACCTGAGTCACAAAATAGGCGAGTAAAAAAAATACGATGGCGAAAAATAGAGCAAAAACCACCTCTTTATGTGATTGGTGTCACGTTTTGTTTTTGCGTGTTTGTTTCCGGATTGTGACTGGTTTCACAAAATATTTTTATGCAGATTTCTCCGACTGCGATCGGCGTCAGGACGGCCTCGAGTAACACGGAAAGCTAATAAAACAGTTTTCATATGTAGTATGGCGGAAAGTTGAAACCTGAATTACGCTCATAATGTAAGGTTGAGTATATTATTATTCAGGATATATTTTGACACGCTTATAAACTTGCGTGGAGATATTATAAAAAACGATACTCCCCGGCTCTGAAATAATCAGTGTGCCTTTTAAATTTAAAAATAAATTAATTAGGCTGCGTGCTGTTTTATTAATGTAATGAGTTGACGTTGTTTAAGTGAGGAGACTATGTTTCTCAACTATTTCGCGCTGGGCGTGTTGATTTTTGTATTTCTGGTTCTTTTTTACGGAATCATCGCCATCCATGACATCCCCTATAATATGGCTAAAAAGCGTAATCATCCCCATGCCGATGCTATTCATACGGCAGGCTGGATCAGCCTGTTTACGCTCCATGCCATCTGGCCGTTCCTGTGGATTTGGGCCACGCTGTACCGCGAAGATCGCGGCTGGGGCATGCAGAACCACATTACTAAGCCTGATGAGGTTCCGGGGATGGATGCGCTGGCCAAACGCGTGGCCGAGTTAGAACACAAGCTGGCAGCGGTTCAGCCCTCTGATGATAAAAACACGCTGGAGCGCTAATCATGGATCTGTTGATTATTCTGACCTATGTGGCATTTGCCTGGGCAATCTTTAAAATATTCCGTATTCCGGTAAATCAGTGGACGCTTGCTACCGCGACGTTAGGCGGAGTGTTTATTGTTGCCGGACTCATTCTGCTAATGAACTATAACCATCCGTATACCTTTACGGCGCAAAAAGCGGTAATTTCCATTCCGATTACGCCGCAGGTCACGGGGGTGGTTACTGAAGTGACCGATAAAAATAACCAGCTCATTAAAAAAGGCGAAGTGTTATTTAAACTGGATCCGGGCCGCTATCAGGCGCGCGTCGACAGACTGAAGGCGGACCTGGTGACCGCGACGCACAATATCGACACTCTGAAAGCGCAGCTTTCGGAAGCGGTTGCCAATACGACACGCGTCTCCGCTGAGCGCGATCGACTATATAAAGATTATCAGCGCTACCTCAAAGGCAGCCAGGCGAAGGTGAATCCGTTCTCCGAAAGCGATATTGATAACGCGCGGCAGAACTATCTGGCGCAGGATGCCATGGTGAAAGGCTCCGTTGCTGAACAGACGCAGATTCAAAGCCAGCTGGACAGCATGGTGAACGGCGAGCAGTCGCAGATTGCCTCGTTACGCGCCCAGCTTGCTGAAGCAAAATACAACCTCGATCAGACCGTGGTGCGCGCGCCGAGCAATGGCTATATCACCCAGGTGCTGATCCGTCCGGGAACCTATGCCGCCGCGCTGCCGCTGCGCCCGGTGATGGTCTTCATTCCTGAACAGAAGCGCCAGATTGTGGCCCAGTTCCGTCAGAACTCGCTGCTGCGTCTGAAGCCGGGCGATGAAGCGGAAGTGGTATTTAACGCGCTGCCGGGCCAGGTGTTCACCGGTAAGCTCACCAGCGTTCTGCCGGTAGTGCCGGGCGGGTCGTATCAGGCGCAGGGTGCCTTGCAGGCACTGACCGTTGCGCCGGGTACGGATGGCGTACAGGCGCTGATTGAACTGGAGCCTAACGCCGACGTCGATGCTTTGCCGGACGGTATTTATGCCCAGGTGGCGGTCTATTCGGATCATTTCGCCCACGTCTCGGTGATGCGTAAAGTGCTGCTGCGTATGACCAGCTGGATGCACTACCTCTATCTCGATCACTAATCCTTCCGGGGCGGGAATGCGACACGCATAACTGCCCTTTTTTCATCGCTTGATCCATACTGACTTTTTCCCGGCATCAAGGATCAGGCAATGAAACTCATCGGTAGCTACACCAGTCCCTTCGTGCGAAAAATCTCGATTCTCCTGCTGGAGAAAGGGATTGAATTTGAATTCGTTAATGAACAGCCCTACAACGCCGAAAACGGCGTCGCGCAGTATAACCCGCTGGGGAAAGTTCCTGCGCTGGTGACGGACGAGGGCGAATACTGGTTCGATTCCCCCATTATTGCGGAGTATATCGAACAGCTGGGCATTGCCCCGGCAACGCTGCCGTCTGACCCTAAAGCGGCGCTGGCGGTGAAGCAAATTGAAGCCCTGGCCGACGGCATTATGGATGCAGCACTCACCTCCGTTCGCGAGCAGGCAAGGCCCGCCGCCCAGCAGTCAGAAAGCGAGCTGCTGCGTCAGCGGGAAAAAATCAGCCGCAGTCTGGATATGTGCGAAAAGCTTATCCGGGAGGGCAAGATCCACACCGACAGCCTGGACCTGGCAACCATCGCCATCGCCTGCGCCATCGGCTATCTCAACTTCCGCCGGGTGTCCCCTGGCTGGTGCGTTGACCGTCCGCTGCTGGTGAAACTCGCAGAAACGCTCTTTAGCCGCGAGAGCTTTGCCCGCACCGAACCGCCAAAGGCTTGACGCGGGTTATAACACTTCGGCGTCGGAGGCGGTACAATCCCTCCATATGTTAACTCCCTCTCCCGTCGGGAGGGGGGAAGATATTTACTCGCCAGGCGCTTTCATGACTACTCATCATTCGCTGTACAGCCAGATCCCCGCGACCGACCGACTTCTTCGCGAGCCCCGCATTCACGCTGCCGTTGAGCGCTTCGGCCATACCGCGACGGTGGAGATGTTACGTCTGCTTCAGGACGAAGCCCGAGGCCATATCCAGGCCGAAAACGCCTTGCCCGACTGGTGCACAGCGTGGGAGCAGGAAGTTGAGCATCGGCTGGGTGAGAAGGCGCAAAGCGCGTTACGCCCGGTGGTCAACCTGACGGGGACCGTGCTGCACACCAACCTGGGACGCGCCCAGCAGGCGGAAGAGGCGGTGGCTGCGGTCGTGCAGGCCATGCGCTCGCCGGTGACGCTGGAGTACGATCTGGACGGTGCCGGGCGCGGGCATCGCGATCGCGCGCTGGCGGATCTGCTCTGCCAGCTAACCGGTGCGGAAGATGCCTGCATTGTGAATAACAACGCGGCGGCGGTGCTGCTGATGCTGGCGGCGACCGCGAGCGGCAGAGAGGTGGTGGTGTCCCGCGGCGAGCTGGTGGAGATTGGCGGGGCGTTTCGCATCCCGGACGTGATGCGCCAGGCGGGCTGCACGCTGCATGAAGTGGGTACGACTAACCGTACCCATGCGAAAGATTATCGCGCGGCGGTGAATGAAAACACCGCCCTGCTGATGAAGGTCCACACCAGCAATTATCATATTGAAGGCTTCACCAAAACGGTTGAAGAGGCCGAGCTGGCGGCGATTGGGCGTGAGCTGAATATTCCGGTGATTGCCGATCTCGGCAGCGGTTCGCTGGTGGATCTCAGCCAGTACGGGCTGCCTAAAGAGCCGATGCCGCAAGAGATGATTGCGGCGGGCGTGAGCCTGGTCAGCTTTTCCGGCGACAAACTGCTGGGCGGGCCGCAGGCCGGAATTATCGTCGGCAAGCGCGAGCTGATTGCGCAGCTGCAGCAGCACCCGCTCAAGCGCGCCCTGCGCGCCGATAAAATGACGCTTGCCGCGCTGGAGGCGACGCTGCGCCTCTATCTCCACCCGGAAAAACTGGCTGACCGCCTGCCCACGCTGCGTCTGTTAAGCCGGGATGCCGCCTCGATTCTCGCCCAGGCCGAACGGCTGCTGCCGCGCGTTGCCCCGCACTACCCCGATTTTGACGTTCGCATTGAGCCCTGCCAGTCGCAAATTGGCAGCGGTTCGCTGCCGGTGGACAGGCTGCCGAGTCAAGCGCTCACCTTCACCCCGCGTGACGGGCGCGGTAGCCGTCTTGAGGCTCTGTCGTTGCGCTGGCGTGGCCTGCCGACGCCGGTTATCGGACGGATTTACGACGGCCGCATGTGGCTGGATCTGCGCTGCCTTGAAGATGAAGAGCGATTTCTGGAGATGTTGTTGAAATGATTATTGCCACCGCCGGTCACGTCGACCACGGAAAAACCACGTTACTGCAGGCAATTACCGGCATAAACGCCGATCGTCTGCCGGAAGAGAAAAAGCGCGGCATGACCATCGATCTTGGCTATGCCTACTGGCCCCAGCCCGATGGCCGCGTGCTGGGCTTTATTGATGTTCCGGGGCATGAAAAATTTCTTTCCAACATGCTGGCGGGCGTGGGGGGCATCGACCATGCCCTGCTTGTGGTGGCCTGCGATGACGGCGTGATGGCGCAAACCCGTGAGCATCTGGCGATCCTCCAGCTGACAGGCAACCCGCAGCTGACCGTGGCGCTGACGAAAGCCGATCGCGTTGACGACGCGCGCGTCAGCGAGGTGCGCGAAGCGGTGCAGGCGACCTTACGGGAATATGGTTTTGCCGATGCACCGCTTTTTGTCACCGTAGCGACAGAAGGGCGGGGTATCGGCGAACTTCGCCACCATTTACAGCAGCTCTCATCGCGAGACCACGCCAGCCATCACCGCTTCCGTCTGGCGATTGACCGGGCGTTTACCGTTAAAGGCGCGGGGCTGGTGGTCACCGGTACGGCGTTAAGCGGTGAAGTGAAGGTGGGCGATAGCCTGTGGCTGACGGGCGTTAATAAACCGATGCGCGTGCGCGGCTTACATGCGCAAAATCAGCCTGCGGACCACGCCCACGCCGGGCAGCGGATCGCGCTCAACATTGCCGGGGATGCGGAAAAAGAGCAGCTTAACCGCGGCGACTGGCTGCTGGCCGACGCCCCGCCCGAGCCGTCTGAACGCGTCATCGTCTCCCTGCAGACAAACGTCCCGCTGACCCAATGGCAGCCGCTGCATATTCACCACGCGGCCAGCCATATCACCGGGCGCGTGTCCCTGCTGGAAAACGATCTTGCCGAACTGGTTTTTGATTCGCCGCTCTGGCTGGCGGATAACGACCGTCTGGTACTGCGGGACATTTCCGCACGGGAAACGCTGGCCGGGGCGCGGGTAGTGACGCTGAACCCGCCGCGACGCGGCAAGCGTAAGCCTGAATACCTGCAATGGCTGGCTGCGCTTGCACAGGCTCAGGATGATAACGCCGCGCTGCGGGTGCATCTTGAGCGCGGGGCCGTGAGCCTGAGTGATTTTGCATGGGCACGCCAGCTGAGCGGCGAAGGGTTGCATCAGCTGACCCAGCAGCCGGGCTTTATTCAGGCCGGCAACAGCCTGCTCGATGCGCCGGTTGCGGCAAACTGGCAGCGTAAGATCCTGAACACGCTCGCCACTTACCATGAACAGCATCAGGATGAACCCGGTCCTGGTCGCGAGCGCCTGCGACGCATGGCGCTGCCGATGGAAGACGATGCGCTGGTGCTGCTGCTGATTGAAAACATGCGCGAAAGCGGGGTGATTAAAAGCCATCACGGCTGGCTGCACCTGCCGGATCATAAAGCCGGGTTCACCGCAGAGCAGGAGGCAATCTGGCAAAAAGTGGCCTCACTGTTTGGCGATGAGCCGTGGTGGGTTCGCGATCTGGCGCGTGAAACGAACACCGACGAGCAGGTGATGCGCCAGGTATTGCGCCATGCGGCGCAGCAGGGGCTGATAGTCGCGATCGTGAAAGATCGTTATTACCGTAACGATCGCATTGTGGCGTTTGCTAACCTGATCCGCGAACTGGATCAGGCGCGCGGCTCCACCTGCGCAGCCGATTTCCGCGACCGGCTAAACGTTGGCCGCAAGCTGGCGATCCAGATCCTGGAATATTTCAACCGCATCGGTTTTACGCGTCGCCGGGGTAATGACCATCTGCTTCGCGACGCGCAGCTTTTCCCCTGAACGCTACGTGCGGCGGGAGAGTTTCTGCTTAGCCAGCCATACCGCGCCCAGCCTCCCCGCCTGGTTACCCAGCTCGCAGGGCAGAATGGGCACCTTGAGTGCCTCCCACTCCTCGAATCGCTGCAGGTACTTATCGAGCAGGAGATAGATTTTCTCCTGCTCGCTTACCCCGCCGCCAATCAGCACTGCCTGTGGATCGAACATTGAGATTACGCTGTAAACGCCGCGCGAGAGGTAATGGGCCCACTCCTCAATGGCCTCACGCAGATGCACGTCGCTCTCCATGCGTTTAAACAGCTCCTCGCCGTGAGGCATCTCTTCTTCTGATACGGCCAGCGCGCGACGACAGGCTTTCATCAGGCCGCTGGCCGACGCCACTTCATGCATGGGTTCGCCGTTACTACCCACGGGCAGCACGCCAAATTCGCCGGCGCGGTAATGCGACCCGCGATAAAGATCGCCTTCCATCACAATCCCGCCACCGATGCCCGTGCCGATGGTGATGCAGACGAAATGCTCGTAGTCCTTACCCGCGCCCTGCCAGCGCTCGCCCAGCGCCGCACAGTTGGCGTCGTTTTCCACGGTGACGGGAAGGTCGGTCAGCCCGGCGAAGAGTTCGCACAGGTTTTCGCCGTCGAGATAGTCGAGTGCGCCCGCTTTTGCCGCTTCGCCGCTGTGGTGGTTAATATGGCCGGGAAAGCTCACGCCGATACCGACGATGTCGTGTTCGTCCTGATACGCTTCAACTACCGCTTTCCACTTCTTTTTGAAGGTGTTTTTATCCTCAGGAGTATCGTACTCGTCCGTCGTCAGCTCCTTGCCATTTTCATCAATCACGCCGTGTTTGATGTGGGTTCCGCCTACGTCAAAACCGATAAACAGCTGCATCGCATCGTTCCTCATGAGCCCTTGAGCTGTTAAGTATGGCTCAGTGGCAGGAACGAAACGTAAAGTACGGTAATCCGTGATACGGCTCGTAAACCCGTCACCCACTGGCGAGAAAACCGCCAGCCGGGACTACCCTTGTTGTACACCAACAGCAAGGAGACGGTCATGACAAACAATCCTCCCTCTTCGCGTATCCAGCCCGGCGAGTATGGTTTTCCCCTCAAGCTGAAGCCCCGTTATGACAATTTTATCGGCGGCGACTGGGTGGCCCCCGTCGACGGCGAATACTATTCCAACCTGACCCCCATTACCGGCCAGCCGCTGTGCGAGATTGCCAGCTCCGGCAAGCGGGATATCGATTTGGCGCTGGATGCGGCGCACAAAGCGAAAGATAAATGGGGCCATACCTCCGTTCAGGAGCGCGCGGCCATTTTGTTCAAAATCGCCGACCGGATGGAGCAGAACCTGGAGCTGCTGGCGACGGCGGAAACCTGGGATAACGGCAAGCCGATCCGGGAAACGATGGCGGCAGACGTGCCGCTGGCTATCGACCACTTCCGCTATTTTGCCTCCTGTATTCGCGCGCAGGAGGGAGGAATAAGCGAGGTAGATAGCGACACCGTGGCGTACCACTTCCACGAGCCGCTGGGGGTCGTCGGGCAAATTATTCCGTGGAACTTCCCGCTGCTGATGGCGAGCTGGAAAATGGCGCCCGCGCTGGCCGCCGGGAACTGCATTGTGCTTAAACCGGCGCGTTTAACCCCGCTCTCTGTTCTGCTGCTGATGGAAATTGTTGCCGATCTTCTGCCGCCGGGGGTGATTAACGTGGTGAACGGCGCGGGCGGTGAGATAGGGGAATATCTGGCCACCTCAAAACGGATCGCTAAAGTGGCGTTTACCGGGTCGACGGAAGTGGGCCAGCAGATTATGCAGTACGCCACGCAAAACATCATTCCGGTGACCCTGGAGCTGGGCGGGAAGTCCCCGAACATCTTCTTCGCGGACGTGATGGAGGAAGAGGACGCTTTCTTCGACAAGGCGCTGGAAGGGTTTGCGCTGTTTGCCTTTAACCAGGGCGAAGTCTGCACCTGCCCAAGCCGCGCGCTGGTGCAGGAGTCCATCTACGAGCGCTTTATGGAGCGGGCCATTCGCCGCGTCGAGTCTATCCGCAGCGGTAACCCGCTCGATAATGTTACGCAGATGGGGGCGCAGGTCTCGCATGGCCAGCTGGAGACTATCCTCAACTACATCGATATCGGCAAGAAGGAAGGGGCGGATATCCTGACCGGCGGTCGGCGTAAGGTGCTCGGCGGGGATCTGCAGGAAGGGTATTACCTTGAGCCGACGATCCTGTTCGGGCAGAACAACATGCGCGTCTTCCAGGAGGAGATTTTCGGACCGGTGCTGGCGGTGACTACCTTCAAAACGATGGAGGAGGCGCTGGAGATTGCCAACGACACGCCGTATGGCCTGGGAGCGGGAGTCTGGAGCCGTAACGGTAATCTGGCCTATAAAATGGGCAGAGGCATTCAGGCAGGGCGCGTATGGACCAACTGCTACCACGCCTATCCGGCTCACGCGGCATTTGGCGGGTATAAGCAATCGGGCATCGGGCGTGAAACGCACAAGATGATGCTGGAGCATTACCAGCAGACGAAATGTCTGCTTGTCAGCTACTCCGATAAACCGCTGGGGCTATTCTAATCGCCCAGTTCAGGCCGTCCATGGACGGCCTGAGCAATTTGCTGGCGCAGGCAGTTGAGGACACCATCCAGAACATATTGTACGCGCCAGGGCTGATATTCGCGCTTGCGGAAGATGGCGGTCAGATCGAGCCACCACTCTTCCTGATGCGGGAAACAGGGGACCAGCGTGCCTTGCGTTAATTCCTTCTTCAGGCTTTCTTTCGGCGCGAACACAATGCCAAGGTTATTTCTTGCCAGCTCCAGGGCCGTCTGGGTATTGTCGCAAATATAGTTTCCGGTTACCCGATAATCATGCACATCATCACTGCCATGCATGCGAAAACGCCAGATATTGGCGTCATCGACCAGCATGGAGTCGATCAGAATACAGGAGTGATTAATTAAATCTTCAGGTCCGGTTAAAGGATGTTTATTTAAATATTCCTGGGTTGCGAATGCAGTGACGGAATATTTTGTTAATACGCTGGCGACCAGACTTTCATCTTTTGGCTGAGCATAGGTAATTAAAATATCACAGTCATCCGGGAAGGACACACCTTCTGAATATTCGTTGCGGTCCAGGTTGTAGGTTTTTAGGGAAATGCGAATGTCCCCGATGTCCTTTATCTGGTGGATCACGTGGCGCGCGAGATAGGTCACAATGCCCGTTGGGGCGTAAATCGTGACTTTTCCACGCTTTTCATGCTTATAATCGGCAATGAAATTAATAAGTTGCGTGTTTTTGTCCAGCGTGGCGTCGACATAAGGGAGCAACGCCTCACCGAACTGCGTCAGAGCGAGCTGGCGGGTCGTGCGCTCAAAAACCTTAAGCCCAACCCGCGTTTCAAAATCCGAGAGATATTTACTGACGTTGGCCTGCGCCATGCCCAGCAGGGCGGCGGCATCACCAATGCTGTGGGTGGCTGCGATGACGGAGATTATTTTTAACTCGCGTGGCTTTAGCTGTAATTTATTCATCATGCGCACCCATCTATATGGTTTTATATATAATATTATATAAACTGCAGCGTTGCACCGGCAAATTTGTAACCATTATTATTCGCCCCGCTTATTTGGCGTATAAATGGATTACTTCACATGACTATTAAATACAATTTACTGATTGCTGCCACGTTATTTGCAACCTCTTCTGCAATGGCCGGTGACTTTTCACTTGGCGCGGGGGCCGTATTTAATGAGTCTCCTTATAAAGGCTATAACGAAAATACCACCGCGGTGCCGTTAATTAGCTATGAGGGCGATCGCTTCTATGTTCGCCAGACCACGGGCGGATGGATCCTGTGGAAAGACGCAAAAAATGAACTCAGCCTGACCGCATCCTGGATGCCGCTGCATTTTGATCCGGATGATAACGACGACCACCAGATGAAGCAGCTTGATGAGCGTAAAGCCTCTGCGTTCCTCGGCGGTGCGTACTACCGCCACGAAAGCTGGGGTTCTCTGAAAGTGGCGGTTTCAGGCGATGCCACGGATGAAAGCGGCGGCGTGGTGGGCGAGGTATCCTACTTCCGTCCAATCAGGATGGAGCGTTTGACCCTGACGCCTTCTGTCGGTGTTTTTTACAGCGACGAGAGCTATAACGACTACTACTACGGCGTATCCGGCAGCGAGTCACGCCGCTCAGGGCTGGATCAATACACCGCCGGTGACAGCTGGACGCCCTACGTTGGTCTGGTAGCTAAATATCAGTTAACCCAGAAGCTGTACCTCAACGCCAGCGCGGTCTACACCGTGTTGCCTGATGACGTGAAGAACAGCCCGATGATCGACCGCGATGATAGCTTCGCGCTAATGACCGGCCTGACCTGGCGCTTCTGATGCGGTAAAGCCGGGCGACGGCGTTGCCTTGCCCGGCCTACGATCTTGCCTGCATTTTTATCTGCAATACAACGTATTCCTTTTTCATTTCTCGATGCTTCTTCCTGTTCCGCCAAAACACGGCTGCACTGATGTTCCTTATGCGCTAATGTGATTCGACCCGATAGCAATGGTGTGTATCATGTGTATAATCATGGAAGGACTGGGATGTGAAAAGTGCGGATGTCATTACCGTTCTGATCGGCCACGGCTGGAAATGTGTCAGAACGAAAGGAAGCCATCATCAGTTTCGCCATCCCGAACAGAAAGGGCTGGTTACTGTCCCACATCCTAAGAAGGATATTAAACCGGGCACGCTCGCGCAGATATGGCGGCAGGCGGGAATTAAACACTGATATCAGGAGTAGTTATGTTTTATCCGGCTTACATTCATTCTGACACCGACGGTAGCGCCAGCGGCTTTTTTCCTGACGTTCCAGGCTGTTTTTTTGCAGGTGATTCCCTGGACGACGCTTTTCAGGATGCACGTGAGGCGCTCACCGCGCACTTCGAAGCGCTGTTTGAAATGGATGAAGCATTGCCTCTTCCGGGAAATGTCGAAGTGCACCTTGAAAATCACCCTGACGACTTCACGGGCGGGCAATGGTTGCTGGTGGATATTAATATGAAGCAGTTTGACGGCAGAGCCGAGCGTATCAACATCACGATGCCTCGACGTTTGCTGGTAAAGATTGATTCCTTTGTTAGCGAGCATCCTCAGTTCGGTAATCGAAGCGCATTTCTGGCTGAGGCAGCACGTCGCGTGCTGCCATAGCGTTCAACCTCTCCCGTGGGTGAGGGCAACAGACCGCCGCTATTCAGCCTTCATCCACCCATATCCGCATTTCCCCTTCTCCCCGGTTAGCCCAGCTAAACCAGGGAATAAAGGTCAACGTCCGGGGCTGACGCTGTACCGGCGAGCGGTCGTACTGCCACAGCGCATCCGTTTCCTTTGCCTGGCACCCAATCCCCTCAGCCTGTATCAGCATCTTATGCGCGAAAATGCCTTTGCCTTCATACACCCGGAACTCGCTATCTCGGGGCAAGGAGAGGTTATGCAGGTTGGCGCCGTTATCAGCTTCTTCCAGGCAGTAAACCAGCGGCCCGCGCTGTAGCGCGACTTTACCTGCCTGCTGGCGCACCTGGGGGTTACCGTACACGCGGCGGACCGGCATCGGTAGCGTCAGGGTCAGGGTGTCGCCTTCCTGCCAGCGGCGGTTGAGGTAGAGATATCCGCGTGACGCTTCACCGGTCATGGCTTCGCCATTCAGCGAAACGGCAGGCTCCGCGCACCAGTCCGGCAGCCTGAGTGCCAGCGTGTGGGTGACCGGAACCGGCGAGGTGATTTCAATCTTCACCTGCTCCTGCCACGGATAGTTACCGCTAATGCGCAGCTGTAGGGCGTTATCGCCCACCGGAATGGCGACGTCGTTCCCCACGTACAGGTTTATCAGCAGCGCATCCGGACGAACGGTATAAATGTAGTGCCCCAGCGAGGTCAGCACGCGGGCGATATTAGGCGGGCAGCAGGCGCAGCCGAACCAGCGCTGACGCACCGGCTTCACGTGGTCATAGATATGGTTAAAGGCCAGCGTTTTCGGATGCACTTCCAGTGGATTGACATAAAAGAAATGCTTACCGTCCAGCGCCATCCCGCCCAGCACCGTGTTGTACAGCGCGCGCTCCATCACGTCGGCGTAGTGGCCGTCTGCCTCCATCTCCAGCATCCGGCGGGCGAACATCATCAGGCCGATTGAGGCGCAGCTTTCGGCGTACACCGTATCGTTGGGCAGATCGTAATCGCTGCTGAACGCCTCCCCGCTGCTCTGCGAGCCAATCCCGCCGGTAATGTACAGCTGGCGCTGCGCCATGTTGTTCCACAGACGCAGACAGTCCCGGCGTTTCCCCTCGTCGTTGCTCAGGCGCGCCAGATGCGCCATGCCCGCCATCAGATAGACGAAACGCACGGCATGGCCGACGGCCGTTTGTTGTTCCGCAAGGGGCAGATGCGCCTGGCTGTAGGCTTTGTCCTTGACCATCCACGCCGGACCATAGGTGTTCCAGTAAGATGTTTTGCCGCGCTTCTCGTATTCGCTATCGTAGAAGTGAGGCTGCGCGCCGCGTTCTTCAATAAAGTATTTCACCAGATTGAGATAACGCGGCTCCTGCGTGACGTCGTACAGCCTCATCAGCGCCAGCTCGATTTCCGGGTGACCAGGGTAACCGTGTAGCTGTGTTTCTCCCGGGCCAAACACGCTGTCGATATGGTCCGCCAGCCTGCACACCACGTCCAGTAGGCGACGTTTTCCGGTTCCCTGGAAATACGCCACGCCCGCTTCAATCATATGCCCGGCGCAGTACAGCTCGTGGCATTCGGCCAGATTCGTCCAGCGTTCCTCGGGGGCTTTTACCGTAAAGTAGGTGTTGAGGTAGCCATCTTCACACTGCGCCGCCGCGACCAGCTCAATCACCTCGTCGGCGGTTTTTTCCAGTGCTGCATCCGGCTTCTGGCACAGCGACCACGCCACGGCTTCGAGCCATTTCGCCACGTCGCTGTCCTGAAACACCATCCCGTAAAACTCCCCCTGTTCCAGCCCGGCCGCGATGCGGAAGTTAGCGATGGCGTGGCTGGGTTCGGCCTCCGCCACGCGGTCGTTAAGCGCATCCCACTGGTAAGGGATCACCACGTCACGGACCAGCCGTTGATATTGCCCGAGAAACGGATCGTTGATTTTCAGCTGGTGCAGGTCGGGTTCCATTATGGACATAGCGTTCTCCTCAGGACGGTACGTGACGCTGGCGCAGGTCGGTGGAAATGCGCGACATCATTGGGTTATTAAGCCTGCACCAGCGGATAGTGACCGCCAGCAGCAGGTGGAAAAGGGCAGGCAGCAGCGTCTCCATGGCGGTGATGCCCTGCAGTGAGGCTGGCGTCTGGTTGCCCGCGCCTGGCTGATAGGCCACGGCAATAAACACCAGGCTGATAATCCCGGCGCTTGACGCCCACGCAAGCTTGATGAAAAACAGGTTGAAGGCGAAGTTCATGCCCGACGAACGCACGCCGGTTTTCCACTCGCCGTAGTCATCGGCAAAGGCCATTAGCGAGAAGTGCAGCGGTAGGGTGAAGCCCAGGAGCACGCCGTTGCTTAAAATAACGATCAGCCATAGCGTCTGGTGCGCCGGGCCACCCGGCAGAAACCACATGCCCACCGCAAGCGCAGCGAGCACCAGGTTGGTGTAGTAGTAGAGTTTGACGGTATCAATACGGCGCGACAGCGGGCTGACGATCACCGCGCCCAGAATAGCGGCAAAGGTCACCATGGTGAAAAACAGCGAGGTGTACGCCGTGCTGCCCTGAAGTACGTAGGTGATAAAGTACATATATCCACCGCCGCGAATGTTGAAGACGTTGATCAGCAGAAACGACATCAACAACATCAGCAGCAGCTGATCGTTTTTACGCAGGCCCGCCAGGTGCTCGCGCAGGGTGAATTTGCCCATCAGCGCCAGCGGAACGCGTTCGCGAACCCAGAAGAAGCAGCACAAGAACATCACCACGGCGATAGCGCACAGCACGCCAACGCCCAGTTGATAACCCTTCGCGGCATCGCCCTGACCCAGCTCCGCTACCAGCCACGGCAGGCCAACGGAGACCAGAAAGCCCGCCACGCCGCACAGCACAAAGCGCCAGGACTGGCAGGCGATCACCTCGTTGTGGCGGGTGGTCATGGTGTTGATCAGCGCGCAGTAGGGCACGTTGATGGCGGTATAGCCCACGGATAACAGCAAATAGGTGCCGAACGCCCAGGCGATTTTCACGCCCATGCTGGCTTCCGGAACGGTGAAGGTCATTACGCCGATAATGCCTATCGGGACGGCGACCCACAGCTGCCAGGGACGAAATCGGCCCCAGCGGCTCTGCGTGCGGTCAGCAATGACGCCCATCACCGGATCGGAAATGGCGTCAAACACGCGAAGGGCAATAAACAGCGTGCCCACCAGCGCAGGGGTGAGACCAAATACATCGGTATAGAAAAAGGTCAGAAAGTTCATGATCAGGCAGGTAATTACCGTGCCGCCCGCATCGCCCAGGCCGTAGCCCATTTTCTCGCGGACGGACAGCCGGTCATCGACTTTCTGTTTTGCAGCGTCTGCGTCTGTAATCGGTGTGGAAGTCATGAAGTAACTCCTCGGAGATCGAATTTATTATCGTATTTATGCTGGGTACCTCTTTATTCTGCATCGAACGGGAAGGCCAACAAGGGAAGGGAAAAGTATAAAAAGGTGACGATTCCGACCTGATGATAAAAATGTGATTTCGATCGGACAGATATTTTAATATTGATTAATAATCAACGGGTAAGTCGAATATTAACGACAATAAAAGCGGAATGGTGAATATCCATGCTCGAATTATCCATAGCGCTTCCGGTTAAGGTTCAAAATGGCGGGCTATTTATCTCCCGCGGAGTGGGCCGCCACCCTGCGCGAAAATTAACATCGTGGGAGATTATTTTTGTCGAAAAAGGGACTTTAACGATCCAGGAAGAAAATCATGTTTTTGATGTTAATGCGGGAGAGAGTTTATTGCTCTGGCCGCAGCGTCGGCATGTGGGCGTGGAGGATTTCCCGGCGGACCTGCGCTTTTACTGGCTGCATTTTGAGGTGGAGCCGCAAGATCCAACGTTACCCAACGCTGCTTCTCTGGCAATAGAACAACACTGCCGCGTAAGGGATGCGGAATATGTGATTGCGCTCTTTCGTCAATTCCTCAGCGAGCAGGAGAAATTACGGCGTAGCATGGCGCTGGAGATGATTTTATTATTGATTTTACAGCAGGTGTCGAACTCTTCAGGATATGAAGACAGCGCAGATCAGGCCGGCGCGGCGATGGCATGGAAGGCAAAACAGCTTATTCGCACGCAGTTTCATTTACCGATATCCACCTCGCAGCTGGCAAAAGCGTTGCACTGTAATGCAGATTATCTCGGGCGCGTCTTTCGCCGGACTTTCCATTTAACCCTGACGGAGGCGATACATCGCCAGCGCGTCAGGGCGGCGGAAAAACTCCTGCTCAACGACGCTGCGTCATTAACCGAGGTCGCAGCGCGCTGCGGCTTTAACGACGTGGGATATTTCCGGCAGATATTCTCGAAGCATACCGGGTTAACCCCCGCCGTCTGGAAACGGCGGTACTGTAAGGAGCATATTAATTCCGGTTGATTACTGCCCGTAATAGGCGTTCGCCCCGTGCTTGCGCAGATAATGCTTGTCCAGCAGCGCCTGCTGCATAGCCGGTAACTGTGGTGCGAGCTGGCGTGAGAACAGGCCCATATAGGCGCACTCTTCATCAGCCGCGTGCAGGGGATCGCTCCGTAGAAATAGTCTGCGTGTGTCGTGCCCCAGGCGGGTAAATCCTGTCCCGCCTGCGACCAGATGGTGGCGTGGCGGGAATGGGTATGTACGATGCCGCCAATCTCCGGATAACGGCGATACAGTGCCAGATGGGTTGGTGTATCAGAGGAGGGTTTTTTACTGCCTTCGACCACCAGACCGGTGGCAATGTTCACCACCACCATATCCTCCGCCGTCATCACGTCGTACTCCACGCCGGACGGCTTGATGACCATCATGCCGCTTTCGCGATCTCCATTTCGTTGTCGACGTCCCGCATGAAGCAGGTTGGCGAGAAAAACCTGCTCAAGCCTCTGCGCGAAACGGCAGAGGCGATATCAAAAGAGCTGGGTTTTAACGTGCGTGAGGGGTAGCGTGTTACTGGCTGCCTTCGTGCCACGCTTTTTCAATTTCTTCGGCGAGAATTTTGACGCCCGCTTCGATTTTTGCCGGATCGGGCACGTAGTTCATGCGCATGCACTGGTGCGTGTGCGGCCACGGCTTATCCAGACCCGGGAAGAAGTAATCGCCCGGCACCATCAGCACGCCACGCTTTTTCAGTCGCTGATAGAGCAGTTCTGTAGTGATCGGCAAATCCTTAAACCACAGCCACAGGAAAATCGCTCCTTCAGGTTTGTGGATCAGGCAGCGTTCTTCCGGTAAGTAGCGGCGAAGCGTCGCAATCGTCTCCTGAACGCGCTGGTAATAGAACGGTTTGATGACTTCATTAGACAGACGCAGCAGGTCGTTGCGTTTGATCATTTCGCACATCATCGCCGGACCGATACCGCCTGGTGAAAGGCTGATAATGCCGTTCATATTGGTTATGGCGGTGATGATTTTCTCGTTGGCGATGATGATGCCGCAGCGGCTGCCCGGCAGACCCAGCTTGGAGAGGCTCATGCACAGGACAATGTTCGGGTTCCACAGCGGACGTGCTTCGCTGAAGATAATGCCCGGGAACGGTACGCCGTAGGCGTTATCGATCACCAGCGGAATGCCGTGCTGATTTGCCAGCGCATCCAGCTTCATCAGTTCGTCATCGGTGATCACGTTGCCCGTTGGGTTAGTCGGGCGTGATACGCAGATCATGCCCGTCTCTTCGCCAATATGCAGGTGTTCAAAATCGACGTGATATTTGAACTGGCCTTCCGGCAGCAGCTCGATGTTCGGGCGCGCGGAGACGAACAGATCCTCTTCCAGGCCGGAATCAGCATAGCCGATATACTCCGGTGCCAGCGGGAACAGCACCTTTTTGGTGGTGCCGTCGGCACGACGCCCTGCGAAGAGGTTAAACAAGTAGAAAAACGCGCTCTGGCTGCCGTTTGTTAGTGCAATATTCTGTGGTTCGATATCCCAGCCCAGCTCTTCACGCAGCATTTTGGCAAGGAGAGTCAGTAGCTCGGTTTTACCCTGCGGACCGTCGTAATTGCAGAGCGCATCGGTCGCTTTGCCGTTTTCCAGCATCTGCGCGAGCAGCGTCTGGAAATAGGTTGTCATCTCCGGAATTTGCGCCGGGTTTCCGCCGCCGAGCATGATGGCACCCGGTGTGCGCAGCCCGTCGTTGAGGTCCTCCATCAGGCGTGTAATGCCTGAATGGCGGGTGAATTTGTCGCCAAAAAGTGAAAACGTCATAGCAGGTGTTCTATCGAGCTTATTTTGAAAGTGGGTAACCATAACGCTAGCACTGTGCTGGTGCAAATCGGGAGATGTGGTCGGATTTGTTGTTTTGTATGGCCGAGAGGGATTTTTGTAGTGAATAGTTCTGGTGGGTTTCACCCCTCACCCCCGGCTCACTCCCCATGCGGGAAAAGGGCCAGGGTGAGGGGGGGGTAATTATTGATTACCCGCCCATACCACCATCACCTTATCGCCCTTGTGCTCGCGCACGAAGCCGTACGCCTCTTTCAGCGAAAGCGTGGTTTGCTTGCCTTCACCGATCGCCGGATGGCGGGCGCGGAACTGGCCCAGCGTTTGCCAGTGGGCGACGGTTAAGGCCTGCTTGCCCGTCACGTCCTGCCAGTTCATATCCGAGCGGGTACCCTGCAGCGGGTCAGACCCCGTCGGGCCAAACGGACGCTCGGATTCATCACCGTAATAGATTTGTACGCTGCCCGGTGCCAGCAGGAGCAGCTGCGCAGCGCGCTGGCCTCCTTCGCGGAACAGGCGTGTGTCATGGGAGGAGAGATAGCTCAGCACGTTGAAGCTTTGCAGCTTTTCCGCCATTTGCTGCCAGGTGAGATCCATATCGGCCAGGCAATCCACCGCTTTTGCCGCCTGCTCCTGATAATCAAAGTTGATCATCGCGTCGAAACCGTGGCGGTAATAGTCGCTTTGCATCACTCCGTGACCCCAGGACTCGCCGGTCATCCAGAACGGTGCGTTATCGAGCTTTTTGTCCGGGTTGGCCCCTTTCCACGCGGCCAGCGCCTGACTAGCCTGGTCCTTTAACTGCTGCCAGGCCGCAAGCTCGACGTGCTTCGCGGTATCCACCCGGAAACCGTCAATGCCGTAGTCGCGCACCCACTGGCTGAGCCAGTGGGTGAGATAGTCGCGCGGGGTATATCCCGGGATGGCTTTCGCGTGGGTATCGGGCTTGTGCTGATAAAAGTTGGGTAATCCGGAAGGGGCGGTGGATTCCGTTTTCAGATCAGGTAGGAACGCCAGCGACATGGTTAAATCGTCAAAGCCGGGGTTGTCGTAATCACCAATGTCGGTGCGGATCCATTTCTTGCCCCACCATTTTTCCCATGCGGCTTTGTCGCTAAAGTTGATGTAATCGTTGAAGCTATGCCAGCTTTGGCCCGCGCCCGGCTTCCAGTCCGTCCAGCGGTCGCCCAGGGTTTTTTTCAGCTCATCACCCTGCAGATACAGCGCGCCAAACTGGTACTCCTGCATGTCCGCAAGCGTCGCGTAGCCCGCGTGGTTCATGACGATATCGAACAGGATGCGAATGCCGCGCCTGTGCGCTTCATCAACAAGATGGCGCAGATCATCCTCGGTGCCCATGTTGGCATCGAGCTTCGTCCAGTCCTGGGTGTAGTACCCGTGATAGGCATAGTGTGGGAAGTCCCCTTTGGTGCCACCGCCTACCCAGCCGTGGATCTGCTCAAGCGGGGAACTTATCCAGAGCGCGTTCACCCCCAGTTGCTGTAAATAGTCGAGCCTGCTGGCGAGCCCTTTAAGATCGCCACCGTGGAAGGTGCCAATTTCCTGCATGCCGTCTTTGTGGCGACCGTAGCTGTTGTCGTTGCCCGGGTCGCCATTCACATAGCGGTCTGTCAGTACAAAATAGACCGTGGCGTTTTGCCAGCTAAACGGCGCTGGTTTGTCGGTTTCGGCGCGCTCGAGCAGCAGCAGGCCGTTACTGTTGGCGGCTGGCTGCAGGGTGATTTTTCCATCTTGTACGGTGGCCGTCTGTTTGCTGTAGTAGTCGCGCACGACGGATCCTTCCGGGAAGGTATGGCTGACGTCCAGCGTCAGCGGCTTACCGTCCCACTTCGGGCACTGGCGGATAACGCTTGCAACCGGCTGTTCTGCGGTGCTCTGAATTGTCAGCAGCAGCGTGGGCGTCCCGGATCGGGTATCAATCCGCATCTGGTATTCACCGTCGCGGAAAATGCGCCACTGCGGCGGAGACCCGTCGCAGGGCTTGAGCGACAGCATCTCATTGAGTTTTATCGCCTCCGAAGGCTGCCAGCACGTCTTGTCAAAACCCAACGTCAGAGGACGCGTACCCTTCGTAAGCTTTGCCTGGCTGGTGAAAACCCCGGTGCCTTCGGCGCGGAATGCGTTAAACCCCGGCGATGACCAGTCGGCATGTGCCAGAGCGGGTAACATCAGAAAAGCTATTGCGGTGCGTTTCATTCCTGGTTCCTGTCGCGGATTTTTTGACCAGTTTGCCAGTAGGCGGGCGGGAAAAACTCATCCCCTGTCGCTTTCTGCCAGGAGGATGCGTGAGGATGAGTGATCTTCCGCAAAATTAGGCAGTTATCTGCGATATCGCACACATTTTTTCAGGAATGATGTTTTTATGAGCAAGTTTCAGGTGACATAGTTTCGGATTTGGACTATTTCTATACGTGCTCTTGAAGTCTATTTTTGATATGATTTGAGATTCCGCTCTCAAATTTGTGAAAAAAATAAGGTGTTGGGATGATTACATCCGACCAGGAGACCTAATGATATCGACTCCCATTCGACGATATGGGGCCGCGATACTCATGTTACTCACCACGACATTTTCGGGTGGGGTGCTTGCGAAGACGCACACGGATACAACGAGTAAGAAAGCCCACGTAATAAAGACGACAAGTAGTAAGGTTAGCAGTAAACAAGAGTATTCTCGCAATAGTGCAAAGAGTAGTTCACTTCCTGATTTGCGAAAATACCCTTCCGGAACACCAAGAAAAAAAGCGTTTCTCCGGACGGTAATGCCTTACATAACAAGTCAAAATGCCGCGATTACGGCGGATCGTAACTGGTTAATTTCAAAACAGTACGATAGCCGCTGGTCGCCGTCTGAACGCGCGCGTCTGAAAGACATCACGAAGCGCTACAAACTGAGCTGGAACGGTAACACGCGTCGCGTACCGTGGAATGCTCTCCTTGAGCGTGTGGACATTATCCCAGGCAGCATGGTAGCGACCATGGCAGCAGCCGAAAGCGGCTGGGGAACCTCTAAGCTGGCGCGTAATAACAACAACCTGTTCGGCATGAAATGTGCGAAAGGGCGTTGTACGAATGCGCCTGGCAAGGTGAAAGGCTATTCGCAGTTTGAATCTGTGAAAGATTCCGTGAACGCCTATGTGGTGAATCTGAACACGCACCCGGCCTACTCATCGTTCCGTAAATCACGCGCTCAGCTGCGTAAAGCGGACCAGGAAGTGACGGCCAGTACGATGATCCACAAGCTGAAAGGTTATTCGACGAAGGGGCAGAGCTATAACAACTATCTGTTTGCTATGTACCAGGATAACCAGCGCTTAATCGCCGCCCATATGTAATCTCAAAAAAACGCCTTCCACTGGAAGGCGTTTTCTTTTCTAGATCAGCACCTCGCTGTGGCGATCCCGGTACTCTTTCGGCGTGGTGTCATACTCTTTGCGAAACACCGAATAGAAATACTGCAGCGAAGGATAGCCGCACATCTGCGAGATTTCGTTGATCGACAGTGACGTAGAGACAAGCAGGCTGCGGGCCTTCTCCAGCTTCTCCGCATGGATGACGGCATGAATGGTTTCGCCCACCTCTTCTTTGAACCGCTTCTCCAGATTCGAGCGGGAAATGCCCACCGAGTCCAGCACCTGATCGACCTTAATCCCTTTGCAGGCGTGGTTGCGGATATAGTGCATGGCCTGAATGACGGCCGGGTCGCTCAAGGAGCGATAATCGGTTGAGCGACGCTCAACGACGCGGACGGGGGGAACCAGCAGGCGCTGAAGCGGCAGAGCCTCTTTATCCAGCAGGCGATGCAACAGCTTTGCCGCCTGATAGCCCATCTGACGTGTGCCCTGTGCTACGGAGGAGAGCGCCACGCGGGACAGGTAGCGGGTAAGCTCTTCGTTATCAATGCCAATCACGCACAGCTTTTCGGGCACCGGAATGTGTAAGTGTTCGCAGACCTGCAGCACGTGCCGCGCGCGCGCGTCCGTCACGGCAATAATGCCGGTTTGCGGTGGCAGCGTTTGCAGCCAGTCCGCCAGGCGGTTTTGCGCGTGCTGCCAGTTTTCCGGTGCGGTTTCCAGCCCCTGATAGACCACGCCGCGGTACTTCTCCTGTGCGACCAGCTGGCAAAACGCATGTTCACGCTCCACGGCCCAGCGCTTGCCGCTGGTGGCGGGTAAACCATAAAACGCGAAGCGATGGACGCCTTTCTCCTTTAAATGGAGAAAGGCGGCCTCGACCAGGGCATGATTATCGGTGGCGATGTAGTGGACCGGCGGGTAGTGTTCGGGTGAATGATACGAGCCGCCGACGCCCACGATCGGCACGTCGACGTCGGTCAGCAGTTGTTCGATGACGGGGTCGTCATAGTCGGCGATAACGCCATCACCCAGCCAGTCTTTGATGTTCTCCAGACGGGTGCGGAAATCTTCTTCAATAAAAATATCCCATTCGGATTGCGACGCCTGCAAATATTCACCCACGCCTTCTACCACCTGACGGTCGTAGGCTTTGTTGGCATTGAATAACAACGTAATGCGGTGACGCTTTTCAAACATGGCTCGCTTCCCAATTAAGTCACAATGCGGTTATCAGGCTCGTCGCTTGGTGGCAGAGTCCATCCAGACTGCCAGTAAAAGAATGGCCCCCTTGACGATATACTGCCAAAACGTCGGGACGTCCATCATACTCATCCCGTTATCCAGCGACGCCATGATAAATGCCCCCATGACCGCGCCCGCCACGCTACCGATACCGCCTGCGAGGCTGGTGCCACCGATGACGCAGGCAGCGATAGCATCCAGCTCGGCGATGTTACCGGCGGAAGGAGAGCCTGCCCCCAGACGCGAGCTGAGGATCAACCCGGCGATAGCGACCATCAGGCCGTTAATGGCGAAAACCGCCAGCTTGGTACGTTCGACGTTAATACCTGACAGGCGAGCAGCTTCAAGGTTGCCGCCAATGGCATAAATACGGCGGCCAAACGCGGTGCGCGTCGCCATAAACATGCCGCCGAGCAGTAACAGCGCCAGCAGCAGTACCGGCGTCGGAACGCCGCGATAGTCGTTAAGAAGCCAGATGGCGCCCAGCACAATGACCGCCGTCAGCGCCTGACGTCCTACCACGGACGTTGACGCTGGCGACGCAAGACCCAGCGCCTGACGGCGCATACGTCCACGCCACTGCCACGCGACAAACGCCAGCAGTCCCACCACGCCGATCGTAAAGCCTATGCTATCCGGGAGGTAACTCTGGCCAATTTGCGACATCGCCGCGCTGGTCGGGGAAACGGTCGTGCCGTTGGTGATACCGATCAGGATCCCGCGGAAGGCCAGCATTCCCGCCAGGGTGACGATAAACGATGGCACCTTCCGATAGGCAACCCACCAGCCGTTCCAGGCCCCCAGTACCAGCCCCAATACCAGCGTGACCGCCACGGTCAGCGGCAGCGGCCAGCCGAGCCAGACGTCAAAAATGGCCGCCACGCCGCCGAGAAGACCCATCATCGACCCGACCGACAGGTCGATTTCCGCAGAGATGATCACGAACACCATGCCCACGGCCAGGATGCCGGTGATGGCGGTCTGGCGGAGCAGGTTTGAGACGTTACGCGCGCTTAAGTACGAGCCATCCGTCATCCACGTGAAGAACAGCATGATGACGATAATCGCCGCGATCATCACGAAAACCTGCAGGTTCAGCGCTTTTAGCCCCGCGAACGCGCCGGGCGTCGGAACAGCGACTTTGATATCAGACGGATTGCTTTTCGACATGACGTTCGCTCCTTAAAGCGGCTTCCATCACCTGCTCCTGCGTCAGGTTCTGGTTAATCAGGTTGGCTTTCAGTTTCCCCTCGTGCATGACCAGCACGCGGTCGCTCAGGCCGAGCACTTCGGGTAACTCAGACGAGATGACAATGACGGCAATCCCTTGCTGTACAAGCTGATTAATCAGTTTGTAGATTTCGTATTTGGCACCGATATCGATCCCGCGCGTCGGCTCATCAAGGATTAATATGCGTGGATTGAGGAGCAGACAGCGCGCCAGAATCGCCTTCTGCTGGTTACCACCGCTCAGTCGGCCAATCGCCAGTTCCGGCGAGGAGGTTTTGACCTTCAGCCGGGCAAGTGACTGAAGGATGCACTGCTGCTCGGCGGCATCATCCAGGCTGCTCAGCGCGCCGGAGAACCGATCGAGTGCCGCAAGGGTGATGTTTTTACCCACCGCCATGACCGGTACGATGCCGTCTTTTTTGCGGTCTTCCGGAACCATGGCAATGCCGCGGGCAATCGCCTGCTGGCAGTTGTCGATTCTCACGGGCTGGCCGTCTATATATATCGTGCCCTCCCAGCGCCCTGGCCACACGCCAAACAGGCACTGCACGGCTTCGGTACGCCCGGCACCGACGAGCCCAGCAATCCCAAGAATTTCGCCGCTGTGAAGGGAAAACGAAACGTTATTGACCCGCTTAATGTGGCGGTTAACGGGGTGCCACGCGGTCAGGTTTTCCACGCGCAGCACTTCATCGCCCTTAGTGTGGGGCTCATTCGGGTAGAGCGCGGTCAGCTCGCGGCCCACCATCATGGTGATGATGTCATCTTCACTCATGCCCGCAGCTTCACGCGTGCCAATGTGTTGCCCGTCGCGGATCACGCAGATGGTGTCCGAAATGGCTTTTACCTCGTTCAGCTTGTGCGAAATGTAGATGCAGGCGATACCGTGGTTTTGCAGATCGCGGATGATATTGAGCAGAACCGCAGTTTCCTGTTCGGTGAGCGACGCCGTTGGCTCATCGAGGATCAGCAGCCTGACCTGTTTATTCAGCGCCTTCGCAATTTCGACCAGCTGCTGTTGCCCCAGGCCCAGGTCGCCCACGCGGGTATCCGGTGAAATGTTGAGGCTCACCTGCGCCAGCAGCTTTTCACAGCGGAGCGTCATGTTGTCGTAATCCAGCACGCCGTGGCGGGAAATCTCGGCTCCGAGGAAGATGTTCTCCAGCACGGTGAGATGTTTCACCAGCGCCAGCTCCTGGTGGATGATGGCGATGCCTTTGCGTTCGGTGTCGCGAATGTGCGTCGCCTGGATGACTTCACCGGCAAAGACAATTTCGCCTTCGTAACTGCCGTGCGGGTAGATCCCACACAGGACTTTCATCAGCGTTGATTTGCCCGAACCGTTCTCGCCACACAGCGAAACCACTTCGCCAGGGTTCAACCGGAGACTGACGTTGTCGACGGCTTTCACCGCGCCGAAGCGCTTGGTGATGCTTTTCATTTCAAGTAAATAAGGCATAACTGCTCCACATAACCCGAGGGAAGAACAGTACAACGTGATGCGCCCCCGCAGAGCAGGGGCAGCGCCGGATTACAGTTCGCTCTTCTTGTGGAAACCGTCTTTAATAACGGTGGCGTCAATGTTCTCTTTATTGACTTCAATTGGCGTGAGCAGGCGAGCCGGAACGTCTTTCAGGCCGTTATTCAGCGTTGCATCTGCTTTAGGTTGCTTACCGTTGCCCAGCTCAACGGCAATTTCCGCCGCCGTATTGGCAAGTTCGGTAATCGGTTTGTAGACCGTCATGGTCTGGGTACCTGCGATAATGCGTTTTACGCCCGCCAGGTCGGCATCCTGACCAGAAATCGCGACTTTACCGGCCAGTCCCTGGGCACTCAGAGCCTGAATAGCCCCGCCTGCTGTGGCATCGTTGGAGGCCACGACAGCATCAATTTTGTTGTTATTAGCCGTCAGCGCATTTTCCATAATCTTCAGGGCATTTTCTGGTAACCATCCGTCGGCCCACTGATCGCCGACCACCTTAATTTTGCCGCTGTCGATGTACGGCTTAAGGACCTTCATTTGCCCTTCGCGGAACAGTTTGGCGTTGTTATCCACCGGCGAACCGCCCATCAGGAAATAATTGCCTTGAGGCACTTTGTCGATCAGGCTTTGCGCCTGTAATTCGCCCACTTTTTCATTGTCGAAGGAAATATAATAATCAATATCGGCGTTATTAATCATGCGGTCATAAGCGAGAACTTTTATGCCTTCCTGCTTCGCTTCTTTCACCACGTTACTTAATACCTGGCCGTTATAAGGGATAATGACCAGAACATCGACTCCCCGGTTGATCATATTCTCGATCTGCGACATTTGCGTTTCTTCATTGCCGTTAGCCGACTGAACAAACACATTCGCACCGAGTGATTCCGCTTTTTTCACAAAAATATCGCGATCTTTTTGCCAGCGCTCCAGACGCAGGTCATCAATCGCCATGCCAATTTTGACCTCCTTGGCATGCCCTGCAAAGCTTGCAAGGAGGAGCGTAGTGCAGAGCGTTAGGGTCAGGTTCTTTATCTTCATAATTATTAGGCCTTTTTGTAGGGGTATGTGTTGCTGAGATAAAAGAAACATTCACTGCTGGGTCGCAGCAAATTTTTAACGCGGAAAGGCGGGCTGGCAATTACAGATTTTTATCTTCTCATTACGATATTTGGTTTATTTCTGAATTTATGACCGCGATCGGATTTTAAAATTCGTAACGCCTTAATTACATTTGATTCTGGAATGTGCGCCGAAAAATAGTTTGTCTGCGCATTATTTTGCGAGCCAGCGCACAGTTGTGCATTCTCTCAATAGCAGTGTGAAATAACGTAATTGAGCAACCCAAAATGTCTATTCACTATTACTCCTGAATCAACGACTCGCCGCATACCCTGATTATGGAGCTCAATATGCAAGCTTATTTCGACCAACTCGATCGCGTTCGTTACGAAGGCCCAAAAACGACCAATCCTTTAGCATTTCGTCACTACAATCCGGATGAGCTGGTGCTGGGTAAGCGCATGGAAGATCATCTGCGCTTTGCCGCCTGTTACTGGCATACCTTCTGCTGGAACGGCGCCGATATGTTCGGCGTGGGTTCCTTTGACCGTCCGTGGCAACAGCCGGGTGAGGCCATCGAGCTGGCGAAACGCAAAGCCGACGTGGCGTTTGAGTTCTTCCACAAGCTGAACGTGCCGTACTACTGCTTCCATGATGTTGACGTATCGCCGGAAGGGGCGTCGCTGAAAGAGTACCTGAACAATTTTGCGCAGATGGTGGACGTGCTGGCAGAAAAACAGCAGCAAAGCGGCGTGAAGCTGCTCTGGGGTACGGCAAACTGCTTCACCAACCCACGCTATGGTGCGGGTGCGGCCACCAACCCGGATCCGGAAGTGTTTAGCTGGGCGGCTACGCAGGTGGTGACGGCAATGAACGCTACGCATCAGCTGGGCGGCGAAAACTATGTCCTGTGGGGCGGCCGTGAAGGCTATGAAACCCTGCTCAATACCGACCTGCGCCAGGAGCGCGAGCAGATTGGCCGCTTTATGCAGATGGTTGTCGACCATAAGCACAAAATCGGCTTCCGCGGCACGCTGCTGATCGAGCCTAAACCGCAGGAACCAACCAAGCATCAGTACGACTACGATGTCGCGACCGTGTATGGCTTCCTGAAGCAGTTTGGTCTGGAAAAAGAGATCAAAGTGAATATTGAGGCTAACCACGCTACCCTGGCGGGCCACTCATTCCATCACGAAATTGCCTCTGCGATTGCGCTGGGCATCTTCGGATCGGTAGATGCGAACCGCGGCGATCCGCAGCTGGGCTGGGATACCGACCAGTTCCCGAACAGCGTGGAAGAGAATGCGCTGGTGATGTACGAGATCGTCAAAGCGGGCGGTTTCACCACCGGCGGCCTTAACTTTGACGCCAAGGTGCGTCGCCAGAGCACCGACAAATACGATCTGTTCTACGGCCACATTGGCGCGATGGACACCATGGCGCTGGCGCTGAAAGTGGCGGCGCGTATGATTGAAGACGGCGAGCTGGATAAGCGCGTGGCGAAGCGCTACAGCGGCTGGAACAGTGAGCTGGGCCAGCAAATTTTGAAGGGTCAGTTATCGCTTGCGGAGATCGCGAAGTACGCTGAACAACAGCAGCTGGCGCCGCAGCACCAGAGCGGGCATCAGGAACTGCTGGAAAACCTGGTTAATCACTACCTGTTCGATAAATAACAGCATCCAGGCCCGGTAAGCGGAAGCGCCACCGGGCATTTCTGTCAAAGGAGTCACCACAATGTATATCGGGATCGATCTTGGCACATCGGGTGTGAAAGCCATCCTGTTAAGCGAGCAGGGCGACGTGTTAGCAACGCAGACTGAAAAGCTGCAGGTTTCACGCCCGCATCCGCTGTGGTCGGAGCAGGACCCGGAGCAGTGGTGGCAGGCGACGGATCGCGCGATAAAAGCCTTAGGCGAGCAGCACAGCCTGCGCGACGTGAAAGCGCTGGGCATTGCCGGACAAATGCATGGTGCAACGTTGCTGGATAGCCAGCATCGCGTTCTGCGCCCGGCTATTCTCTGGAACGATGGCCGCTGTGCGGAAGAGTGCGCAATCCTTGAAGCGCGTGTGCCCACGTCCCGCGAGATTACGGGCAACCTGATGATGCCGGGCTTCACCGCACCAAAACTTTTGTGGGTACAGCGCCACGAGCCGGAGATTTTCCGTCAGGTGGCGAAAGTCCTGCTGCCGAAAGACTATCTGCGCTTTCGTATGACGGGCGATTTCGCCAGCGACATGTCCGATGCCGCGGGCACCATGTGGCTCGACGTGGCGAAGCGCGACTGGAGCGAGGCGATGCTGGATGCCTGCCATCTGACCCGGGAACATATGCCCGCGCTGTTCGAAGGCTGTGAGGTGACGGGTACGCTGCTGCCAGACGTTGCGGAACGCTGGAATATGCCTGCCGTACCGGTGGTGGCCGGGGGCGGTGATAACGCGGCGGGTGCCGTGGGTGTCGGGATGGTTGAGGCGGGGCAGACGATGCTGTCGCTGGGAACCTCTGGGGTCTATTTTGCCGTCAGCGACGGCTATCGCAGCAATCCCGAAAGCGCTGTGCACAGTTTCTGTCATGCGCTTCCGGGAAAATGGCATTTGATGTCGGTGATGCTGAGCGCGGCATCCTGCCTGGACTGGGCGGCGAAGCTTACCGGCATGGCGGACGTTCCGGCACTCATTGCGGCGGCGCAGCAGGCGGATGACGCGGCGAGTACCGTCTGGTTTTTACCCTATCTTTCTGGCGAGCGTACGCCGCACAACAACCCGGAAGCGAAAGGGGTATTCTTTGGCCTAACCCATCAGCACGGCCCGGCAGAGCTGGCGCGTGCGGTTCTGGAAGGTGTGGGGTATGCGCTGGCCGACGGAATGGATGTAGTGCACGACTGCGGCCTGAAACCGGCGAGCGTCACCCTGATTGGCGGCGGCGCGCGAAGCCCTTACTGGCGACAGATGCTGGCGGATATCAGCGGGTTGCAGCTGGATTTCCGCACGGGAGGGGATGTTGGCCCCGCGCTCGGCGCCGCGCGTCTGGCGCAGATCGCTATGAACCCGGAAAAGCCGCTTTCGCAGCTGCTGCCGCAGCTTACGCTTGAACAGGCGCATGTGCCTGACGCGGCAGGACATGCCCGTTATGCAGAAAGGCGCGAGGTGTTCCGCAAAATCTATCAGCAGCTGCTGCCGCTGATGTCATAAACTCGCTTGTCCGACAGAGGCACGAGGATGTCCTTTTTTGGCCTGTGCGTGCCTCTCTTTCCTTGCCAGTATGGTGACACACCCACTGGCGAGGAGATTTATCATGTCACGCATTGCACTCATCAATATTGATACTCAGCAGTCCTTCCATCATCGCCCTTACTGGCAGGAGGGCGACATTCCTGCCTTTCAGCAGGCGATGCTGGGGCTGATTGAAGGCTGCCAGGCGCGCGGTATTCCAGTCGTTGATATTTTTCATGTGGATGAAGACGGCCCCTTCACGCTGCAAAGTGGCTATGTCAAACCGATGGCCTTTTTGCGTCATCAGCCGGATGTGGTTTTCCAAAAACACGTCCATAATGCCTTCACGGATACCGGGCTTGACCGCTGGCTGCGCGAGCGTGATATCAACCAGCTGATTATCTGCGGCATTCGCACGGAACAATGCTGCGAAACCACCGCTCGGGTAGCATCCGATCTGGGTTATGCTGTGACGTTTGTGAGCGAGGCAACGTTGACGTTTCCCATGATGTACAAGGGCATTACCCTGAGCGCAGCGGAAATTCGCCATCGTACCGAGACGGTACTGGCCGGGCGTTTTGCCGAAATTAAAACGGTAGCGGAGACGCTGGAGTCACTGTAATGCGCATCGACGTCTGGTTCGTGATGTTACCCGGGGTACTGGCACTGGATATGTCAGGCCCGGCGGAGACCTTTGTGCTGGCTGGCGACGCGTTTCGTCTGAATTACATTGGGCCGCAACCGGACGTGCCGACGTCGATAGGCCTGACGATGGGCGGCATCCAGCCGTTGCCGGAAAGTCTGCCCCCGGGGAGTCTGCTGGTCCTGCCGGGGGTGAGCGACTCCCGCGTTCAGTTCTCAACGCCGCAGGCGCAGCAGATCCAGCACTGGCTAATGCGTCTGCAGCCGGTCATTCAGCGCCGGGATATCACGGTGATGTGCGTCTGTTCTGGTGCGCTGCTGGCGGCGAAATCGGGCCTGCTGAATAACAAACAGTGCACAACCCACCATGACGTTATCAGCCGTTTACGCACTGTGGCTCCCACGGCGACGATTAAAGAAAACCGCATCTTTGTACAGGACGAGAATATCTGGACCAGCGCGGGGATCACGTCGGGCATCGATCTGGCGCTGCATATGATTAACCGCCTGTGCGGTCCCGAAAAGGCGCTGGCCGTGGCGCGCGAGATGGTTGTCTGGTTCCGCCGTTCCGGTGACGATCCCCAGCTTTCACCGTGGCTGCGCTATCGCAACCATCTTCATCCGGCGATCCATCGGGCGCAGGATGCGCTCACCGCCGAGCCGCAAAAAACGTGGAGCTTGCCTGATATCGCCGCACTGGCGCACGTCAGCCCGCGCCATCTCACCCGGCTTTTCCAGACGCATTTAGGGATTAGCGTCCGCGATTATCTGGAGCAGCTGCGTCTGGCGGTGGCGGAGCAGTGGCTGATGCAGGGGCGCGGCGTGGAACAGGCCTCGCTGGCGGCAGGCTTCTCCTCCCCGCGCCAGTACCACCGCGCCCGGCAGCGCAGCGTTAGCTGACGAAGCGGCGCGCGTCGATTTTTTGCAGCAGCATCGACAGCAGCAGGCTGATAACCAGCGTAGCGGCAAAAATCCAGACGATATCCAGCACCGGCCAGCTTTTGAGCTCAACGCCCCTTGTTCGCAGGGCGTGGATCACCAGCGCGTGAAAACCGTAAATTCCCAGCGAGTGCCGCGAGATAAAGCCCAGCACGGGAAGGGGACGCGCATTCAGGGTGTTTTTAACGAGCGTGAGCAGCGATACGGCACAGATAAAGACCATCGGCCCGCAATACAGATACCAGGTATCGGCAAAATTGCCGCGCCACTGAAGCTCATGTAGCGTCCCGCGTGAAATCACCGCCACGCCGGCGATAAACAGCGCTCCGCAGAGCCAGTTCAGACCGCGCTTTTGCGTGTCCATCATCCCGATGGCGCGCCCCAGCATGCCGTAAAGCACGTAGTAGAAGGTGTCGCCGTTGATATAGAGGTTCACTGGCAACCATTCGAAACCGTCGATTTTCTGCGAGACCGTGTTCGGGTTGGCGACGATGCCAATCACCACCATCAGGGCCAGAAGCATTTTCCCGCTGACGTTTTTCACCTGAATGAGCGGAGAGACCAGATAGATAACGATGATGGCGAAGAAGAACCACAGGTGGTAGAAAACCGGTTTTTGCAGCAAATATTTGAGGGATAACCCGGCGTTAATGGAGGTAAACAGGGTGATATAGAGCAGGGCAACGGCGCTGTAGAACCCCAGACAGGCCGCGATGCGGATGAAGTGCCTCGGCTGCGCGCTACGCTCGCCAAAAAAGAGAAAGCCGGAAATCATAAAAAACAGCGGCACGCTGACGCGCGACGCTGAGTTGAGGATATTGGCAATATCCCAGTTAACGGGGCTGATGCTGTGGGCATTCGTGACATACCAGGTCGTCGTGTGGATCATGACCACCATCAGACACGCTATTCCTCGCAGGTTATCAATCCAGTTAATTTTTGACGGCATCAGTTCCTCGTATTCCCTGTAAAGTGAGTGGGACTCCCATTGTCCAAAAGTCTTCGTTTGGAAAATTCTGAGTTTTATGCGCAGGCTTGCCGGGAGACCGCGAGATTCGCAGAATGGCAGACCTTAATCTATAAAAGTGTTGATACTAAAAATAACAGCCGCTGACCAGGACGGTAATAAAAATGATGATGAAGCGTGTGGCATCACTCTTTCTGCTGTTGATGCTGGCAGGATGCAGTGCGCCACAGGAAGTCCCCGTGCAAAAAGCGCAGCAGGGAAAAATAAGCCCGGAGCGTTCGCTGAATATGGAAGCGCTCTGTAAAGAGCGGGCCGCTCGGCGCTATAACTCGGACGTTCAGAAAATTAACGTCATCGGATTCGAGCGCTTTCAGGGCAGCTATGAGCTTAGAGGGTATACTGCGCGTAAAGAGGGCTTTGTCTGCTCGTTTGATGCGGACGGTCAGTTTTTACATCTCTCCATGCGCTAGCCTGCTCGCATAATCAACAACCAGACGCCACCAGCGTTCTGGCCGGAAGGCTTATTTCCCAATTTTCCCTAAACAACCCCGTTTCGTACTGTATATCTTGCAGCCAGCGGGTATACTGGTCCCTTCCATTTAAAACCACACGTATCCAGCACGAAATACTATGCAAAAGTTTGATACCAAGACCTTCCAGGGCCTGATCCTGACCTTACAGGATTACTGGGCTCGTCAGGGCTGTACCATTGTTCAACCTTTGGACATGGAAGTCGGCGCCGGCACTTCACACCCGATGACCAGCCTGCGCGCGTTGGGCCCAGAGCCAATGGCGACCGCGTATGTGCAGCCTTCCCGTCGTCCGACCGATGGTCGTTACGGTGAAAACCCGAACCGTCTGCAGCATTACTATCAGTTCCAGGTGGTGATTAAGCCATCACCCGACAACATTCAGGAACTGTATCTCGGGTCGCTGAAAGAGCTGGGTATGGATCCAACCATCCACGACATCCGTTTCGTGGAAGACAACTGGGAAAACCCAACGCTGGGTGCCTGGGGTCTCGGTTGGGAAGTGTGGCTGAACGGCATGGAAGTGACTCAGTTCACCTACTTCCAGCAGGTTGGCGGTCTGGAATGTAAGCCAATCACCGGTGAAATCACCTACGGTCTGGAACGTCTGGCCATGTACATTCAGGGCGTAGACAGCGTTTACGACCTGGTCTGGAGCGACGGCCCGCTGGGTAAAACCACCTACGGCGACGTGTTCCATCAGAACGAAGTGGAGCAATCCACCTATAACTTCGAATACGCGGACGTGGACTTCCTGTTCACCTGCTTCGAGCAGTACGAGAAAGAGGCACAGCAGCTGCTGGCGCTGGAAACTCCGCTGCCGCTGCCTGCCTACGAGCGTATTCTGAAGGCCGCCCACAGCTTCAACCTGCTGGACGCCCGCAAAGCGATCTCCGTGACTGAACGTCAGCGCTACATTCTGCGTATTCGCACCCTGACCAAAGCCGTTGCAGAAGCTTACTACGCGTCCCGTGAAGCCCTTGGCTTCCCGATGTGCAACCGAAACAAATAAGAGGCGGCCATGTCTGAGAAAACTTTCCTGGTGGAAATCGGCACTGAAGAGCTGCCACCAAAAGCCCTGCGCAGCCTGGCTGAATCTTTTGCTGCGAACGTGACCGCCGAGCTGGATAACGCTGGCCTGGCGCACGGTAAAATTGAGTGGTTTGCTGCACCGCGTCGTCTGGCGCTGAAAGTGGCAAATCTGGCGGCGTCTCAGCCGGATCGCGAAGTCGAAAAACGTGGCCCGGCGATTGCCCAGGCGTTTGACGCGGAAGGCAAGCCAAGCAAGGCTGCCGAAGGCTGGGCGCGCGGCTGCGGCATCACCGTCGATCAGGCTGAACGTCTGACCACCGATAAAGGCGAATGGCTGCTGTATCGTGCCCACGTGAAAGGCGAAAGCGCGGAAGCGCTGCTGCCAAACATGATCGCCACTTCTCTGGCGAAGCTGCCGATTCCTAAGCTGATGCGCTGGGGCGCGTCTGACGTACACTTCGTGCGTCCGGTACACACCGTGACCCTGCTGCTGGGCGACACCGTTATCCCGGCGACCATTCTGGGCGTGGCGTCCGATCGCGTGATCCGCGGCCACCGCTTTATGGGCGAGCCAGAGTTCACAATCGACAATGCCGACCAGTACCCGCAGATCCTGCTGGAGCGCGGTAAAGTGATTGCCGACTACGAACAGCGTAAAGCCAAAATTAAAGCGGACGCGGAAGAAGCGGCGCGTAAGATTGGCGGTAATGCCGACCTGAGCGACAGCCTGCTGGAAGAGGTCACTTCTCTGGTGGAATGGCCGGTTGTGCTGACCGCGAAATTCGAAGAGAAATTCCTGGCCGTTCCGGCAGAAGCGCTAGTTTACACCATGAAGGGTGACCAGAAGTACTTCCCGGTTTACGCCAACGACGGCAAGCTGCTGCCAAACTTCATCTTCGTGGCGAACATCGAATCGAAAGATCCGAGCCAGATTATCTCCGGTAACGAGAAAGTGGTGCGCCCGCGTCTGGCGGATGCCGAGTTCTTCTTCAATACCGACCGTAAAAAGCGTCTGGAAGATAACCTGCCGCGCCTGCAGACCGTGCTGTTCCAGCAGCAGCTGGGTACGCTGCGCGACAAAACCGACCGTATCGCGGAGCTGTCCGGCTGGATCGCCCGTGAAATCGGTGCCGACGTTAACCACGCGACCCGCGCGGGCCTGCTCTCCAAATGCGACCTGATGACCAACATGGTGTTCGAATTCACCGACACCCAGGGCGTAATGGGCATGCACTACGCGCGTCACGATGGCGAAGCGGAAGACGTGGCCGTAGCTCTGAACGAGCAGTATCAGCCGCGCTTTGCGGGCGACGATCTGCCGTCCAACCCGGTTGCCTGCGCTGTAGCGATTGCCGATAAGATGGACACCCTGGCGGGTATCTTCGGCATCGGCCAGCATCCGAAAGGCGATAAAGACCCGTTTGCGCTGCGTCGTGCCGCGCTGGGCGTGCTGCGCATCATCGTTGAGAAGAACCTGAACCTTGATCTGCAGACCCTGACCGAAGAAGCGGTGCGTCTGTACGGCGACAAGCTGACCAACGCGAACGTTGTGGATGACGTGATCGACTTTATGCTCGGCCGTTTCCGCGCGTGGTATCAGGACGAAGGTTACACCGTCGACACCATTCAGGCGGTGCTGGCGCGTCGTCCAACCCGTCCGGCTGATTTCGATGCGCGTATGAAGGCGGTTTCCCACTTCCGTACGCTGGAAGCGGCATCTGCCCTGGCGGCGGCCAACAAGCGTGTATCCAACATCCTGGCGAAATCCGACGAGACGCTGAACGAGCGCGTAAACGCCGCGACGCTGAAAGAGCCGGAAGAGATCGCCCTGGCGATGCAGGTTGTGGTGCTGCGCGACAAGCTCGAACCGTACTTCGCGGAAGGTCGTTACCAGGAAGCGCTGGTGGAGCTGGCGGAGCTGCGTGACGTGATCGACGCCTTCTTCGAGAAAGTGATGGTGAACGTAGAAGATAAAGAACTGCGTATTAACCGTCTCTCCATGCTCGAAAAACTGCGCGAGCTGTTCCTGCGCGTGGCGGATATTTCGCTGCTGCAGTAATGTGCCCGTTGTAATAAATGCTAAAAACCCGCTTCGGCGGGTTTTTTTATGGGTCTTTTGTAGACCGGATAAGCGCAGCGCCATCCGGCAGGTTTAGCCGATCGCGATTGTGCCTTCGTCTGTCTGCAGCCAGCGCGGTGCCTTCAGCGTATCAGCAAAGTAGCTGACCAGCTCGCACAGCAAATCTTCCATCACGATTTCAGATTGTCGCGACAGTGAGCCGTTCATCAGCATCTGCGTAAGCTCCTGACAGTAGCGCCCCAGCTGATCGCATTCGGGTCCGAAAGCCGGAACGCGTGACGGGAGTTCCTTCACGGTCAGGCTGGCTTTTAAAGCGTCCGGAACAGGTTCCAGAAGCGTGGGTTGCAGAAGATTCAGACAGGCATAAAGTCTGCCGTAAAGCGCCATTTTTGGGGCGGGTTCTTCGCAATCTACCAGTGCGTCGGTAAAACGTTCGCAGTTATCCGCCAGTTCGGTGAAGTCGGTGGCGTGGTTGAAGGGCAGGGTGAATAAAGAATGAGCTTGGGTTGGGGTAGTAGCCATATTGGCAGCCTCCGATAAGTGATAAAGCTTCCACCACCGGAAATGCTAACTTCGCTGGTGGTGGACTGAACAGAGTTAGCATTACCGGCCTTATCGGATACCGGCGCATCTTTCGATGCCCCTGCTCAGCCCACCATTGAGATGTAGCAAAGCATGCTGCACATAATGTGCCGCCGATAAGATAAGCCAGGATGCTAAACCCGGCACCTGATTTTGCAGGTGCAAAGAGAACTTACTGCTCATCAAAACAGGCGGCAATAGATTTGAGCTATGCCACTGAGGATATTACCATTTCTGGAAAGAGACTCGCAAAATTACCGCAATGAAAAACATATTGCGGGCAGAGGTCTTACAGCGACGCTATGGTCCGGCTGTAAATCGCTGAGGCGTTTCCTGCAGGCCGGGGCGAGGCGCATGGATGCGCCGAGAGGGCGGGCTTTACAGGGATGTTACCTCCGC
>NZ_JADCLB010000011.1:0-169049 GCF_014982245.1 Enterobacter cloacae complex sp. P6RS
CCACGAGCTTTTTCTTCTGGCGCGTTATCGATCTGGTCGAATGCACGAGCAGAACCACCGTAGGTTTTAGCCAGAACGGTAGTGATTGCAGCGGTCAGGGTAGTTTTACCATGGTCAACGTGGCCGATAGTACCAACGTTGACGTGCGGTTTTGTACGTTCAAATTTTTCTTTAGACACGGCTATATTCCTTACTATAGTGCTCTCCCCTCTGGAGAGAGCACGGGACTTAGGTTTTAATCCTGTGGATTACTTACCACGGGCTTCAATAACGGCCTGAGCAACGTTGTTAGGCGCATCATCATACTTCAGGAATTCCATGGTGTATGATGCACGACCTTTGGTCAGAGAACGCAGCTGAGTTGCATATCCGAACATTTCAGACAGCGGAACTTCAGCGTGGATCTTAACGCCAGTTACTTCGGATTCCTGACCACGCAGCATACCGCGACGACGGCTCAAGTCACCGATAACGTCACCGGTGTTCTCTTCAGGAGTTTCAACTTCAACCTTCATGATTGGCTCAAGCAGAACTGGTTTTGCTTTCTTAAAGCCTTCTTTAAAGGCAATAGACGCAGCCAGTTTAAACGCCAGTTCAGAGGAGTCAACGTCGTGGTAAGAACCGAAGTGCAGACGGATACCCATGTCAACAACCGGATAGCCAGCCAGAGGGCCCGCTTTCAGCTGTTCCTGGATGCCTTTATCAACGGCTGGGATGTATTCGCCAGGAATTACACCACCTTTGATGTCGTTGATGAACTCGTAACCTTTCGGGTTAGAGCCCGGCTCCAGTGGGTACATGTCGATCACAACGTGACCGTACTGACCGCGACCACCAGACTGCTTAGCGTGTTTACCTTCAACATCGGTAACTTTCGCGCGAATCGCTTCGCGGTAAGCAACCTGAGGTTTACCCACGTTCGCTTCAACGTTGAATTCACGCTTCATACGGTCAACGATGATGTCCAGGTGGAGTTCACCCATACCAGCGATGATGGTCTGGTTAGATTCTTCATCAGTCCATACGCGGAATGATGGGTCTTCTTTCGCCAGACGGCCCAGAGCCAGACCCATTTTTTCCTGGTCAGCTTTGGTTTTTGGTTCAACCGCGATGGAGATTACCGGCTCAGGGAATTCCATACGCTCCAGAATGATCGGGTGATCCGGGTCACACAGGGTGTCACCAGTGGTCACGTCTTTCAGACCGATAGCTGCAGCGATGTCGCCCGCACGAACTTCTTTGATCTCTTCACGTTTGTTAGCGTGCATCTGTACGATACGGCCAAAACGTTCACGCGCCGCTTTCACGGAGTTCAGGATGGTGTCACCAGAGTTAACCACACCAGAGTAAACGCGGAAGAAGGTCAGGTTACCCACGAATGGGTCGGTAGCAATTTTGAACGCCAGTGCAGAGAACGGCTCGTCATCACTTGCGTGACGCTCAGCCGGAGTATCTTTACCGTCGTCCAGGATGCCGTTGATCGCAGGAACGTCAACCGGGGATGGCAGGTAGTCAACTACCGCATCCAGCATCGCCTGAACACCTTTGTTCTTGAACGCAGAACCACAGGTTACCAGGATGATTTCGTTGTTCAGAACGCGCTGACGCAGAGCTTTTTTGATCTCTTCTTCAGACAGTTCTTCACCACCCAGGTATTTCTCCATCAGCTCTTCAGAAGCTTCAGCAGCGGATTCGATCAGGTTCTGGTGCCATTCGTCAGCCAGGTCCTGCATCTCAGCCGGGATATCTTCGTATTCGAAGGTAACGCCCTGGTCTGCATCGTTCCAGTTGATGGCTTTCATTTTCACCAGGTCGATAACGCCGGTGAAGCCTTCTTCAGCACCAATTGCCAGCTGCAGCGGAACAGGGTTCGCGCCCAGACGGGTTTTGATCTGGCCAACAACTTTCAGGAAGTTAGCACCCATACGGTCCATTTTGTTAACGAACGCGATGCGTGGAACTTTATATTTGTTCGCCTGACGCCATACGGTTTCAGACTGTGGCTGAACACCACCAACTGCGCAATAAACCATTACCGCGCCGTCAAGAACACGCATGGAACGTTCTACTTCGATGGTGAAGTCAACGTGGCCCGGGGTGTCGATGATGTTTACGCGATGCGGTTCGTACTGCTTAGCCATACCTGACCAGAATGCAGTAGTCGCTGCGGAGGTGATGGTAATACCACGCTCCTGCTCCTGTTCCATCCAGTCCATGGTGGCTGCGCCGTCATGAACTTCACCGATTTTATGGTTTACACCGGTGTAGAACAGAATACGTTCGGTAGTAGTGGTCTTACCGGCGTCGATGTGCGCACTGATACCGATGTTACGGTAGCGTGCGATGGGTGTTGTACGAGCCATTTGATTCCTCGTTTGTTTCTTTAGGCGTTCAGTTAAGTTACCCAGAGCGGGCAGCTTCTCTGAAGCGCCCGCCTGGTGACTAATACTCCGAAGGGATTACCAACGGTAGTGTGCGAACGCCTTGTTGGCTTCTGCCATACGGTGAACGTCTTCACGTTTCTTAACTGCAGTACCTTTGTTTTCTGCAGCATCAGAAAGTTCGTTCGCCAGACGCAGAGCCATGGATTTATCACCGCGTTTACGAGCAGCTTCAACGATCCAACGCATTGCCAGGGCATTACGACGAACCGGACGAACTTCAACTGGAACCTGATAAGTAGAACCACCAACGCGGCGGGACTTAACTTCTACAGTTGGGCGAACGTTGTCGAGAGCGACTTCGAAAGCTTCCAGTTCATTTTTACCAGAACGCTGAGCCAGGGTCTCCAGCGCGCTGTATACGATTGCTTCTGCAGTAGATTTTTTACCATCTACCATCAGGATATTTACAAATTTTGCCAGCAGTTCTGATCCGAACTTCGGATCTGGAAGAATTTTACGCTGACCAATGACGCGACGACGTGGCATGGGAATACTCCGTTGTTAATTCAGGATTGTCCAAAACTCTACGAGTTTAGTTTGACATTAAGATAAATCAGTTTGGCCTTACTTAACGGAGAACCATTAAGCCTTAGGACGCTTCACGCCGTACTTGGAGCGAGCCTGCTTACGGTCTTTAACACCTGAGCAGTCCAGCGCACCACGAACGGTGTGGTAACGAACACCCGGAAGGTCTTTAACACGACCGCCACGGATCAGGATCACGGAGTGCTCCTGCAGGTTGTGACCTTCACCACCGATGTAGGAAGTCACTTCGAAACCGTTAGTCAAACGCACACGGCATACTTTACGCAGTGCGGAGTTTGGTTTTTTAGGAGTGGTGGTATATACACGAGTACATACGCCACGTTTCTGCGGGCAGGCTTCCAGCGCAGGCACGTTGCTTTTTGCAACTTTGCGTGCACGTGGTTTGCGTACCAGCTGGTTAACTGTTGCCATTAAATAGCTCCTGGTTTTAGCTTTTGCTTCGTAAACACGTAATAAAACGACCTCATACAATATGAGGACGCGAAATTTTAGGGCTACGTCGAAAAGGTGTCAAGAAATATACAGCGATCTCAAATCACCAGTTCATTTGACTGGCGTGCGTCACAGTAAGATTGACGAAATCAGTATAGCCAACCACGTCAATTTTGGCTGAAATTTGACCAGAAAGACCCCGCGCATCCAGATCGTCCTTCAGCGCAGAGACCGTTATGGGGGCATTCGTGAGAATTTCAACGAAACGTCCACCTTCAAGTGCAGCGAGCACGCCATCCTGAATCAGCAGCAGATCGTCACCTTCGCGCAGCATGCTCAACAGCGTGTCGATATCACATTGCCATGGTGAATGGCTGAGAATATGGAGCATGGAAGCCTCAGAAAGTCAGAATGGTGTCGTAGTGGGAGAGTTGTTCACGCAGTGCTGCGGCAGGTAAGGTCGTCACATCCAGCACAAAAGGCGTCTTATCGCTTAAACCTCGCGCCGTTAAAGAGTCGGCACAGACATAGCAGGTTTCGATATCGTAAAGCGGCAGCACTTTGAAGGTGGCGATGTAGTCGCGCGCCAGAATGGCCTGCGGCTGTTGGCCCGCCAGAAGCTGAAGCACGCCGTCCCCCAGAAAGAAGACACCGATATCTTCTGTTAACGCCGATGTTGCAAGCAGCGCATCCAGGCCTTCGCGACCAGAGGTGCTGCCGTGCGGCGCAGAAGTAAAAACAAATGCCACACGCTTCATCAGAATTGCACCACTCTGTCGCAGGTTAACGCCGCCTGAGCCAATGCGCCCAGACCACTCAACGAAAAACCAGGCTGCAGGTTAGCGCCTGATAATCCCAGGCGCTCGGCTTCGGCTGCATCCGTCAGGCCGCGACGCAGCGCCGCCGCCACGCAGATATGCAGCTCAACGCCCTGCTTTTCATTTAACGCCTGCCAGGCGCGGACCAGATCAAACTCGTCGCTCGCCGGCGACGTAAACTGGTTCGCGTTATACACCCCTTCCCGATAGAAGAAGACGCTCGCCAGTTCGTGTCCGGCCGCCAGCAGCGCATGCGCAAACTGCAGCGCGCTGCTGGCCTGTTGAGTCCCATACGCCGGGCCAGTCACCATTAATGCAAAACGCATTACTTATCTTGCCCCACGAAATCGCCGCTTTTGAACTGACGGATGTAGAGGTAAACCGTATGCTTGGAGATGTTCAGACGATCGGCCACCTGGTTGATGGCATCTTTAATGTCGAAAATCCCTTTCTCGTAGAGATTGAGTACGATCTGGCGATTCTTGGCGTTGTTCGATACGTTGCGGTCAGCATTGACCTCTTCAATGGTGAACTCAAGCGTCTGCGTGACGAGATCTTCAACGGAGGAGGCAAAGTTAACAGAAGAGCCAACGTCTGGCGTTTCTGGCGGAATAAAGGTGCTCATGATCTGCGAGAATGGCACATCAAGGTTCATGTTGATGCACAGCAGCCCAATCACACGATGCTCGCGATTTCGAATCGCGATGGTTTCTGATTTCATCAGCACGCCGCTTTTGGCGCGGGTGAAATAACATTTTGAGACGCTGCTGTCCGCGCCGGTCATGTCATGCAACATACGCAATGCAAGGTCGGTAATTGGCGAACCAATTTTACGGCCGGTATGCTCACCATTAGCAATGCGGATGGCGGAACACTTCAGATCTTGCAGGGAGTGCAATACGATTTCGCAGTGGGAACCAATGAGCATCGCTAACCCGTCCACTACCGCTTCATAGGATTTCAGAATATCGAAGTCGGTCTGGTCAAAAGGACGTTGATCCAGCAAATCAAGTTCACTGGTTTCGTTGGTTAAAAGCGACCTGGACATGAAAAAAACACTCCTTTTCAGGAGCCTGTCGTTAGGTTTTCAGGGCAGGCTCATTATCTACACGGACAACTAAATTAATACAGCGTGCCTAACGCTTTCCAGTGTTAATTATATCTGCCCCACAATAAAAAACCGCCGCCTTAAAAGGCGGCGGTTTGCATCACATTACTTCTTAGCGTCTGTCGCAGCTTTCTGATCTGCCTGCGCTTCCGGTTTCGCATCCGCTTTCGGCGCTGGTTTGATGTCCAGCAGCTCTACGTCGAAGACCAGCGTGGAGTTAGCCGGGATACCCGGAACGCCAGTTTTGCCATAGGCCAGATCCGGTGGGATAACCAGCTTGATTTTGCCGCCTTTTTTGATGTTTTTCAGGCCTTCAGTCCAGCCTGGGATCACACCGTCCAGACGGAAAGAAAGAGGTTCACCACGGGTGTAAGAGTTATCGAACTCTTTACCGTCGATCAGCGTACCTTTGTAGTTCACCACAACGGTGTCGCTGTCTTTAGGCGCATCACCGGTACCTTCTTTCTCAACTTTGTACACCAGACCAGTAGAAGAGGTTTTCACACCCTTCTCTTTAGCAAAGGTGTCGCGGTAGGCTTTGCCTTTCGCTTCGTTGTCTTTAGCGTCCGCTTCCATCTTGGTCTGAGCGGCACCCTTCACGCGCGCTTCGAACGCCTGCAGAGTCTGTTCGATTTCCTGGTCAGACAGTTTGCTCTTATCAGCAAAAGCGTCCTGAACACCCGCGATCAGCTGGGCTTTGTCCAGTTTGATGCCCAGTTTCTCTTGTTCTTTCAGAGAGTTTTCCATGTAGCGGCCCAGAGATGCGCCCAGTGCGTAGGCGGATTTCTGGTCGTCATTTTTGAACGCCGCTTTGCTGTCTGCAGTGGCAGCAGGCTTCGCAGCAGTATCAGCAGCGAATGACAGCGGCGCGTTCAGTGCAACAGCCATCGTCGTCGCCAGCAGCGTTACTTTAAACAGTGATTTCATCCATATCTCCAGGGCCTGGGGACTCTCACCCCAGCGTTAAACGTAAATGAGTGACGTACTATAAAACGTTGCGGAAGAAATCTACAGACAGACACTTCCAATTCTCGCCACTTTTCAGACTATTTTTGTTTAAATAAGTTTCTTGCCAACGGGATAGAGACTGCACTTAAGGATAAACTCAGTTAAACTGCGCCGCCGCTGGGCCAATATGGCGTATCAGATATAAACGAGGTGAATGATGAAGGACACAATGATAGAAGCGAGAATGGCTGAGCTGGAAAGCCGCCTGGCTTTTCAGGACATCACCATCGAAGAGCTTAACCAGACCGTGACCGCGCACGAACTCGAAATGGCGAAACTGCGGGATCATATGCGCCTGCTGACGGAAAAGCTGAAGGCGACGCAGCCGTCAAATATTGCCTCTCAGTCGGAAGAGACGCCACCACCTCATTATTGAGGCGTAAAAAAAGCGGGATTATCCCGCTTTTTTATTTTCCGCATGACGGAATTAGTGGCAACCGCAGCCGCCGTTGCCGCAACCACCTTTACCGTGGCCGTGGTCATGACCATGGTCGTGGCCGTGACCACCGCAGCAGCCGTCGTGGCCGTGATCGTGATCATGGTCGTGACCATGCGCACCGTGAACGTGGCCATGGGCCAGCTCTTCTTCGGTCGCTTCACGGATCGCAACAACTTCTACGTTGAACTTCAGGTTCTGGCCAGCCAGCATGTGGTTGCCGTCAACTACAACGTGGTCGTCTTCAACTTCAGTGATTTCAACAGGAACCGGACCTTGGTCAGTTTCAGCCAGGAAGCGCATGCCAACCTGCAGCTCGTCAACGCCCATGAACACGTCTTTAGGAACGCGCTGAACCAGGTTGTCGTCATACTGACCGTAAGCGTCGTTCGCGCCTACAGCAACGTCGAATTTATCGCCAACTTCATGACCTTCCAGCGCAGTTTCCAGGCCGGAAATCAGGGAACCGTGACCATGCAGGTAGTCCAGCGGCGCACTCACCGGAGACTCATCAACCAACACACCGTCTTCTGTACGTACCTGATAGGCCAGGCTGACCACCAGGTCTTTTGCTACTTTCATGATATCTCCTGAGCGTGGGAAAATTGCTGGCGCAGATTGTAGCGGAAATCTGCACCCGTGTACCCTTAAGCTTAAAAAAACTCAGAGCATATCGCTAGTCTGGATGAAAAATGCCGATCACTTGCTCTTCTTTGCGAACGTGATCGCGTGCTTCTTTGTCGGCCTCACGCATCTGGTGACCGCACTTAACGCACTCAACTATATCAATATTATTTTCGCGCCACATGGCCAGCGTATCTTGAGCCTGGCAAGACGGGCACTTTGCACCCGCGATAAAGCGTTTACGTACAGCCATCTTTCGTTACCTTTTATTCAAATTCATCCCAGCCGTCGAGCTGGCGTCGTTCCTGCTGCATCTCTCGCTGAAAGATCTCCTCCAGCTCGCGCCGCGCTTCCCGCACGCGGGAGATCTGCGCCGTATCGCTATGTACAGGCATTAATTCGCGCAGCATGCGCATATCCAGCCGGCGGAAGTGCATCTGGGCGCGCTGCGCCTGGTGAGGATGCATCCCCAGGGAGATTAACGCCTTGCGCCCCAGTTCCAGCGCACTGGAGAACGTCTCACGGGAGAAGTGTTTCACACCTGCCTGCAACAATTCGTGAGCTTCAACACGCCCCCGGGCACGCGCCAGAATATTCAGGTGCGGGAAATGCTGCTGACATAGCTCCACCAGCTTCATCGTATCTTCCGGATCGTTGCAGGTGATGACGATAGACTCCGCGGCTTCCGCCCCGGCCGAGCGCAGAAGCTCAAGCTGAGTGGCATCGCCGTAATAGACCTTGTAGCCATATTTGCGCATCAGGTTGACCGCGCTGATATCGCGCTCCAGCACCGTAATGCGCATTTTGTTCGCCATCAACAGGCGGCCAATCACCTGCCCGAAGCGGCCGAAGCCCACGACGATCACCTGCGGCTTATCGTCTTCTACCCACGGCGCTTCATCTTCATCGTCTGCCGGATTCAGGCGGCGCGACAGGAGTTTATCCACCATCTTCATCAGCAGAGGCGTGGTCATCATCGACAGCGTTACCGTCACCAGCAGCAGCGCCATCTGGTCATCTTTAAACAGCTTCTGAGAGGAGGCGGTGGAGAACAGCACAAACGCAAACTCGCCACCCTGGCTCAACACGCTGGCAAACTGCATGCGTTCCGAACTGCGCAACCCGTAGATACGCGCCATGACGTACAGCACCAGCATTTTCACCGCCACCAGGATCGCAACACTCACCGCAACCCAGAGCAGATGGGTATAAAGCACGCCAAGATTGAGCGCCATTCCCACCGAAATAAAGAACAGGCCTAACAGCAGCCCTTTGAAGGGATCGATGGCAATTTCCAGTTCGTGCCGATATTCACTCTCCGCCAGCAGCACGCCGGCAATAAAGGTGCCCAGCGCCATCGACAGCCCCAGCGCGTCCATAAACAGCGCCGAGCCGAGCACCAGCAGCAGCGTCGCGGCGGTAAACACCTCGCGCACGCCCGAGGCGGCAATAAAGCGGAACACCGGACGTAACAGGAAACGTCCGCCAATCAGCATGCCCGCGAAGGCCAGCACCTTCATGGAAATTTTTGCCCAGTCGAAGTGATCGTCGCCCGAGCCCGCCAGCAGCGGCACCAGCGCCAGCGCCGGGATCACCGCTAAATCCTGGAACAGCAGCACCGAAAAGCCCAGCTGTCCGGCCTCATTGCGGTTCATCCCCTTGTCGCGCATCAGCTGCAGCGCCATCGCCGTCGACGACATTGCGAGACCAATCCCGCCAATTACCGCCGCCTGCCAGGAAAAGTTGGTCAGCATTAACAGGCCAGCCAGAATCGCGGCGCTAAACAGCACCTGCGCGGCGCCCACGCCAAAGATAGAGCGTCGAAGCTGCCACAGCTTCGAGGGGTTCAGTTCGAGGCCGATGATGAACATCAGGAACACCACGCCGAGCTCCGAGAAGTGAAGAATTTCATCCACGTCGCTGATGAAACCCAGTCCCCATGGGCCAATGGCGATCCCCGCGAGCAAATACCCCAGCACCGCCCCGATGCCGATACGGGCGGCAAACGGCACCGCGACGACGGCGGCAAATAAAAACAGCACCCCGGCGAGGAGTAAATTCGATCCTTCCATTAACGACCTCCTGCCGGAATCGGTGATGCCAGCCATTCGCCGTAGGCTCTGGCGTGGCTTGCGAGCGCTTTCGGGTCCTGACGCCGCGCCCAGTAAACAATAATCGGGCTCATCCAGTGCATGTGGCACATGGCCGCCGTCAGCTCGAACGGCCTCAGGATGTCGCTCATTGGATAGCGGTTCAGCCCGTCGTGACGGTAAGCGCTTTCGGGTTCACCGGTGGTGATCACACTGCGCCAGTACTTTCCCGCCAGCTGGTTGCCCCCCACCCCACTGGAGAAGCCCCGGCTCAGCACGCGGTCCAGCCACTCTTTCAGCAGCGCCGGACAGCTGTAGGTATAGAGCGGATGCTGAAATACAATCACGTCATGCTGACGCAGCAGTTCCTGCTCGTAAGGAATATCGATAAAGAAATCAGGATAGTGCGCGTAGAGATCGTGCACCGTGACGTTACTGAGCTGTGTGGCCGGCTTAAGCAGGACCCGGTTCGCCACCGAGTCCTGAGATTCCGGATGGGCATACAGCAGCAGCACTTTCGCTGTCTGAGACATCACTCCCCTCCCGGTTCTGTTTTTGTGTATTGTTGTCGTTTTGGGCTACCATGGCGGCCCGGTGGGGAAAATGGCCCACACCTTACATTATCATAATGACAAATTAACATAGTCGGAACATACGGCGCTTCTATGATTGTTTTCTCCTCGTTACAAATTCGTCGCGGCGTGCGCGTCCTGCTGGATAACGCCACAGCTACCATCAACCCGGGCCAGAAAGTGGGTCTGGTCGGCAAAAACGGCTGCGGTAAATCCACCCTGCTGGCGCTGCTGAAAAACGAGATTAGCGCGGATGGCGGTAACTTTACCTTCCCGGGGAACTGGCAGCTCGCGTGGGTAAACCAGGAGACGCCAGCCCTGAGCGAACCGGCGCTCGACTATGTTATCGACGGCGATCGCGAATACCGTAAGCTCGAAGCGGAACTCAACGCGGCCAACGAGCGCAACGACGGTCACGCCATCGCTACCGTTCACGGCAAGCTGGACGCCATCGACGCGTGGACCATTCGCTCCCGCGCCTCCAGCCTGCTGCACGGCCTGGGCTTCAGCAATGAACAGCTTGAACGCCCGGTAAGCGACTTCTCCGGCGGCTGGCGCATGCGCCTCAACCTGGCGCAGGCGCTGATCTGCCGCTCAGACCTGCTCCTGCTCGATGAACCGACCAACCACCTCGATCTCGATGCGGTTATTTGGCTCGAGAAGTGGCTCAAAAGCTATCAGGGCACTCTGATTCTCATCTCCCACGACCGCGACTTCCTCGACCCGGTGGTGGATAAAATCATTCATATCGAACAGCAAACCATGTTCGAGTACACCGGTAACTACAGCTCCTTTGAGCGCCAGCGCGCGACGCGCCTTGCCCAGCAGCAGTCGATGTATGAAAGCCAACAGCAGCGCGTGGCGCACCTGCAGAGCTTCGTGGATCGCTTCAAAGCTAAAGCGTCAAAAGCCAAGCAGGCCCAGAGCCGCATTAAAATGCTGGAACGCATGGAGATGATCGCCCCGGCACACGTGGATAACCCGTTCCACTTCAGCTTCCGCGCGCCGGAAAGCCTGCCGAACCCGCTTCTGAAGATGGAAAAGGTCAGCGCGGGTTATGGGGATCGCATCATCCTCGACTCTATCAAGCTTAACCTGGTGCCGGGTTCGCGCATTGGCCTGCTGGGGCGCAACGGCGCCGGTAAATCAACGTTAATTAAGCTGCTCGCGGGCGAGCTTAACCCAACCAGCGGTGAAATCGGCCTGGCGAAGGGCATTAAGCTTGGCTATTTCGCCCAGCATCAGCTGGAATTTTTACGCGCGGATGAATCCCCGATTCAGCATCTGGCGCGTCTTGCGCCGCAGGAAATGGAGCAGAAACTGCGCGACTACCTCGGCGGCTTCGGCTTCCAGGGCGATAAGGTGACCGAAAACACCGGGCGTTTCTCGGGCGGCGAAAAAGCCCGTCTGGTGCTGGCGCTGATTGTCTGGCAGAGACCCAACCTGCTGCTGCTCGATGAACCGACCAACCACCTGGATCTCGACATGCGTCAGGCGCTGACCGAAGCGCTGATTGAGTTCGAAGGCGCACTGGTTGTCGTGTCGCACGATCGCCACCTGATCCGCTCCACCACCGACGATCTCTACCTGGTACACGGCGGCAAAGTCGAACCGTTCGACGGCGATCTGGAAGACTACCAGCAGTGGCTGACGGACGTACAAAAGCAGGAAAACCAGCCGGAAGAGTCAGCGAAAGACAACGTCAACAGCGCACAGTCGCGTAAAGACCAGAAGCGCCGCGAAGCGGAACTGCGCACCCAGACCCAGCCGCTGCGTAAAGAGATTGCCCGTCTTGAAAAAGAGATGGAAAAGCTCAACGCCACGCTTGCCGCCGTCGAAGAGAAGCTGGGCGACAGCGACCTGTACGATCAGAGCCGTAAAGCGGAGCTAACGGATTGTCTGCAAACGCAGGCGAAAGCTAAATCCAGTCTCGAAGAGTGCGAAATGGCATGGCTGGATGCCCAGGAACAGCTGGAAGCGATGCTGCAGGCAGACTGAATTTTTACCCCGTTGTGCGAACGGAATCTATCTCTGGTTCGGAAATCCAGGCTAAACGGGGTACAATTCGGAAAGTATAGTGAATTTCTGACAAGAATCAGCATCGTCCTTATGACCCAAATCATTCCATCAGACTTCGACATTACAGCCGAAGACAGCACCGAGTTCGTGCCCATGCGCGGCGTGGCCAACTGCCATTTGCAGACCATGCTGCCGCGGCTGATCCGCCGCAAGGTCCAGTTCACTCCGCACTGGCAACGGCTCGATCTGCCGGACGGTGATTTTCTGGATCTCGCCTGGAGCGAAGCGCCGGAACAGGCTCTTCATAAGCCGCGTCTGGTGGTTTTTCACGGTTTAGAAGGCAGCCTGCACAGTCCGTATGCGCATGGGTTAATTGAGGCCGCCAAAGCGCGCGGCTGGCTCGGCGTGGTGATGCATTTTCGCGGCTGTAGCGGCGAGCCGAATCGTCAGAAACGCATTTATCACTCGGGTGAAACCGAAGATGGCACGTGGTTTCTACACTGGCTGCGGGAAAATTATGGCGCCGCGCCAACGGCCGCCGTGGGCTACTCGCTGGGCGGTAATATGCTCGCCTGTCTGCTGGCCAAAGAGGGCGACAGCGTACCGCTGAATGCAGCAGTGATTGTCTCCGCACCGTTTATGCTGGAGCAGTGCAGCTACCACATGGAAAAAGGCTTTTCTCGCGTCTATCAGCGCTATCTGCTCAACCTGCTGAAAGCCAACGCGGCGCGAAAGCTGAAGGCCTATCCGGATACCCTGCCGGTAAGCCTGCGCCAGCTGAAAAAGGTACGCTGCATCCGCGAATTCGACGATCTGATCACCGCCAAAATTCACGGCTTCGCCGATGCTATCGACTATTACCGACGGTGCAGCGCCATGCCGTTGCTCAGCAAAATCACGCAGCCGACGCTGATTATTCATGCCAAAGATGACCCGTTCATGGATCATCACTCAATTCCCGCGCAGGAATTCCTGCCTGACAACGTTCACTACCAGCTGACCGAACATGGTGGCCACGTGGGGTTCATCGGCGGCACGCTGCGCAGGCCGAAAATGTGGCTGGAAGCGCGCATTCCTGACTGGCTGACTCCTTATCTGGATGGTGCAAAATGATCATTCCCTGGCAGGATCTGGCTCCCGAAACGCTCGATAATCTGATTGAAAGCTTTGTATTACGCGAAGGCACCGATTATGGTGAACATGAGCGTTCGCTTGAGCAAAAGGTCAACGATGTAAAACGCCAGCTGAAAAGCGGCGACGTGGTGCTGGTGTGGTCAGAACTGCATGAGACGGTCAATATCATGCCCCGCAACGCGTTTCACGGCTGATCTTCCAACCTTTTCCGTCAGGGAGTTGCTATGTCTGCCAGACATCCCATTATTGCCGTTACGGGGTCGAGTGGTGCGGGAACCACCACCACCAGCCTCGCTTTTCGCAAGATTTTCGCCCAGCTGAATCTCCGTTCGGCGGAGGTCGAAGGCGACAGCTTTCACCGCTATACGCGGCCTGAGATGGACATGGCGATCCGCAAGGCACGCGATTTGGGTAAACACATCAGCTACTTTGGCCCGGAAGCCAATGATTTCGGCCTGCTGGAGCAAACCTTCCGCGAATACGGTCAGAGCGGTACCGGGCAGTCCCGTAAGTATCTGCACACCTACGACGAGGCCGTACCCTGGAATCAGGTGCCGGGCACCTTTACCCCCTGGCAACCGCTGCCGGAACCCACCGACGTGCTGTTTTATGAAGGATTGCACGGCGGCGTTGTCACACCTCAGCACGACGTGGCGCGCCATGTGGATCTGCTGGTCGGGGTGGTGCCGATCGTTAATCTGGAGTGGATCCAGAAGCTGACGCGCGACATGAGCGAGCGCGGCCATTCGCGCGAGGCGGTAATGGACTCGGTGGTGCGCTCCATGGAAGATTACATCAACTATCTCACGCCGCAGTTCTCCCGCACGCACATTAACTTCCAGCGCGTGCCGACGGTGGACACTTCCAATCCGTTCGCGGCGAAAAGCATCCCGTCGTTGGATGAGAGCTTTGTGGTGATCCACTTCCGCAATCTTGAAGGCATTGATTACCCCTGGCTGCTGGCGATGCTGCAGGGCTCGTTTATTTCCCACATGAATACGTTAGTGGTTCCCGGTGGAAAAATGGGGCTGGCAATGGAGCTGATCATGACGCCGCTGGTGGAGCGACTGATGGAAGGGAAGCAGATCGCGTGAACATGTTCCCTCTCCCCGTGGGAGAGGGTTAGGGTGAGGGCATCAACACGCACGATGCCCCAATAATTAAGCCTCGATCACTTCATACGAATGGGTGATTTTTACCGCTTTCTCCAGCATTAACGCCACAGAGCAGTATTTCTCCGCAGAGAGATCCACCGCGCGTGAAACCGCCGCGTCTTTCAGTTCTTTCCCGGTGACAACAAAGTGCAGATTAATGTGGGTGAACAGGCGTGGCGCCTCTTCGCGACGTTCTGAGGTGAGTTTAACCTCGCAATCCGTCACGTCATGACGGCCTTTTTGCAGAATCGACACCACGTCGATCGCGCTGCATCCGCCTGCCGCCATCAGCACCATTTCCATTGGGCTTGGAGCTTTATCGCCGGAGTTACCATCCATCAAAATCTGGTGTCCTGATGCGGACTCGCCCAGGAACGTTAAACCTTCAACCCACTTCACGCGCGCTTGCATATTCATTAACTCCAACGTTGCATTTTTGGTGACAGATTACGCGTGCGTTACATTTCTCGCAATGGAAGGCGACCTGCATCATGCTGAAGCGAGACACCAGGAGACACGCGGCAAAAGCTATGCTAAAACACTCAGGATGCTACAGTAATACATTGACGTTACACATGTATGCAGAGGACATCAAACTTTACTGGCTGCGAAACGTTACGACAGCCGACTTCCCAGGGTATGGGTAAGAATTCGATTGCAACCCCAGAGTCCGGATGCATCTGATGACTCTGGTGACAGCTTATAACAGAGGATAACAGCGCATGGTGCTTGGCAAACCGCAAACAGACCCGACTCTCGAATGGTTCTTGTCTCATTGCCACATTCATAAGTACCCATCGAAGAGCACGCTGATTCACCAGGGTGAAAAAGCGGAAACGTTGTATTACATCGTCAAAGGCTCGGTGGCAGTGCTGATCAAAGATGAGGAAGGCAAAGAGATGATCCTTTCCTATCTGAACCAGGGCGATTTTATCGGTGAACTGGGCCTGTTTGAAGAAGGCCAGGAACGTAGCGCCTGGGTTCGTGCAAAGACAGCATGTGAAGTGGCTGAAATTTCTTATAAGAAATTCCGTCAGCTGATTCAGGTTAACCCTGACATCCTGATGCGTCTTTCTTCCCAGATGGCGCGCCGTCTGCAGGTGACGTCAGAGAAAGTGGGTAACCTCGCCTTCCTGGACGTGACTGGCCGTATCGCGCAGACTCTGCTGAACCTGGCGAAACAGCCAGACGCGATGACCCACCCGGACGGCATGCAAATTAAAATTACCCGTCAGGAAATCGGTCAGATCGTCGGTTGCTCCCGCGAAACAGTGGGCCGTATTCTGAAAATGCTGGAAGATCAAAACCTGATCTCCGCCCACGGTAAAACCATCGTGGTTTACGGAACCCGTTAATCCTGCCTAAACGGCGTGCCATCGCAAGGTGTCACGCCGTTTTTGTCTCTATTCCCCATGTGGCGCAGGCTGATCTATCACCCGGAAGTTAACTACGCACTACGACAAACGCTGGTGCTGTGTCTTCCCGTGGCCGTGGGCCTGATCCTGGGACATCTTCAGCAGGGCCTGCTGTTTTCTCTCGTCCCCGCCTGCTGCAACATTGCCGGTCTGGACACGCCCCATAAACGCTTTTTCAAACGTCTGATAATTGGCGGCTCGCTGTTTGCTGGCTGTAGCCTCGCGGTGCAGCTTCTGCTGGCTCGCGATATTCCCCTGCCGCTGATCCTGACCGTGCTGGCGATGACCCTCGGCGTCACCGCCGAAATCAGCTCGCTCCATGCCCGTCTGCTTCCCGCGTCACTCATTGCGGCCATCTTCACCCTGAGCCTCGCCGGTAATATGCCTGTGTGGGAGCCGCTGCTGATCTACGCCCTCGGCACGCTGTGGTACGGGCTGTTTAACTGGTTCTGGTTCTGGCTGTGGCGGGAGCAGCCGCTGCGCGAATCTCTGAGCCTGCTCTACGTGCAGCTTGCGGATTACTGTGAAGCCAAATACACCCTGCTCACCCAGCATACGGATCCGGAAAAATCCTTACCGCCGTTGCTGACGCGCCAGCAAAAGGTGGTAGACCTGATAAGCCAATGCTATCAGCAGCTGCATATGCTCGCCGCCAACAAGAACCACGAATATAAACGGCTGTTGCGCACCTTTCAGGTGGGGCTGGATCTTCAGGAGCATATCTCCGTTAGCCTTCACCACCCGCAGGAGGTGCAAAAGCTGGTTGAGCGCAGCCATGCCGAAGCGGTGATCCGCTGGAACGCACAAACCGTCTCCGCGCGCCTGCGGGTGCTGGCCGATGATATTCTCTACCACCGCTACCCCACGCGCTTTAACATGGACAAACAGCTCGGCGCGCTGGAGAAAATCGCCCGTCAGCACCCGGATAACCCGGTCGGCCAGTTTGCCGCCTGGCACTTCAGCCGCATCGCCCGCGTGCTGCGCACCCAGCGCCCGCTTTATTCCCGTGACCTGATGGCGGATAAACAGAAACGTCTGCCGCTGCTGCCGGCGCTGAGAAGCTACCTGTCTCTGAAATCTTCCGCTCTGCGCAACGCTGCAAGGATTAGCGTCATGCTCAGTATCGCCAGCCTGATGGGCATGGCGCTCCACCTGCCGAAACCGTACTGGATCTTAATGACCGTGCTGTTTGTTACCCAGAACGGCTATGGCGCCACGCGGGTGCGCATTCTGCACCGGGCAGGCGGCACGATGGCGGGGCTGATTATTGCGGGCGTGACGCTGCATTTTCACGTGCCCGAGGGCTATACCCTGGCAGGGATGCTGGTGGTCACCCTGGTAAGCTATCTAATCATTCGCAAAAACTACGGCTGGGCGATGGTGGGCTTTACGGTGACGGCGGTATATACCCTGCAGCTGCTGACGCTTAACGGCGAACAGTTCATCGTTGCCCGCCTGATCGACACGCTGTTCGGCTGCCTGATCGCCTTTGGGGGCATGGTCTGGCTGTGGCCGCAGTGGCAGAGCGGGCTGCTGAGGCAGAACGCCCACGACGCGCTGGAGGCCGATCAGCAGGCCATTCGTCTGATCCTGAGCGACGATCCGCAGCCCTCCCCGCTGGCGTATCAGCGGATGAAGGTCAACCAGGCGCACAACGCTCTGTTTAACTCGCTCAACCAGGCGATGCAGGAGCCGGGCTTTAACTCACACTATCTTGCCGATATGAAGCTGTGGGTCACGCACAGCCAGTTTATCGTTGAGCACATTAACGCCATGACCACGCTGGCGCGCGAGCACACCATGCTGACGCCGGATCTGGCGCAGCGCTATTTGCAGTCGTGTGAAATTGCGTTGCAGCGGTGTCAGCAGCGTCTGGAGTATGACGCGCCGGGCGAGTCGGGGGATTCGAACATTCTGGAGGCACCGGAGACGCTGACCCACGGGCCGATGAGCACCCTGGAGCAGCATTTGCAGCGCGTGCTGGGACATCTGAACACCATGCACACCATTTCGTCGGTGGCATGGCGTCAGCGCCCGCATCACGGCATTTGGTTAACCCGGCGGTTAAAGCGAACCGAGTATTAGCCTTTTACGATCTTCTCGACCGCCGCGGCAAAGCGGGTTAACCCGTCGTCAATATCTTTCTCTTCCACCACCAGCGATGGCGCAAAGCGCATCACGTCCGGCCCGGCATTTAGCACCATGACGCCTTCATGCGCAGCAGCGTGCAGAAAATCACGCGCACGGCCTTTGTACTGCGGCTTAAGTTCCGCACCAATCAGCAGCCCCATGCCGCGGATCTCGCTGAAGACGTCGTACTTATTGTTAATCTGCTGGAGATGCTGCACAAACAGCTCGCGCTTCGCGCTAACGCCGTTCAGCACCTCAGGGGTGTTGATGATGTCGAACGCGGCACCTGCCACGGCGCTCGCCAGCGGGTTACCGCCGTAGGTCGAGCCGTGAGACCCGACGTGGAACGCAGAGGCAATCTCCTGCGTCGTCAGTACTGCACTCACCGGAAAACCGCCGCCGAGCGCTTTCGCGCTGGTCAGAATATCCGGCGTCACGCCGTAGTGCATGTAGGCAAACAGCTCTCCGGTACGCCCCATCCCGCACTGCACTTCATCAAACACCAGTAGCGCCTGATGTTCGTCGCACAGTTCGCGCAGCCCTTTCAGGAATTCCGGGGTTGCCGCGGTCACGCCGCCTTCGCCCTGAATCGGCTCCACCACCACCGCGCAGGTGTGGTCGTCCATCACCGCTTTCACCGCGTGCAGATCGTTAAACGGCACGTGGATAATGTCGGCTGGTTTCGGACCGAAGCCGTCGGAATACTTCGGCTGGCCGCCAACGGAGACGGTAAAGAAAGAGCGTCCGTGGAAGGCGTTATGGAAGGCGATGATTTTAGTTTTGTACGGGCTATGGCGCGTGGTGGCGTAGTAACGCGCCAGCTTAAAGGCGGTTTCGTTGGCTTCGGTGCCGGAGTTCATAAACAGCACGCGCTCGGCAAAGGTCGCATCAATGATCTTGCGGCCCAGGCGCAGCGCAGGTTCGTTGGTGAACACGTTGCTGGTGTGCCACAGGGTTTCGCCCTGGGTTTTCAGCGCGTCCACCAGCGCAGGATGGCAGTGGCCCAGCGCCGTGACCGCAATACCGCCCGCGAAATCCACATACTCCTTGCCCTGCTGATCCCAGACGCGGCTGCCTTTCCCCTTCACCGGGATAAACTCAGCCGGTGCATAAATCGGCAGAATCACTTCATCGAATGTCGCGCGGGTAATTGCTGGTTGTTCAGTTGCCATGTCATGCCCATCCATTTTATGTCACATTCATTGTGAAAATATAATCACAAAATATGCATAAAAACTCACAACAAGGCAACAGATATTCAGCGATTGAGGAAATTTGCCAGCAGTGCGTGCCCCTGCTCGCTGAGGATACTTTCAGGGTGGAACTGCACGCCTTCGAGATCCCACTCGTGGTGGCGAATCCCCATGATCTCCTGCGTATCGCTCCAGGCGGTCACGTCAAAGCAGTCGGGCAGCGTCGGTGGGTCAATCACCAGCGAATGGTAGCGCGTCACGGTTAGCGGGTTATTGAGCCCTGTGAATACGCCCGTGCCGGTGTGGGTGACCGGCGAGGTTTTGCCGTGCATCACTTTCGCGGCACGCACGATGGTAGCCCCAAATGCCTGGGCAATCGCCTGATGACCGAGACAGACGCCCAGGATCGGCAGCCTGCCGGCATAGTGGTGAATAACCTCCAGAGAAATGCCCGATTCCGACGGCGTACACGGCCCCGGCGAAATGACGATTTTCTGCGGAGCCAGCGTCTCAATATCAGACAGGCTGAGTTCGTCGTTGCGGCGGACAACCACCTCTGCACCCAGTTCACAAAAATACTGGTAAAGGTTCCAGGTGAAGGAATCGTAGTTATCAATCAGCAGAATCATGGCGGCTCCCGAAAAAAATGCCGCCCTATTCTACTCAGATTCCCGCGCTTCGCTCACTACTTTGGCAAAGATAGCGCTCAGCGCGGTCAAATCGCCCGTGGCACCGCTTCGGTTCGCCGCCACCCACTGCTCGGGATCAATATCCCGCCAGTCCAGCGCGTAATTCGCGTGGATGGCCAGCTGCTCAAAGAAGACGCGCTGAGCAATGCCATTACCGCGCATAAAGGGATGCAGCATATTGATTTCACAGTAGTAATGGCTCACTTTTTCAACAAACGCCGCTTTTTCAAGACCCACAAGATACTTATCACTTTCCAGCGCTGCCATCAGTTCGTTACCCATCGTCTCGATGTACTCAAAATGGCAGAAGGGAATGTCACCCTTAAAAATATCGTCGGTACGGAATTCGCCTGCCTGCTTCATCTCTCTGTGATACAGATGGCGATGAATGAGGCACAGATGCGGTAGCCCGGGCGCTGAAGGCCCAAGCTCCAGCGTCTCAATGCCGGGCTCTGAAGGACCATTACCTTTTTCAAGGAGACAACTGGCCTGAAAATTGACGTTACGCTGTTGCTCCCAGAGACGGGATTTTTGCTTATCGGTGAGTTTTTTCACTTAACGCCTCCCTGAATAGTCCGTTTGCCACAAGTATAAGCAGCAAAACGCGCTTTCGCAGGGAGGGGTCACAACACGGGCGAGGATCGCCCGTGTCAGAGAGGATTACGGCAGAACTTTTGCGGAGAGGATAACGACAGGTTTAGACGGCACATTCTGGTATGGACCGACATCGTGAGTCTGAACCTGAGAGATTTTGTCCGCCACGTCCATCCCTTTCACAATTTTACCGAAGACCGCATAGCCGAAGTCGCGCTGGCCGTGGTCGAGGAAAGCGTTATCCGCCACGTTGAGGAAGAACTGGCTGGTGGCGCTGTCTTTATCCGCCGTGCGCGCCATGGAGATGGTGCCGCGCTTGTTCAGCAGGCCGTTGTCCGCTTCGTTTTTGATGGGTGGGTTAGGCTGTTTCTGCTGCATCTGCTCGTTGAAGCCGCCGCCCTGAATCATGAAGCCAGGGATCACGCGGTGGAAGGTGGTGTTGTTATAGAAACCACTGTTCACATAGTCGAGGAAGTTTTTTACAGAAACCGGAGCTTTCTGGCTATTCAGTTCCAGCTCAATGTTCCCGGCAGAGGTGGTCAGCAGAACGTGAGGGTCCCCTTTGGCTGCCAGCGCAGCAGGGGAAACGGCAGAAAGAGCAAACACAGCTGCGACAGCCGCCAGTGTTGATTTGAGCATGAGAATTCCTTAACAAAGCGCAGTATAAAAAGCGAATGGCTTGATTCTAAAGAGCAGTATGAACCGAGACCAGCCTTTTACCTAATTTTACGAAATTGAAACAATTATTACTGCGCAAACGATTGGTTATACCGCCATTTAGTGTGACTTAGATCACACTAAAACCTGCAATGGCATATTCATTTCCCTTAAAAGATAGGAATAGATCACTTTAGCGACTAAAATCTGCCCGCTCTCAGCGCCCTTCCGGCGCTTTTCTTTTTCTGAACAGGCCAGACATGACTAACAGCAATCGCATCAAGCTCACATGGATAAGCTTCTTCTCCTACGCCCTGACCGGCGCGTTGGTGATCGTCACCGGGATGGTGATGGGAAATATCGCAGACTACTTCCAGCTGCCCGTTTCCAGCATGAGTAACACCTTCACCTTCCTCAACGCGGGGATCCTGATCTCAATCTTCCTGAATGCCTGGCTGATGGAAATCGTCCCGCTGAAAACCCAGCTGCGCTTCGGCTTCGTGCTGATGGTTGCCGCCGTGGCGGGCCTGATGTTGAGCCACAGCATCGCCCTGTTCTCCGCCGCCATGTTCGTGCTGGGCCTGGTCAGCGGGATCACGATGTCGATCGGTACGTTCCTTATTACGCACATGTATGAAGGCCGCCAGCGCGGCGCGCGCCTGCTGTTTACCGACTCCTTCTTCAGCATGGCCGGGATGATTTTCCCGATGGTCGCCGCGTATCTGCTCGCGCGCAGTATTGAATGGTACTGGGTATACGCCTGTATCGGTCTGGTCTATGTCGCGATCTTCATTCTGACCTTCGGCTGTGACTTCCCGGTGCTCGGCAAAAAAGCGCAGACCACCTCAGAGCCGGTGGCGAAAGAAAAATGGGGTATCGGCGTGCTGTTCCTCTCCATTGCCGCCCTATGCTACATCCTCGGTCAGTTGGGCTTTATCTCGTGGGTACCTGAATACGCCAAAGGTCTGGGCATGAGCCTGAACGACGCGGGCAAACTGGTGAGCGATTTCTGGATGTCTTACATGTTCGGCATGTGGGCCTTTAGCTTCATCCTGCGCTTCTTCGACCTGCAACGTATTCTGACCGTCCTGGCGGGTCTGGCGACCGTGCTGATGTATCTGTTCATCAACGGTTCCCCGGAGCATATGCCATGGTTCATCCTGACCCTGGGCTTCTTCTCCAGCGCGATTTACACCTCAATCATCACCCTGGGCTCCCTGCAGACCAAAGTGGCTTCGCCAAAACTGGTGAACTTCGTGCTGACCTGCGGCACCATCGGCACTATGCTGACCTTCGTGGTCACGGGCCCGATTGTGGCGCACAGCGGCCCGCTGGCCGCGCTGCACACCGCTAACGGTCTGTATGCCGTGGTGTTTATCATGTGTTTCATTCTGGGCTTCGTGACCCGTCACCGCCAGCACAATACGACAACGGCTACCCACTAATCGTCAAAACCCCTTTGCGTTCTGCAAAGGGGTTTTACCCTGCTTACCCGCTCTGACTGCCGATTCGTAAAAAACCCCGTCAAATTTGTGCGAAAAACAAGCAAGCACAAAAATCAAACAATATCCGTTACTTATAAAAAACCTGACAAATCATACATATACCCACTAAGGGGTAGGTGAAGGCGTATTTGATTTGCATCAATAAGTGCCCCTGCTGAATCGTTAAGGTAGGCAGTAATAGAAAAGAAATCGAGGCAAAAATGAGCAAAGTCAGACTCGCTATCATCGGTAACGGCATGGTCGGCCACCGCTTTATTGAGGATCTTCTCGATAAAGCCGATGCTGACCAGTTCGATATTACCGTGTTCTGTGAAGAACCCCGCAAGGCGTACGACCGTGTGCACTTGTCTTCCTACTTCTCTCACCATACCGCCGAAGAGCTCTCTCTGGTGCGCGAAGGTTTCTACGAGAAGCATGGCGTAAAAGTGCTGGTGGGCGAACGCGCTATCACCATCAACCGTCAGGAGAAAGTGATCCACTCCAGCGCCGGGCGTACGGTTTTTTACGATAAGCTGATCATGGCGACTGGCTCGTATCCGTGGATCCCGCCGATTAAAGGGTCGGAAACCCAGGATTGCTTCGTTTACCGTACCATTGAAGACCTCAACGCCATTGAATCCTGCGCACGTCGAAGCAAACGCGGTGCGGTTGTTGGCGGTGGCCTGCTGGGCCTGGAAGCGGCAGGCGCGCTGAAAAACCTCGGCGTTGAAACCCACGTTATCGAATTTGCCCCGATGCTGATGGCGGAACAGCTGGACCACATGGGTGGCGACCAGCTGCGTCGTAAAATCGAAAGCATGGGCGTGAAGGTTCACACCAGCAAGAACACCAAAGAGATCGTGCAGGAAGGCACAGAGGCGCGTAAAACCATGCGCTTTGCCGACGGCAGCGAGCTGGAAGTGGACTTCATCGTCTTCTCCACCGGTATTCGTCCGCGCGACAAGCTCGCCACGCAGTGCGGCCTGGCGGTAGCGCAGCGCGGCGGGATCATGATTAACGATACCTGCCAGACCTCCGATCCGGATATCTACGCCATTGGCGAGTGCGCCAGCTGGAATAACCGGGTATACGGTCTGGTGGCACCAGGATACAAAATGGCGCAGGTCGCCGTGGACCATATCCTCGGCAGCGAAAACGCCTTCACCGGCGCAGACATGAGCGCCAAGCTGAAGCTGCTGGGCGTGGACGTAGGCGGTATCGGCGATGCGCATGGCCGCACCCCGAACTCCCGCAGCTACGTCTATCTGGACGAAAGCAAAGAGGTCTACAAACGCCTTATCGTCAGCCAGGACAACAAAACCCTGCTCGGTGCGGTGCTGGTGGGCGATACCAGCGACTTCGGTAACCTGCTCCAGCTGGTGCTGAACGCGATTGAACTGCCGGAAAACCCGGACGCGCTGATCCTGCCGGCGCACGCCTCCAGCGGTAAACCATCTATCGGCGTAGATAAACTGCCGGACAGCGCGCAGATTTGCTCCTGCTTCGACGTCACCAAAGGCATGCTGATCTCCGCCATCAACAAAGGCTGCCACACCGTTGCGGCGCTGAAGGCCGAAACCAAAGCCGGTACCGGCTGCGGCGGCTGTATTCCACTGGTGACTCAGGTACTGAACGCTGAACTGGCGAAACAGGGCATCGAAGTGAACAACAACCTGTGCGAACACTTCGCTTACTCTCGCCAGGAGCTGTACCATCTGATCCGCGTGGAAGGCATCAAGTCCTTCGACGAACTGCTGGAGAAACACGGCCAGGGTTACGGATGTGAAGTGTGTAAACCGACCGTCGGCTCCCTGCTGGCGTCCTGCTGGAATGAGTACGTGCTCAAACCAGAACACACGCCGCTGCAGGACACCAACGATAACTTCCTGGCGAACATCCAGAAAGACGGTACTTACTCCGTCATTCCGCGTTCCGCCGGTGGCGAAATCACCCCGGAAGGGCTGGTCGCCGTGGGCCGTATCGCACGTGGGTTTAACCTGTACACCAAAATCACCGGTTCCCAGCGTATCGGCCTGTTTGGTGCGCAGAAAGACGATCTCCCGGAAATCTGGCGTCAGCTGATTGAGGCGGGCTTCGAAACCGGTCACGCGTATGCCAAAGCGCTGCGCATGGCGAAAACCTGCGTGGGCAGCACCTGGTGCCGCTACGGCGTGGGCGACAGCGTGGGATTCGGCGTCGAGCTGGAAAACCGCTACAAAGGCATCCGTACCCCGCACAAAATGAAGTTCGGCGTCTCCGGCTGTACCCGTGAATGTGCGGAAGCGCAGGGTAAAGACGTAGGGATCATCGCCACCGAGAAAGGCTGGAACCTGTACGTGTGCGGCAATGGCGGGATGAAACCACGCCACGCGGACCTGCTGGCGGCGGATCTCGATCGCGACACACTGATCCAGTATCTCGACCGCTTCATGATGTTCTACATTCGTACCGCCGATAAGCTGACCCGTACCGCTTCCTGGCTCGATAACCTGGAAGGCGGTATCGACTACCTGAAGTCGGTCATCATTGATGACAAGCTGGGTCTGAACGAACAGCTGGAATCCGAGATGGCTCGCCTGCGCGAGGCGGTGATCTGCGAGTGGACCGAAACCGTCAACACCCCGGCGGCGCAGACGCGCTTCAAACACTTTATCAACAGCACCCAGCGCGACCCGAACGTGCAGGTAGTGCCGGAGCGCGAACAGCATCGTCCTGCAACCCCGTATGAACGCATTCCGGTGATGCTGGTGGAGGAAAACGCATGAGCCAGTGGGTAAACATCTGCAACATTAACGACATTCTGCCATCAACCGGCGTCTGTGCTTTGCTGGGTAACGAGCAGGTAGCTATTTTCCGCCCTCGCCACGATGAACAGGTCTTTGCCATCAGCAATATCGATCCGTTCTTTGAGGCCAGCGTGCTCTCCCGCGGTCTGATTGCTGAACACCAGGGTGAGCTGTGGGTCGCCAGCCCGCTGAAAAAGCAGCGTTTCCGCTTAACCGACGGGCACTGCATGGAAGATGAAAGCTTCTCCGTGAAGCACTACGACGCCCGCGTGAAGGACGGCAAGGTGCAGCTCAAAGCGTAACCCTCCGCCTTTCCAATAGGAAAGGCTTATGACCCCTTATGGGTAACGGCAGGAAAAACCGTATGTTCTGTACGATTCCTGCTGTTATCCTGACGTCAATTCTTACCCCCTCCTTGAATGCTGTGAGGTAACGTCGTGGACCACCTGCCGATTTTCTGTCAATTACGCCATCGCGACTGCCTGCTTGTGGGCGGCGGCGATGTGGCTGAACGCAAAGCGCGCCTGTTGCTGGATGCTGGAGCCCGACTGACCGTCAATGCCCTCACCTTCGCTCCGCAGTTTGACGTCTGGGCGCAGGAAGGGATGCTCACGCTGGTGCAGGGGGAGTTTGATGAGTCCCTGCTGGATACCTGCTGGCTGACCATTGCCGCGACGGATGACGATGAAGTGAACCAGCGCGTCAGCGACGCCTGCGAAGCGCGCCGGATCTTCTGTAACGTGGTGGATGCGCCGAAAGAGGCCAGCTTTATCATGCCGTCGATTATCGACCGTTCACCGCTGATGATCGCGGTGTCTTCCGGCGGCCGCTCGCCCGTACTTGCCCGCCTGCTGCGGGAAAAACTGGAAGCTATTTTGCCGCAGCATCTCGGCCAGATAGCCCACTACGCCGGGCAGCTTCGCTCCCGCGTGAAGCAAACCTTCTCAACCGTGGGTGAGCGTCGTCGCTTCTGGGAGAAATTTTTCGTTAACGACAGGCTGGCGCAGTCGCTGGCGAATCAGGACGCGAAAGCGGTTGAAGAGACGACCGAGCAGCTGCTGAGCGAGCCACTGGATCACCGTGGTGAAGTGGTGCTGGTCGGGGCTGGTCCGGGAGATGCGGGTTTACTGACCCTGAAAGGGCTCCAGCAGATCCAGCAGGCGGATATCGTGGTGTATGACCGCCTGGTCTCCGATGACATCATGAACCTGGTGCGCCGCGACGCCGACCGCGTCTTCGTCGGTAAACGGGCAGGCTACCACTGCGTGCCGCAGGAGGAGATTAATCAGATCCTGCTGCGTGAAGCGCAAAAGGGAAAACGCGTGGTGCGCCTTAAGGGCGGCGATCCGTTTATCTTTGGTCGCGGCGGCGAGGAGCTGGAAACCCTGTGCAATGCAGGCATTCCGTTCTCCGTGGTGCCGGGCATAACGGCGGCGTCCGGCTGTTCAGCCTACTCAGGCATTCCGTTGACCCATCGCGACTACGCCCAGAGCGTGCGTCTGGTCACGGGCCACCTGAAAACCGGCAGCGAGCTGGACTGGCATAACCTGGCCGCTGAAAAGCAGACGCTGGTGTTCTACATGGGGCTGAACCAGGCCGCCACTATCCAGGCGAAACTGCTGGAGCACGGCATGGAGGCTGATATGCCCGTTGCACTGGTGGAAAACGGGACGTCAATCAAGCAGCGCGTGGTGAATGGCGCGCTGACGCAGCTCGGTGAGCTGGCGCAGCAGGTCGAAAGCCCGGCACTGATTGTGGTGGGTCGCGTGGTTGAGCTGCGCGATAAGCTGAACTGGTTCTCGAATCACTAACGCATATTCTCCCTTCCTGGAGTAGTCCTTAAGCGGACTACTCCCCTCTTACTCCTACCGATAACATACCGCCCCGAAGTGGAGCTTTTCCCTTTATTCCCTCGTATTACATCCAATTTTTAGACAAGGAATGCATATGTTCAAACTGGCAAAAGCCGCCGTTCTGGTTGGCCTGTTATCGACGCTGACCGCCTGCACCGGTCACGTTCAAAATACTAAAAATAACTGCAGCTACGATTACCTGCTGCACCCGGCGATCTCCATTTCGAAGATCATCGGCGGTTGCGGCCCGGCGGCACAGCAGTAAGCGTTTTTCAGGCGTAAAAAAAACCGGGGATTTCCCGGTTTTTTATTGAGCCCGTATTTGTCGGGTGGCGGCTTAAGGTTTCGCCACAAACCCAATCGCCTCGTACACCGCTTTCAGGGTTTCGGACGCGCGCGCGCTGGCTTTTTCCGCGCCGTCTTTCATCACCTTCTGCAGGAAAGCTTCGTCGTTACGGTAGCGGTTGTAGCGCTCCTGCAGCTCGGTCAGCATGCCGGAAACGGCCTCTGCCACTTCACCCTTCAGGTGGCCGTACATCTTGCCTTCGAAGTGTTTTTCCAGCTCGGGAATGCTCTGGCCGGTCACGCCGGAGAGAATGTCCAGCAGGTTGGAGACGCCCGCTTTGTTCTGCACGTCGTAGCGCACCACAGGCGGCTCGTCGGAGTCGGTGACCGCGCGCTTGAGCTTTTTCACCACCGATTTCGGATCTTCCAGCAGGCCGATAACGTTGTTGCGGTTATCGTCAGACTTGGACATCTTCTTGGTTGGCTCCAGCAGCGACATCACGCGCGCGCCGGATTTCGGAATAAACGGCTCTGGCACTTTGAATACGTCACCGTAAAGCGCGTTAAAGCGCTGGGCGATATCACGGCTCAGCTCCAGGTGCTGCTTCTGGTCTTCACCCACCGGCACCTGGTTGGTCTGGTACAGCAGGATGTCGGCCGCCATCAGCACCGGATAGTCGAACAGGCCAGCGTTGATGTTTTCAGAGTAGCGGGCAGACTTATCCTTGAACTGGGTCATGCGGCTCAGCTCGCCGAAATAGGTATAGCAGTTCAGCGCCCAGCCCAGCTGCGCATGCTCCGGCACGTGAGACTGAACGAAAATGGTGCTCTTTTCAGGATCGATACCGCAGGCCAGATAGAGGGCCAGGGTGTCCAGGGTGGCTTTGCGCAGCTTCTCAGGATCCTGACGCGCGGTGATAGCATGCAAATCTACGATGCAGTAAATGCAATGGTAGTCATCCTGCATGCTGACCCACTGACGCAACGCACCCATGTAGTTACCAATGGTCAATTCACCTGAAGGCTGTGCGCCACTAAAAACGATGGGCTTAGTCATTATTCAATTCCTGATGTTCACTGTGCGAAAGCCCGAGTGCGGGCAACAAATCTTTGAAGTGGTCGAACACAACATCCGGCTCACTCAGCGTAATGGCCTCACCGTAGTTGTAGCCATAGGTTAAACCGACGGAAGGACACCCCGCCGCTCGGGCAGCCAGAATATCATTACGCGAATCCCCGACAAAGAGCAGCTCCGCAGGCGTTAAGGATAATTTTCCTGCCACCAGCAACAGCGGCTCCGGATGCGGCTTTTTGTTCTGCACGTCATCCCCGCCTACAATCACGGAGAAATATTTCGCGATATCCAGCGCCTCCAGCAGCGGCGCAACAAACGGCGACGGCTTGTTGGTCACCAGCCCCAGCGGGATGCCTTTTGCGTGCAGCGCGCTCAGGGTTTCCTGGACGTCCGGGAACAGGAAGCTACCCTCCTCGACGGCCTCTTCGTAGAAGCGATCGAACAGCTTGCGCAGAATACGCAGCTGCTCATCCTGCGGGATATCGGCGTGATCGACGCTTGGTTTCCCCTGCGCGGAACGCTGCGACGCGCGTTCCTGACGAGCCCACGTCAACGCGCGCTCCATCAGGACATCGGCACCGTTGCCAATCCACGTAATCACACGATCTTCGCCCGCAACGGGCAGTTCCAGTGCATACAGCGCCCGATCGACGGCGCTCGTTAAGCCCGGCGCGCTGTCCACCAGCGTGCCGTCGAGGTCGAATGCCACACCCCGAATTGCCTGCAATTTATCCATGACTTACCTTCGCCAGCTCGCGGCGCATTTCATCAATGACTTTTTTGTAATCCGGTTGGTCGAAAATTGCCGAACCTGCAACGAACATATCCGCGCCCGCTGCCGCAATTTCGCCAATATTATTCACTTTCACACCGCCGTCCACTTCCAGACGAATATCATAGCCAGACTCGTCAATGCGACGGCGCACTTCGCGCAGCTTATCCAGCGTGTGAGGGATGAACGACTGGCCGCCAAAGCCCGGGTTGACGGACATCAGCAAAATCACGTCCAGCTTGTCCATCACGTAATCGAGATAGCTCAACGGTGTTGCCGGGTTAAACACCAGCCCCGCCTTACAGCCGTTCTCTTTGATCAGCTGCAGCGTGCGGTCAACGTGCTCGGAGGCTTCCGGATGGAAAGTGATAATGCTGGCGCCCGCTGCGGCAAAGTCAGGCACGATGCGGTCGACAGGCTTCACCATCAGGTGAACGTCGATCGGTGCGGTAATGCCGTAGTTACGCAGGGCCTTGAGCACCATCGGACCGATGGTCAGATTGGGAACGTAGTGGTTATCCATAACGTCGAAATGGACGACATCTGCGCCAGCTGCGAGAGCTTCCGCCGTGTCTTCACCCAGGCGGGCAAAATCGGCCGACAGAATTGAGGGGGCAATCAAAAACTGTTTCATCCGCATCTCCTTGAAATGTGTTTACCGGCGGGCAAAACGGCTCAGGGGCGATAAAGAGCCAGGAGTTCGTCCACCTTTTTACGTGTGCCGCCGTTGCTGCTAATGCTACGCCGCACCTTAACCTGAAAATGCTTCGCGGCTTTGTACCATTCGCGCGTATCAGGGGTATCGTGATTTGAAATTAACACCGGAATTCTTTTGCTGACCAGTTTTTCCGCCATCTCCGCCAGGCGGGCCTGTTCGGCCGGGCTGAAGCTATTGGTGTGGTAGGCGGTGAAGTTCGCCGTCGCAGACAGCGGCGCATAAGGCGGATCGCAGTAAACCACCGAGTTTACGCCTGCCAGTTCCATGCACTCTTCATAGGAGAGGCAGTGGAACTCTGCATTCTGCGCTTTCTTCGCAAAATGATATAGTTCGTCCTGCGGGAAGTACGGGCGCTTATAACGACCAAACGGCACGTTAAATTCGCCGCGCAGATTATACCGGCACAGGCCGTTGTAACCATGACGGTTGAGGTAAAGGAACAGCAGCGCGCGGCGGAACGGATCCTGGCTCTGATTAAATTCCGTGCGGAACTGATAGTAAACGTCAGGGCTGTTGTTCTCTGGCGTAAACAGCTTGCGCGCCTCTTCCACATACTCATCGGTACGCAGCTTAACGATGTTATAGAGGCTGATAAGGTCGCTGTTGATATCCGCCAGGATATAACGAGAAAAATCGGTGTTCAGGAACACCGATCCCGCACCCACGAAGGGCTCGATAAGACACTCGCCTTTTGGCAGGTGCTTTTTAATATCATCGAGCAGGGGGTATTTCCCCCCTGCCCATTTCAGAAAAGCGCGATTTTTTTTCATGCTGACTAACTGATTACACCTTCTCCGGCTGTGGAGAAAGCTCCGACAGCATCCTGCGCTTTAAACATTACTTCAGATCGGCCTGCACCTGATGAATCGGCTTCGCCCACGGGTTTTTCGCCTGAACGTCTGCTGGCAGTGTCGCCACGGCGCGCTTCGCTTCATCTTTGGAAGCATACACACCGCTCACCAGCACGTACCACGGCTGTCCGTTACGGGTTGTCTGATAAACCACGTAGTTTTTCAGATTCGATTTCTTCGCCCAGCCGTTGAGGTTGTCATAGTTAGATGAACTGCTCAACTGCAGCGTGTAGTTGCTGGACGGTGCAGATTTCAGCGAACCGACGTTGCCAGCTGTTTTACCTGCTGCAGCACTGGAAGCCGTCGCCGTTGCGGCAGGAGCAGCGGTGGCAGCAGGTGCCGTTGTGGTTGCCGTCGCTTTCGGCGCAGTCTGCGTGACTGGCGCTTTGGCCGGCTCGCTCACGGCAGCCGTTTCAGTGCGTTTCGGCTGTGCCGGTGCGGCTTTCACTTCAGGCGCTTTTACCACGGCCTGAGGCTTGGTTTCACGCTTCGGCTCAATGACCGCCTGCTTACGTTCAGGACGCGTCGCAGTTTGCGTCTGGCGCGGTTTAGTTTCCGTTGCTGCCGTCTGCGGCTGCGCGGTAGCACCGTGGATCGGCGCGACGGTTGCAGGTTCAGTTGGCAGCGTAGAGTTAACCACAACGTTATCAACCTGCTGCTGGTTTTGCGGCTGCATCAGCGCATTGTTCAGGTCTCCCTGAACTTCAACACGCTGCTGGCCTTCGGGCGTGACAGGTGCCTGGCCCTGAGCAGGCGTTGATGAAACGGGCGGCAGAGAAACATCCTGCGGCGTCGTTGTGTTGCTGGCAGTCTGCTCAGCGGAAGTGGTGCCCGGCGCTGGCTGTGCACCATTCGCCTGATCCGTCGCATCATTACCGGAGAGGTTGATGCTCTTCTCTGCGGAGGCGGTTTGTTCGGTTGAGTTGGTGGACGGTGCTTTCAGCGCGGAGCCAATGCCAACAATCAGCAGCACAAGCACCAGAACGCCAAGTCCCATCATGATGTACTGACGGGAGGCCGGTTTCTGCGCAGCGGCTTTTTTTCGTTTACGCGGGCGACGCTCTACAGGCTGTTCGTCCATTGAATCTTCTTCGGACTCATAATCCTCTTCTTCTCGCTCATCACGCGCGTTGCGGCTGCGCGAAGGGCGACGATCGTCTGCATCCAGATCAACATCGTCAAAGTTGATCTGCGGCTCGTTATCACGTTCTGAAGATTGACGAGAACGACCAGTACGACGATCGCTGGGATCGGGTTTCAGCTCGTCTTCTGGTTTGAATTCATCCATTTAACACCCCACTCAAAGGCTTATGCCTACGTCTTTGCATTTCGCCTGAAGCTAAACGACCACCGATAACAGTGGCCTGACCTTTCTAGTTGTTACGCCTGCTGGCAATCAGCAATGGCGCCAAGAACGACATCGTGCGACACTCCGCCGCGCACTTCACTCTTCCCTATTGCAAGCGGGAGTACAAGACGCATCTCACCTGCCAATACTTTTTTATCGCGCATCATGTGGGGTAAATACGCCTGCGCCGACATCTCCTGCGGCCCGGTTACCGGCAAACCTGCACGTTCAAGTAGCGCAATGATACGTGCCGTCTCTTCCGGTTTAAACTGCCCAAGACGTTCAGAGGTGCGGGCTGCCATGACCATGCCAGCCGCGACGGCTTCACCGTGCAGCCAGTTGCCGTAACCCATTTCGGCTTCAATGGCGTGGCCAAACGTATGCCCAAGATTCAGTAAAGCACGTAAGCCGGTTTCACGCTCGTCTGCCGCGACAACTTCTGCTTTCAGCTCACAACAACGACGAATGCAGTATGCCAGTTTCGCCTCATCCAGGCGCAGCAGCGCATCCATATTCTCTTCAAGCCAGTTAAAGAACTCGCCATCCAGAATAATGCCGTATTTAATCACTTCAGCCAGGCCAGAGGCCAGCTCGCGTTTCGGCAGGGTTTTCAGGCAGTCGAGATCCACCACCACCGACGCAGGCTGGTAGAACGCGCCAATCATGTTTTTGCCGAGGGGATGGTTGACTGCCGTTTTGCCACCGACAGAGGAGTCGACCTGAGACAGCAACGTGGTCGGGATTTGAATAAAACGGACGCCACGCTGATAGCTTGCGGCCGCAAAGCCGGTCAGATCGCCCACAACACCGCCGCCCAGGGCAAGCAGTGTTGTATCGCGACCGTGCGGTTTTTGCAGCAATGCGGTAAAGACGGTATCGAGTACCGTCAGGCTTTTATACTGCTCGCCATCGGGCAGAATCACATTGTCGACTTTTACGCCTGCCTGCTCAAGCAGGTGGCGCACTCGGTCGAGATAAAGCGGAGCCAGCGTCTCATTGGTGACCAGCATCGCCTGATCACCCGCTTTTAGTGGTAAAAAGGAAGCTGGGTCGTTAAACAAACCAGCCGCGATGGTGATAGGGTAACTACGTTCCCCGAGAGTAACTGTAATCCTCTCCATGACGCGACATCCACCTTTAATGCTTTTACCCGCAGGCGAGTGTATATAAAGCCAGAATCAGTTGCTTTCCAGCATATGAATAATCTGGTTTGCAACCACTTTAGCGCTCTGATCGTCAGTACGAATGGTCACATCGGCAATCTCTTCATACAGGGGATTGCGTTCGTCGGCCAACGCTTCCAGAACTTCGCGTGGTGGCGTTTCAACCTGCAGCAGCGGGCGCTTTTTATCGCGCTGCGTACGTGCCAGCTGTTTCTCAATGGTCGTCTCAAGATAGACCACTACGCCACGGGCGGAGAGACGGTTGCGGGTTTCGCGAGATTTCACAGAGCCGCCGCCTGTTGCCAGTACGATGCCCTGTTTTTCCGTGAGTTCGTTGATCACTTTTTCTTCTCGGTCACGGAAACCTTCTTCGCCTTCTACATCGAAAACCCAGCCCACATCAGCTCCGGTTCGTTTCTCAATCTCTTGATCAGAATCGTAAAATTCCATATTGAGTTGTTGAGCTAACTGACGCCCAATAGTGCTTTTGCCGGCACCCATAGGCCCAACCAGAAAGATATTGCGTTTCTCTGCCATTTTATCGGTACTACTAAGACTATTCGTTAATGGTAATCCCCGCTTCGCAGACACCCGGCGTAGCAGGACATGAACTGAAACCTCATATGCAATAGAGCGAGAGTCAGACTAAAAATTATCTCAATACTCCGGCTTGTTTGGCAACTGATTAAATCACCGCGCCGGACGCATAAGGTAATAAGACGTAAGTCCAACTCAAATCGGTACTCCTTGTATGCTAATTCATGCCCCACGTCAAACATCTGCAACAAACTGAATGCAAAATCATTGCGGGGATCGTTACCCGTTAGTGAATACCGACCAGACGTGGCGTAATAAACACCACTAACTCACGCCGCTCATTATCTTTTCCATCATGGCGAAAAAGCTGTCCCAGCCAGGGGATGCTCCCAAGCCCGGGCACGCTGTCACTGCCGGTTTTGTTCTTTTGCGAGAAAATTCCCCCCAGCGCCAGCGTTTCTCCACTTTTTACCTCCACCTGGGTTTCTATCTCCTGCTTATCGATGGCAAGCGTTTCGCCATCGGCCTGCTGCAGCACCTGTCCCGGCATGTTTTCACTGATGTGTAGCTTCAGGCGCACGCGCCCACCGGGCAATACTACCGGCGTGACCTCCATTCCGAGTACCGCCTCTTTGAACTCCACCGAGGTCGCCCCGCTTTCACCGCTTGAAACCTGATACGGGATCTCACTCCCCTGCTTAATGCTGGCCGGTTGCATGTGCGAGGCCAGCAGCCGCGGGCTGGCAATGATATCGACCTGCTGTTTTTGCTCCAGCGCAGAGAGCTCCAGATCCAGCAGCCTGCCGTTAATCCGCCCGATGTTAAACCCCACATGCGTGGTAGCACTGGCTACAGAAAGATCGCTGCCAAGCGTCGTTAGCTGTCCAACCTTGCCCGCCTCAGTGGCCTCGGCAAGATTCCACTTCACCCCCAACTCTCGCAGGCTTTTTTCATTAATGGTGACAATGTGCGCCGCCAGTTCGACCTGCTCGACGGGAATATCCATCTGAGCCGCCCACTGCTGCAGCGCCTCCAGCACCACCTGGTTATCCCTGATGAGCAGACGGTTGGTGCGTTTGTCGACAGATAAACTCCCTTTTGGGCTCAGGAGCTTTTCAGCCGCTTTTTGCAGTTCTCCGGCATCCGCATAAGAAAATGGGATGCTGTGCGAGACCAGCGGAGCATCAAGCTGTCGACGCGCTCGCTCCTGCTCTAAACGTTCCCGCTGTTCACGCTGCCAGGCCGCGGTATGGACATAATAAATACCGCCCTCCTCTCGTAAAACGAGTCCGGCGCTGGTGACTACCGTCTGTAGCGCCTGCCGCCAGGGAACGCGCGTCAGGTTAAGCGAGAGCGTGCCGCCGACATCCGGCGATACCACCAGATTACGCTTCTCCTGCGCAACCAGCGCCTGTAGCACCTGAACCACCGGCGCGTCATCCACCACCAGCGTGACCGGCTTTGGCGCGACTGCCCACAGCGGGCGGCTGAACGCCAGCAGCAACAGCACTATCCTTAACTTCATTTTTATCCTTTCCTTCTCGTTGCCACGCCCATTCTTCGGGATCGCATGAGTCACCCACATCAACAACCAGTTCCGTTTCATTGATGGCCGTTATCCGCCAGCCCGCCGGGAAACGATCGTGCTCTTTCAGACGATGCCAGCGCCGTTGCCCATCCAGCAAAATACCAACGCGCTGCTGCCCTCCCACCATCCCGCGGTAGTGCCACTGTGCCAGTTCGGCTGTGGCGCAGGGGTCGTCCGGTGGGCGAAACGGATCGCGCATGCCGGTCAACAGCAGCGCCGAGCAAACCAGCAGGTATCTCGCGCTATTTCGCATGTTCCAGCTCCAGCCTCAGGCGTAACGCCGTACTTTGTGGCGCAAGCGTGAAAGCAGCGACCCGCACATCCCGCTGCGCCAGCCGGGAAAAAAGAGGCGGGATCGCCTGCCACTCCGCCTCCAGCGCCAGTTCACCGCCGTTTTGCAACGGCTTCCAGTGAAGGAGCCTTGTACCCTCCCCCTGAAAATCGAGCGGTGAAAAGGGCTTTATCTCCAGTGCCGTCCGGGTTTGCGGGCTAAACGGCACCTGACTGGCGGTGGGCCACAGCGACGCGTTAGTCCGCGCCGCCTGGCTCAACTGCTGCCGCTGATCCGCACACTGCCTCTCAGTTGGCCGGAGCAATACACCCCATGCTGTCAGGCCCATCAGGAGAATACCCAGCCCCCCGCAGACCAGCCGACACCAGGGACGACTTTCACACCAGCGTTCTAGCAAGGTCTCCACGCGTTACCCCTCGCTTTTCAGGTGCAGAGTGAACATCCAGCGCCCCTGGCTATCCTGCCGGAGTTCCCCCTCAGAACCGGGCGTAAAGCCGTCTATGTGCTCCAGCCCATTACGCAAGGCAGAAAGTGCCTGCAGGGTAGTGGCATATCCGATCAACATCAGAGCAGGAGGCTGATAACGCAGCTCTGTCAGCCATACCTGCGCAGGCATGGCCTCAGAAAGTGACTCCAGCACCGGTTGCCATGCGCGGCGTTGCGGCGTGCCCGCAGGGTTCTGCACCTCTGCGGTGGGTCGCTGGCGAGACACAAGACCACGCTGCACGGACTGCGTACCCGCCAGTTGAGCCTGCAGCGCGCGCAGCGTTACCAGATGATTCATCCTTACGCTAAAAACGGCCATCAGCATGAGCAGCAATGCGCCGACAAATACGTCGCCCCAGAAACGCAGACATCGCGCGCGCCGCTGCTGACGCCAGGGCAGGAAGTTGGTCACGTTCATTCAGGCACCTCGCTCATGGCCAGCGCCAGCGCGACGGTATAGTCAGCCCCGCATTCGGGAAGAGGCGCATGCCAGCGCTGCAGCGTTTCCCATGGGGTTCGTTCGGCATCAAAGAGCGCGATGTCATTCTGGTTGAGGGCCAGCAGCGCCGCCAGCTCAGTGACGTTTTCTGCTTCAGTGGTATAACGACGCCCCCACTGATGGCGCATAGCCCACAGCCAGTGGTGCGCATCCCGCCAGGCGACGCACTGCGTCGGCGCTAACGCAGGCAGCAGGTTCGCCAGCGCGCTGGCATCCGGGGTGATGGTCGCCAGCCGCAAACGTAGCGTTTTCGCCAGATCAAGAAGCGTTTCAACCTCTTTGTTTTGTGCGGCAGTCACGTGAAACGTATTGCTGAAGGTGTCCTGGGTGTAGTCGAAACAGAGGGACTCTGTCGACATCTCCAGTTCGCGCGAAAGCGCCGCCCCCATCCACGAGAGCTGCTCGCTGTCGCGCAATGCAAGAGCCGGTCGGGGCAACGTTTTTTGCAGAGTCCGTGCAGCAGGAAAGGAGAGAAATACCCGGTGGTAGTGCGGGAGCGCTTTTCGCCAGTCGCGTAAGGCATCGGCCAGCGCTTCTGGCTGACAAATTTTGCCGTCACGAATGATGCCTTCGGCCAGAGAAATGGCCCACCAGTGGCGTAAGCACCAGCCGCCTCTCTCCCGGACCAGTGCCGTAATCAGCACCTTATCCTGTTGAATATGAACGCCCGTTTGCCATGTTTTGAAAGCCATGCTTCACGATCTCCTTATCGCCCGTCGCCTTGACGGCTATATCAATGAATCAGGCTTGCCTTTATACTACCGCGCGATTGTTTAGAAACTGCCCAAGTGAAACCAAATGGGAAATCTCCGGTGAAGTTCGTAAAGTATTTATTCATCCTTGCAGTCTGTTGCATTCTGCTGGGAGCAGGCTCGATTTACGGTTTGTACAAATATATTGAGCCACAGCTACCTGATGTCGCCACGCTCCGCGATGTGCGTCTCCAGATCCCAATGCAGGTCTATAGCGCCGATGGCGAGCTGATGGCGCAGTATGGCGAGAAGCGTCGTATCCCGCTGACCTTAAACCAAATTCCCCCCGTGATGGTGAAAGCTTTTATCGCCACGGAGGACAGCCGTTTCTACGAGCACCACGGTGTCGATCCGGTCGGGATTTTCCGTGCCGCAAGCATTGCGTTGTTCTCCGGTCACGCCTCCCAGGGGGCGAGCACCATTACGCAACAGCTGGCGCGTAACTTCTTCCTCAGCCCTGAAAAGACGCTGACGCGTAAGATCAAAGAGGTGTTCCTGGCGATCCGTATTGAGCAACTGCTGAACAAGGACGAGATCCTTGAGCTGTACCTCAATAAAATCTATCTGGGCTACCGTGCCTATGGCGTGGGGGCAGCCGCGCAGGTGTACTTCGGTAAGCCTGTTGAACAGCTCACCCTAAGCGAAATGGCAACCATTGCCGGTCTGCCAAAAGCGCCGTCCACGTTTAACCCGCTTTACTCGCTCGATCGCGCTACCTCACGTCGTAATGTCGTCCTGTCACGTATGCTGAGCGAAGGCTATATCAGCCAGAGCGAGTACGACCAGGCGCGTAACGACGTCATTGACGCCAATTATCACGCCCCTGAGATCGCCTTCTCTGCCCCTTATTTGACCGAAATGGTGCGCCAGGAGATGGTGAGTCGTTATGGCGACAAGGCCTATGAAGATGGCTATCGCGTGTACACCACCGTTACCCGTAAAGTGCAGCAGGCGGCTCAGGACGCGGTGCGCAATAACGTGATGGACTACGATATGCGTCACGGCTATCGCGGACCGTCGAACGTGCTCTGGAAAGTGGGCGAAAGCGCATGGGACAGCAAAAAAATCACCAGCACGCTGAAAGCGCTGCCAACCTATGGTCCGCTCCTTCCAGCCGTAGTGACGCAGGCTGATCCTCAGGAAGCCGTTGCGACGCTGGCGGACGGCACGTCCGTCTCCCTGCGCATGGACGGTATTCGCTGGGCGCGTCCATACCGTTCGGACACCCTGCAGGGGCCAACGCCGCGCAAGGTGACCGACGTGGTACAGGCCGGGCAGCAGATTTGGGTGCGCAAGTCAGGCGATGCCTGGTGGCTGGCGCAGGTACCGGATGTGAACTCGGCTCTGGTCTCCATCAACCCACAGAACGGGGCGGTAATGGCGCTGGTCGGCGGGTTCGATTTCAACCAGAGCAAATTTAACCGCGCCACGCAGGCGCTGCGTCAGGTGGGTTCCAACATCAAGCCGTTCCTCTACACGGCAGCGATGGATAAGGGACTAACGCTTGCCAGCATCCTAAACGACGTGCCGATCTCCCGCTGGGATGCCGGTGCCGGTTCCGACTGGCAGCCGAAGAACTCTCCTGCGGAGTATGCCGGTCCTATTCGTCTTCGCCAGGGTCTGGGGCAGTCGAAAAACGTGGTGATGGTGCGTGCCATGCGCGCGATGGGCGTCGACTATGCGGCAGAGTACCTGCAGCGCTTCGGCTTCCCGGCGCAGAACATCGTTCGCACCGAGTCGCTGGCGCTGGGCTCAGCCTCCTTTACGCCGCTTCAGGTCGCCCGCGGATACTCGGTGATGGCCAACGGCGGCTTCCTGGTTGACCCGTACTTCATCAGCAAAATCGAGAACGACCAGGGCGGCGTGCTGTTTGAAGCGAAGCCGAAAATTGCCTGCCCTGAATGTGATATTCCGGTCATTTACGGCAATACGCCGAAATCCGAGGTGCTCGAAAACAAGGACATGGAAGACCCTGCCGTTTCTCAGGAGCAGCCAAATATCGTCTTGCCGCAGCCGCAGCTGGAGCAGGCTAACCAGTCGCTGGTGGCGCAAACCGGCGCGCAGGAGTACGCCCCGCATGTGATCAACACGCCGCTGGCGTTCCTGATCAAGAGCGCGCTGAACACCAACATCTTCGGTGAACCCGGCTGGCAGGGTACCGGCTGGCGAGCAGGGCGCGATCTGCAGCGCCATGATATCGGCGGTAAAACCGGGACAACTAACAGCTCGAAGGATGCGTGGTTCTCCGGCTATGGGCCGGGCGTGGTGACGTCAGTCTGGATCGGTTTCGACGATCATCGCCGTGATTTAGGCCGTACCACGGCATCCGGCGCGATTAAAGATCAGATTTCCGGCTACGAAGGCGGCGCCAAAAGCGCGCAGCCGGCCTGGGATGCCTACATGAAATCCGTTCTTGAAGGCGTGCCGGAGCAGCCGCTGACGCCGCCACCGGGCGTGGTGACGGTCAATATTGACCGCAGCACCGGCCAGCTCGCTAACGGCGGTAATAGCCGTGCCGAGTATTTCATCGAAGGTACGCAGCCAACCACACAGGCGGTGCATGAGGTGGGTACAGAGATTATTGATAACGGCGAAACGCACGAGCTGTTTTAAGCATAAAAATGCCCGGTAAAAACCGGGCAAAGAATTGCAGGCAGGGTAAGGCGAAGCCGCCACCCGGCTTTTTTATGGCCTACAGCCGCCCTTGCCCCTTCAGCCACTCGCGAACCAGGAACAGCGCGCTCACGTTGCGAGCCTCGTTAAAGTCAGGGTCTTCAAGCAGATCCATCAGATGCGCCAGCGGCCAGCGAACCTGCGGCAGCGGCTCTGGTTCATCTCCCTCCAGCGATTCAGGATAGAGATCTTCAGCCACCACAATGTTCATTTTGCTGGAAAAATAGGACGGCGCCATGCTCAGCTTTTTCAGGAACGACAGTTCGTTCGCGCCAAAACCCACCTCTTCTTTCAGCTCGCGGTTTGCTGCTTCAAAGACCGTTTCACCCGGATCGATGAGCCCTTTCGAGAACCCAAGCTCGTAAGATTCCGTCCCCACGGCGTATTCGCGGATCAAAATCAGATGATCGTCGACGATAGGGACAATCATCACCGCTTCGCGCGAAGAGGGGCGCATACGCTCATAAACACGACGCACACCGTTGCTGAACTCCAGATCCACACTCTCGACGTTAAACAGGCGCGATTTGGCGACAGTTTCAACGTGCAGAATGGTGGGTTTTTGTAGTGGTTTGCTCATCTTGATGGGGTCTTAGCAGTGTGAACTGGCGTTATTGTGCGATATGCCGCACGGTTTCGGCAATGTCAATTGTTCTTTATTTACATTTATGCAACGCAGCAGGGATCAATCCTCAATTCAAAACAAATGTCAAGAGGTTGAAATGTTTCCAGGAATTTGCTGATATCGCGCCATGACAGGCTTTGCTATCATCACCGGTCACTGGGATGCGCTTTAGAATGCTCAAGTTCGACTCCATACTTGCCGATAGCCAGCCACAGACTCTCATTCAATGTAAAGGTGCTACTGACTACACCTGTAAGATAAGTAAGATGGGGAAAGCATGAGCACCATTTTGATTGTTCTCGCTGCTATGCTGGTCAGCGCATTGATTGCAGGGTGGCTGTACAGGCGACGCATACAGCGCCGTTACCGGCTGCCCTTTTTAAATGCCTTCGCGGGTGCGACAACGCGTAAACTCACGCAAGACGAGCGCGATGCAGTTGAAAACTATCTCGAAACGCTGAACCGTTCTCAGTTAACGCCTGGGCCGACGGGAGCCACGACTGCACCTGTCGCGCTTAAGCTTAACGCGCAAAGTGACACCGTGCTCTGCGTGACGCGCTCCATCACGCGCTACGGCATTACGACTGACGACCCCAACAAGTGGCGCTACTACCTGGATTCGGTTGAGGTGCATCTGCCTCCGTCCTGGGAGCAGTACATTAACGACGAAAACAGCGTTGAGCTGATTCATACCGATTCGCTGCCGCTGGTAATCTCGCTCAACGGCCATACCCTGAATGACTATCTTCACGAAGCCCCGCGCTTTGCGCTGGAACGCGCGAGTTCAACGCAGGCCTCTATTCGTGGTGAAGAGACCGAGCAGATTGAGCTGCTGAATATTCGTCAGGAGACGCATGAAGAGTATGCCCTGAGCCGTCCGGACGGTATTCGTGAAGCCATCCTGATCGTTGCCGCTTTCCTGCTCTTTTTTGTCTGCCTGCTGACGCCAGACGTCTTTGTCCCATGGCTGGCGGGTGGCGCGGTGTTGCTTCTTGCGGCCGGGCTGTGGGGGCTCTTTGCCCCGCCGGCCAAAACCTCGCTGCGGGAGATCCACTGCCTGCGCGGCACGCCAAAGCGCTGGGGCCTGTTCGGTGAGAACGATCAGGAGCATCTCAACAATATCTCACTCGGGATTATTGACCTGATCTACCCGCGCCACTGGCAACCGTGGATTGCGCAGGATTTAGGGCAGAAAACCGATATTGATATCTATCTCGACCGCCACGTTGTGCGACAGGGGCGCTTCCTGTCTCTGCATGATGAAGTGAAAAATTTCCCGCTTCAGCACTGGCTCCGCAGCACGGTCATCGCCGCCGGCGCCGGGCTGGTGTTTATCATGCTGCTGCTTTTCGTGCCGCTGGATATGCCCATCAAATTTACCCTGTCGTGGATCAAAGGCGCGCAGACCATCGAGGCGACCAGCGTCAACCAGCTCGATGAAGCGGGTGTACGGGTGGGCGATACGCTGCGCCTGAAAGGCACCGGAATGTGTAATATCCATACCCCGGGGGCGTGGAACACGCGCCAGAATTCACCGTTCACGCCGTTCGACTGTTCGCAAATTATCTGGAACGACGCCCCGCCGCTGCCGCTACCAGAATCCGAAGTGGTGAATAAAGCCACGGCGCTGACCCAGACGGTCAACCGCCAGCTGCACCCGAAACCGGACGATGATTCACGCGTCAGCCCCGCGCTGCGTTCCGCCATCCAGAAATCAGGCATGATTCTGCTGGATGATTTTGGCGACATTGTCCTGAAAACCCAGGACTTATGCTCCTCGCAGGATGAGTGCATACGCCTCAAGAACGCGCTGGTTAACCTCGGGAACAGTAAAGACTGGGACTCGCTGGTGAAACGCGCCGAGGCGGGACGACTGGATGGCGTCAACGTGCTGCTGCGTCCGGTCAGCGCGGAATCGCTTGATAACCTGGTCGCCACCTCGACATCGCCGTTTATGATGCGCGAAACCACCCGGGCGGCTCAGGCGCTCAACAGTCCGGCACCGGGCGGCTTTGTGATTGCCAGCGATGAAGGCAGCGACCTGGTCGATCAGCCTTACCCGCAGGTAGCGCTTTATGACTACCCGGCCCAGGAGCAGTGGAGCCAGTTCCAGCGTCTGGCGCAGATGCTGATGCAAACGCCGTTCAGTGCCGAAGGGATTGTCACAAGCATCTACACCGACGCCAACGGCACGCGCCATATCGGCCTGCACCGGATGCCGGACAGCGCAGGATTGTGGCGTTACATTGGCACCTCTCTGCTGATGATCGCCATGCTGATCGCCATTTTCTGGAACGGTTTTATGGCCCTGCGCCGCTACCAGCGCTCCCGCACGCGTCTGGCTGAGATCCAGCAATATTATGAGAATTGCCTCAATCCTAAGCTGATCCCCTCCTCTGAGAGCCTGATCTGATAACGTCGTTGCGCGACAAGATGTGCTACCCTGTCGCGCACGTTTCTTCTGGCTGGAGTTCCCCCCTATGCATCTTGATATCGACTGGCAGCAGGTCGACACCGTTCTGCTGGATATGGACGGCACGCTGCTCGATCTCGCCTTTGATAACTATTTCTGGCAAAAGCTGGTGCCGGAAACCTATGGTGAGCAGCAGGGTATCTCTCCGGCAGAAGCGCAGGCGTTCATTCGTTCGCAATATAGCGCGGTGCAACATACGCTAAACTGGTACTGTCTGGACTACTGGAGCGAGCGCCTCGGTTTGGATATTTGTGCCATGACCACTGCCCAGGGACCACGCGCCGTGCTGCGCGAAGATACGGTTCCCTTCCTGGACGCGCTGAAAGCAAGCGGCAAGCGCCGTATTTTGCTGACTAACGCGCATCCACATAACCTGGCCGTGAAGCTGGAGCATACGGGGCTGGCGTCGCACCTTGATTTATTACTTTCCACCCACACATTTGGTTATCCGAAAGAGGATCAGCGGTTGTGGCATGCGGTGAAGGAAGAGACCGGCCTGCAGCCGGAGCGCACGCTGTTCATTGACGACAGCGAGCCTATTCTGGATTCTGCGGCAACGTTTGGCATTCGCTACTGTCTGGGTGTCACTAATCCTGACTCTGGCCTGGCTGAAAAAAGCTATCTGCGCCATCCGGGACTGAACGACTACCGCCAGATGATCCCCTCACTGACCGTGAAGGAGACGCCATGAAAGAAAAGCCCTCAGATGGGGTAAGACTGGATAAATGGCTGTGGGCAGCCCGTTTTTATAAAACGCGCGCCCTTGCCCGTGAAATGGTTGACGGCGGTAAAGTGCATTACAACGGCCAGCGCAGCAAGCCGAGCAAGCTGGTTGAGCTGAACGCCACCTTAACGCTGCGCCAGGGCAACGACGAACGTACGGTAGTGATTAAAGCCATTACCGAACAGCGGCGGCCCGCATCGGAAGCCGTACTGCTTTACGAAGAGACGGCTGAAAGCGTTGAAAAGCGCGAGAAGACCGCGCTGGCGCGCAAAATGAATGCGCTGACCATGCCCCACCCGGACCGGCGACCGGATAAAAAAGAGCGCCGCGATCTGATGAAATTTAAACACGGTGAGAGCGAGTAACCCTCACCCGCACGAGAGATGAAAATGGCCCAACACGACCAATTACACCGCTATCTGTTTGAACAATTCGCCGTGCGCGGCGAGCTGGTCACCGTATCCGAAACCTGGAAACAGATTCTGGAAAACCACAACTACCCGCTGCCGGTGAAGACCCTGTTGGGCGAACTGCTGGTTGCCACCAGCCTGCTGACCGCAACGCTGAAGTTTGCCGGTGATATCACCGTGCAGCTGCAGGGTGACGGCCCGATGACGCTGGCGGTGATCAACGGCAATAACCAGCAGCAGATGCGCGGCGTAGCGCGCGTTCAGGGCGACGTTCCTGAAAATGCTGATCTCAAAACGCTGGTGGGCAATGGCTACCTGGTGATCACCATCTCCCCGGAGGAAGGTGAACGCTATCAGGGCGTGGTCGGTCTGGAAGGCGATACCCTGGCAGCCTGCCTGGAAGATTACTTCATGCGCTCCGAACAGCTGCCGACGCGTCTGTTCATCCGTACCGGTGAAGTGGACGGCCAGCCTGCTGCGGGCGGCATGCTGCTGCAGGTTCTGCCAGCGCAGGACGCACAGACCAATGACTTTGAGCATCTGGCGACGCTGACCGAAACCATCAAGGCGGAAGAACTGTTCAACCTGTCGGCGACCGACGTGCTGTGGCGTCTGTACCACGAAGAAGAAGTGACCGTGTACGATCCGCAGTCCGTGGAGTTTAAGTGCACCTGCTCGCGCGAGCGCTGCGCTGGCGCACTGAAAACTCTGCCGGATGAAGAGATCGACAGCATCATGGCTGAAGATGGCGAAATTGATATGCACTGTGACTACTGCGGTACGCACTACGTGTTCAATTCAATGGATATCGCTGAAATCCGCAATAACGCCTCTCCGGCGGATCCGCAGGTTCATTAATACGCTACCCCTCACCCTGCCCTTTCCCCTTTGCGGAGAGGGTTAGGGTGAGGGGCAAAAATCCCCCAAAAGCTGAATCGTTTTCCCTATGTAACTCTTACGTAATTTTCTTACATGTATGCGATTACATTCACATTCTCTCCGATAAAATCACCACCTCTTAACCTTTTCGGAACATTTTCCCCAACCAAAAAGCGATTCCTGCGATAATCCGCCTGCACTGTGACTGGAGTCGCAGCGTTTTCCGTTAGTAAGGGTTTTATCCAGATGCACAAATCTATGAGCCCCGTCGCGGTTAACATCCCCAGAAAAACCCTACAATTTCAGGCAGTACATATTGGCTAAGGAGCAGTGATATGCGTGTTACTGGTTTAACCCCGCAAGATCTCAAGGCTTATGGTATTCACGACGTCCAGGAAGTGGTCTACAACCCCGATTACGATACGCTGTATCAGGAAGAGCTCAATCCAGCACTGGAAGGATACGAGCGCGGTGTGTTGACGAACCTTGGTGCTATCGCCGTCGATACCGGTATCTTTACCGGTCGTTCGCCGAAAGATAAGTATATCGTCCGAGACGAAACTACCCGCGATACGCTGTGGTGGGCTGACAAGGGCAAAGGGAAGAACGACAACAAACCGCTCTCCCCGGAAACCTGGCAGCATCTGAAAGGGCTCGTCACCCATCAACTTTCCGGCAAGCGTCTGTTCATTGTCGACGCTTTCTGCGGCGCTAACGCCGATACCCGCCTTTCCGTGCGTTTCATTACCGAAGTGGCCTGGCAGGCGCATTTCGTTAAGAATATGTTTATTCGTCCGACCGACGAAGAGCTGCAGGACTTCACACCTGACTTCATCGTGATGAACGGTGCGAAATGCACTAACCCACAGTGGAAAGAGCAGGGTCTGAACTCCGAAAACTTCATTGCCTTCAACCTGACCGAACGTATTCAGCTGATCGGCGGTACCTGGTATGGCGGCGAAATGAAGAAAGGGATGTTCTCGGTCATGAACTACCTGCTGCCGCTGCGCGGTATTGCCTCTATGCACTGCTCGGCGAACGTCGGCGAGAAAGGCGACGTAGCGGTGTTCTTCGGTCTTTCCGGCACCGGGAAAACCACGCTCTCCACCGATCCAAAACGCCGTCTGATTGGCGATGACGAACACGGCTGGGACGATGACGGGGTGTTTAACTTCGAAGGCGGTTGCTACGCGAAGACCATTCGCCTGTCTGAAGAGGCCGAGCCGGATATCTTCCACGCGATCCGCCGCGACGCGCTGCTGGAAAACGTCACCGTACGTGCCGACGGCTCTATCGACTTCGACGATGCGTCAAAAACCGAAAACACCCGCGTCTCTTACCCGATCTACCACATCGACAACATCGTGAAGCCGGTGTCAAAAGCGGGCCATGCCACGAAGGTGATTTTCCTGACGGCGGATGCGTTCGGCGTGCTGCCACCGGTGTCTCGCCTGACCGCCAGCCAGACGCAGTACCATTTCCTCTCTGGCTTTACCGCCAAGCTGGCGGGTACCGAGCGTGGCGTCACGGAGCCAACCCCAACCTTCTCCGCCTGCTTCGGTGCGGCATTCCTGTCGCTGCACCCGACGCAATACGCTGAGGTGCTGGTGAAACGCATGCAGGCATCCGGCGCGCAGGCCTACCTGGTGAATACCGGCTGGAACGGTACCGGCAAACGTATCTCCATCAAAGATACCCGCGCCATTATCGACGCCATTCTGGATGGTTCTCTGGATAACGCCGAAACCTTCACGCTGCCGATGTTCGATCTGGCCATTCCGACGGAACTGCCGGGTGTGGACACGCGTATCCTCGACCCGCGCAATACCTACGGATCGCCGGAACAGTGGCGCGAGAAGGCGGAATCGCTGGCGAAGCTGTTTATCGAGAACTTCGAGAAGTACACCGATACCCCGGCGGGCGCTGCGCTGGTGAGCGCGGGTCCGAAGCTGTAGGTAAAAGCAAAAAGGCAACGAAAGTTGCCTTTTTTAATGTTTTCTCCCTCTCCCCGTGGGAGAGGGCCGGGGTGAGGGCATCAGACCGCACTATCCCTCTTTCACCTGCCCCCGCGTCACCGGAACCGGCAACCAGGCGCGAATGCTCAACCCGCCCCGCTCGCTGGTACCAATCTCCAGCAATCCGTTATGGTTATCCACAATACGCTGCACAATCGCCAGGCCTAAGCCCGTACCGCTGGTGCTGCGCGCGCTGTCGCCGCGCACAAATGGCTGGAACAGATGCTTACGCTGCTCGGGCTTAATGCCCGGGCCGTCGTCTTCCACCTGGAACCAGGCGCGGTTGAGTTCAGACCCGCTGCTAACCTTAATCCAGCCGTTACCGTAGCGCGCCGCGTTAACCACCATATTGGCCACCGCACGCTTAATGGAAAGCGGGTGCATACGAACCTGAATTTCACCGTCCTGAAGGTCAGTATCAATTTCACGCTCATAACCACTTTCTGCGGCCACCACTTCGCCCAGCACCGCGTTCAGATCGGCCATTTCCATCGGCATCTCCTGACCGGTGCGCAGGTAGTCGATGAACTGCTCGATGATGGCGTTACACTCTTCGATGTCCTTGTTAATAGACTCGGCGAGATAACCGTCCTCTTCACCCATCATCTCCGTCGCCAGACGAATACGCGTTAGCGGGGTGCGCAGGTCATGACTGACGCCGGCCATCAGCAGCGTACGGTCATCCGCCAGCTGCTTAACGCCTGCCGCCATATGATTGAACGCGCGCGTTACTGAACGCACTTCAGAGGCACCATATTCACGCAGTGGAGGAGGAATAATGCCTTTACCGACCTGCAGCGCCGCGTGCTCCAGGTCGACCAGCGGTCGGTTCTGGATACGGATAAACAGCCACGCGCCGCCTATCGCCAGCAGCATAATGGCAAGGGTGTAGCGGAACAGCGGCGAGAAATCGCCCTGATGGATTTCAGTCAGCGGAACGCGTACCCAGATGTTGGGTGACAGCCAGGTTTTCAGCCAGACGACGGGCGAGCTTTTGTTGACCTCAACGCGCACTTCCGTCGGGCCACCCAGCTGCTGCGCCATCTGCTGGCTGAGGAATTCATAGTGCTGCGCCCAGCGCAGGCCAGCATCTTCCGCCGCTTCATTGGAGTAAAGCGAAATGCCCAGTTCACGGTAGATTTCACGGCGAAATGCCGGGGGAACAACCAGCTGCGTGCCGTCCTCCAGCTGCAGCTTATCGGTCATCAGCATACGCACTTCGTAGGCCAGGACCTTATTAAACTGCTGGAGGCTCGGCAGAATCGCAAAGTTCAACACCACCAGGTAGGTCGTCACCAGGCTGACGAACAGCAGGGTGACGATCAGTAAGAGGGTGCGGGCAAACGAGCTTCGCGGCGAGAAGCGCATTCGCCTCATGCTTTAGAGCCGTCCGGAACGAACACGTAGCCCAGACCCCATACGGTCTGAATATAACGAGGATGCGCCGGATCTTCTTCCACCATGCGGCGCAGGCGGGAGATCTGCACGTCGATGGAGCGTTCCATTGCGGAGTATTCGCGACCGCGCGCCAGGTTCATCAGCTTGTCGCGGGAAAGCGGCTCGCGCGGATGGCTGACCAGCGCTTTCAGTACGGCAAACTCGCCGCTGGTGAGCGGCATTGGCTCATCTTCACGGAACATCTCGCGCGTGCCGAGGTTCAGCTTGAACTTGCCGAAGGCAATGACGGCTTCTTCCTGGGACGGCGCGCCCGGCAGTTCATTCGCCTGACGGCGCAGCACGGCACGAATACGCGCCAGCAGCTCGCGCGGGTTAAACGGTTTTGGAATGTAGTCGTCCGCGCCGATTTCGAGGCCCACGATACGGTCAACTTCTTCGCCCTTCGCCGTCACCATGATGATCGGCATCGGGTTGCTCTGGCTGCGCAGACGGCGGCAGATAGAAAGCCCGTCTTCACCCGGCAGCATCAGGTCGAGAACCATCAGATGGAAAGATTCGCGGGTCAGCAGACGGTCCATCTGCTCAGCGTTCGCGACGCTACGAACCTGGAAGCCCTGCTCGGTCAGATAACGCTCAAGCAGCGCGCGCAGGCGCATGTCGTCATCCACGACCAGAATTTTGTAGTTTTCTTGCATTGTGTGTACTCCCAAAGGTTCGGATAGTCTTTGTAACAGCGTATTCTAAAAAAGTGCACGTATTCGACCAGTTAATTCTGGTATAAATTCTAGTCGAAATTGTTACAAAGCATATTTAACAGCAGCTTATCTGTTCATTTCATCACATAAATCATTATTAATCCTGTCTGTTACACTGTGTGGTACGTATTGTGCGCAAAATAGAGAACCGGCAGCAAAGGCAGCACCATGAAAACGCCCCTGATCACCCGCGAAGGGTACGAAAAGCTCAAAAAAGAGATGGATTACCTGTGGCGCGAAGAGCGTCCTGAAGTAACCAAAAAGGTGACCTGGGCGGCAAGCCTGGGCGATCGCAGCGAAAATGCTGATTATCAGTACAACAAGAAGCGGCTGCGCGAAATTGACCGCCGGGTACGCTATCTGACGAAGTGTCTCGAAAATCTTAAAATTGTCGATTACTCCCCGCAGCAGGAGGGCAAAGTGTTCTTCGGCGCGTGGGTGGAGATTGAAAACGACGATGGTGACACCCTGCGTTTTCGCATCGTCGGTTACGATGAAATTTTTGGTCGTAAAGATTACATCTCCATCGACTCTCCGATGGCCCGCGCGCTGCTGAAAAAGGAAGTGGGCGATTTAGCCGTCGTGCAGACCCCAGCCGGTGAAGCCAGCTGGTACGTCAATGAGATCGTCTACGTAAAATAGTCCGAGAGCGCCCTCCCCGGCTGGCATTTTGCCGTGTCAGCCCGTATAACTATCCCCTGATTTTTGACCCACAAGATGATTAAGCCATGATGAAAGATTCGCTCTGCCGCATTATTGCGGGTGAACTTCAGGCCAGAGCCGAACAGGTAGAAGCTGCCGTTCGCCTGCTTGATGAAGGGAACACCGTGCCGTTTATTGCACGTTATCGTAAGGAAGTCACAGGCGGTCTGGATGACACGCAGCTGCGTAACCTGGAGACCCGCCTGGGCTATCTGCGCGAGCTGGAAGAACGTCGTCAGGCGATCCTCAAATCCATCGGCGAACAGGGCAAGCTGACCAGCGAGCTGGAAAGCGCCATTAACGGCACCCTGAGCAAAACCGAACTCGAAGATCTCTATCTGCCGTACAAACCGAAGCGCCGTACCCGCGGGCAGATTGCGATTGAGGCGGGCCTTGAGCCGCTGGCAGAGCTGCTGTGGAATGAGCCATCTCACGACCCGGAAACCGAAGCGGCGAAATTCGTCGACGCCGACAAAGGTATCGCTGACACCAAGGCCGCTCTGGACGGCGCGCGCTACATCCTGATGGAGCGCTTCGCGGAAGACGCCGCCCTGCTGGCCAAAGTGCGTGATTACCTGTGGAAGAACGCCCACATCGTCTCTACCGTCGTCGCGGGCAAAGAGGAAGAAGGCGCGAAGTTCCGCGACTACTTCGATCACCACGAACCGATTTCGACCACCCCGTCTCACCGCGCGCTGGCGATGTTCCGCGGCCGCAACGAAGGCGTGCTCCAGCTCTCCCTGAACGCCGACCCGCAGTTTGACGAGCCGCCGAAAGAGAGCCACTGCGAGCAGATTATCATCGACCATCTCGGCCTGCGCCTGAACAACGCCCCGGCGGACAGCTGGCGCAAAGGCGTGGTGAGCTGGACCTGGCGCATCAAGGTGCTGATGCACCTGGAAACCGAGCTGATGGGCACCGTGCGCGAGCGAGCGGAAGACGAAGCGATCAACGTCTTCGCCCGTAACCTGCATGACCTGCTGATGGCCGCTCCTGCGGGCCTGCGCGCCACCATGGGGCTCGATCCGGGCCTGCGTACCGGCGTGAAGGTGGCGGTCGTTGACGGCACCGGCAAGCTGGTCGCCACCGATACCATTTACCCGCACACCGGCCAGGCAGCGAAAGCCGCCGTCGTGGTGGCGGCGCTGTGCGAGAAGTACAACGTGGAGCTGGTTGCCATCGGTAACGGCACCGCATCACGCGAAACCGAGCGTTTCTACCTCGACGTGCAAAAGCAGTTCCCGAAAGTGACGGCACAGAAAGTGATCGTCAGCGAAGCGGGCGCATCGGTCTATTCCGCCTCTGAGCTGGCGGCGCAGGAATTCCCTGACCTGGACGTTTCCCTGCGCGGCGCGGTCTCCATCGCCCGTCGTCTGCAGGATCCGCTGGCGGAGCTGGTGAAGATCGATCCGAAATCCATCGGCGTGGGCCAGTATCAGCACGACGTGAGCCAGACGCAGCTGGCGCGCAAGCTGGACGCGGTCGTGGAAGACTGCGTAAACGCCGTCGGCGTGGACCTGAACACCGCCTCCGTTCCCCTGTTGACCCGCGTGGCGGGCTTAACCCGCATGATGGCACAGAACATCGTCGCCTGGCGCGATGAGAACGGCCAGTTCCAGAACCGTCAGCAGCTGCTGAAAGTGAGCCGCCTGGGGCCGAAAGCGTTTGAGCAGTGCGCGGGCTTCCTGCGCATCAACCACGGCGATAACCCGCTGGATGCCTCTACCGTTCACCCGGAAGCGTACCCGGTTGTTGAGCGCATCCTGGCCGCGACTCAGCAGGCGCTTAAAGACCTGATGGGCGACAGCAGCGCTCTGCGTAACCTGAAAGCCGTTGATTTCACCGACGACAAATTTGGCGTGCCAACCGTCACCGATATCATCAAAGAGCTGGAAAAACCGGGCCGCGATCCGCGTCCTGAATTCAAAACGGCGACCTTTGCTGACGGCATCGAGACCATGAACGATCTCCTGCCGGGCATGGTGCTGGAAGGCGCGGTGACCAACGTCACCAACTTCGGCGCGTTTGTGGATATCGGCGTGCACCAGGACGGTCTGGTGCATATCTCTTCCCTTGCCGACAAGTTCGTTGAAGACCCGCACACCGTGGTCAAAGCGGGCGACATCGTGAAGGTGAAAGTGCTGGAGGTGGATCTGCAGCGCAAGCGTATCGCCCTGACCATGCGTCTGGATGAGCAGCCGGGCGACACCAGCGCGCGCCGTGGCGGCAACGGCGGAGGCCGCGAGCAGCAGCGTCCGGCCACGAAAGCCACAAAACCGCGCGGGCGTGACGCGCAGCCTGCGGGCAACAGCGCGATGATGGACGCGCTGGCGGCAGCGATGGGTAAGAAACGCTAAGGTAACCCCCCCTCACCCTAACCCTCTCCCCAAAAGGGAGAGGGCCGGGATGAGGGGAATAAAATTCTCTCGAAATATATGAAACCGATTGCACACCCATATTTAAACCGCTATTTATCACTCCATTAACAAATACGCTTTTTATTCCTTCCCGGGTAATTCTGCAAATATTGAGCAAGGTCAATCAGACCGCAAATTAATACGATTAACAACATCCCGTCACATTTTTATTATTGCTGATAAAAACTATTCTCATTATCATCGCAGTGTAGATTATTTAACCTCTCGTGGAATCAGGCATTATGCAATTCACTCCAGACAGTGCATGGAAAATTACCGGTTTTACCCGCGAAATTAGCCCGGCCTATCGGCAGAAGCTGCTGTCACTTGGCATGCTGCCCGGCTCATCATTCCAGGTCGTGCGTGTGGCGCCGTTGGGCGATCCAGTTCATATCGAAACCCGGCGCGTAAATCTGGTTCTGCGCAAAAAAGACCTCGCATTAATTGAAGTTGAATCTTTATCCCGTTAACAAGCCAGCGGTTTCGGTGGGTCTAATACAATGAAAAAATTAACTATTGGCTTAATTGGCAATCCTAATTCCGGCAAGACAACCTTATTTAATCAGTTAACCGGCGCGCGCCAGCGCGTGGGAAATTGGGCAGGCGTAACGGTTGAACGTAAAGAAGGCCAGTTCGCGACAACGGACAATCAGGTCACCCTGGTTGACCTTCCCGGCACCTACTCCTTAACCACGATTTCATCCCAGACTTCCCTCGATGAGCAAATTGCCTGCCACTACATTCTTGGCGGCGACGCGGATCTGCTGATCAACGTGGTCGACGCTTCGAACCTCGAGCGAAACCTTTACCTGACGCTACAGCTGCTGGAGCTGGGGATCCCCTGCATCGTGGCGCTCAACATGCTCGACATTGCGGAAAAACAAAAGCTGCGCATCGACGTCGATGCGCTCTCCGCGCGCCTGGGCTGTCCGGTGGTTCCGCTGGTCTCGACCCGCGCTCGCGGTATCGACGCCCTGAAGCTGGCGATTGACCGCCACGCGGGAAACCGCGACGTTGAGCTGGTGCATTACGCCCAGCCGCTGCTGCGCGAAGCCGAACGGCTGGCGCAGGAGATGGACAGCAGCATGCCTGCAAAACAGCGGCTGTGGCTCGGCCTGCAGATGCTGGAAGGGGATATCTACAGCCGCGCCTATGCCGGACATGCGGCGGATAAGCTGGACGTGGCCCTCGCCCGTCTCAGCGACGAGCTGGACGATCCGGCGCTGCACATCGCCGATGCGCGTTATCAGGCCATTGCGTCAATTTGCGACGTGGTCAGCAACGCCCTTACCGCAGAGCCCAGCCGCTTCACGGCGGCGGTGGATAAGATTGTGCTCAACCGCTTCCTCGGTTTGCCCATCTTCCTGCTGGTGATGTACGTGATGTTCCTGCTCGCGATTAACATCGGTGGCGCGCTGCAGCCGATTTTTGACGCCGGTTCTGTCGCGGTCTTCGTACACGGTATTCAGTGGGTAGGTTACACCCTGCATTTCCCGGAATGGCTGACCATCTTCCTTGCCCAGGGGATTGGCGGCGGTATCAACACCGTGCTGCCGCTGGTACCGCAGATCGGCATGATGTATCTGTTCCTCTCGTTCCTCGAAGATTCCGGCTACATGGCGCGCGCCGCCTTCGTGATGGACCGCCTGATGCAGGCGCTGGGCCTGCCGGGCAAATCGTTCGTTCCGCTGATCGTCGGCTTCGGCTGTAACGTGCCGTCGGTAATGGGCGCGCGCACCCTGGATGCACCGCGTGAACGACTGATGACCATTATGATGGCGCCGTTTATGTCCTGCGGCGCGCGTCTGGCAATCTTTGCCGTCTTCGCGGCAGCCTTCTTTGGCCAGCAGGGCGCGCTGGCGGTCTTCTCGCTGTACGTGCTGGGCATCGTGATGGCGATCCTGACCGGCTTAATGCTCAAGCACACCATCATGCGCGGTGAAGCGTCACCGTTTGTAATGGAGCTTCCGGTCTATCACGTCCCGCACCTGAAAAGCCTGGCGATCCAGGCCTGGCAGCGCCTGAAAGGCTTTGTGCTGCGCGCCGGTAAGGTGATTGTTATTGTCAGTATTTTCCTGAGCGCGCTGAACAGCTTCACCCTCACCGGTCAGGCGGCAGATAACATCAACGACTCTGCCCTCGCCTCCGTCAGCCGCGTCATCACGCCGGTCTTCAAACCGATTGGCGTGCAGGAGGATAACTGGCAGGCGACCGTGGGCCTGTTCACCGGTGCGATGGCGAAAGAGGTGGTCGTCGGGACCCTGAACACGCTCTATACCGCAGAGAACATTCAGGAGCAGGAATTTAACCCGGCGGAGTTTCACCTCGGTGACGAACTGCTGGCTGCCGTAGAGGAGACCTGGCAGAGCCTGAAAGACACCTTCAGCCTGAGCGTGCTGGCTAACCCGATTGAGGCCAGCAAAGGCGACGGCGAAATGGCGACCGGTGCCATGGGCGTAATGGGCGAGAAGTTTGGCAGCGCGTCCGCAGCCTACAGCTACCTGATCTTCGTTCTGCTCTATATTCCGTGCATCTCGGTGATGGGGGCGATTGCCCGTGAGTCCAGCCGCGGCTGGATGGGCTTCTCCATTCTGTGGGGGCTGAATATCGCCTACTCGCTGGCGACGCTGTTTTACCAGACCGTTAACTTCAGCCAGCATCCGCGCTACAGCCTGGTCAGCATCCTGGCGGTCATCCTGTTTAACGTGATTGTGATTGGCCTGCTGCGCCGGGCGCGAAGCCGCGTTGATATCAACCTGCTGGCGACGCGTAAAACCCCGGCCACCTGCTGCAACAGCCCGGCTGGCGACTGTCACTAAGGGGAAAAACAGATGGCATCGTTGATTCAGGTTCGTGACTTACTGGCATTGCAGGGACGCATGGAGGCAAAACAGCTCAGCCTTAGCCTGCATACCCCGCAGCCGATGATCGATGCCATGCTGGAGCGCCTGGAAGCCATGGGTAAAGCCGTGCGGATTCAGGACGAAGCGGAGGGTTGCCTCTCCGGCAGTTGTAAAAGCTGTCCGGAAGGAAAGGCCTGTCTCAGGGAGTGGTGGGCACTGCGATAATAAAGCCGGGCATTGCTGCCCGGTTTTATCGTATTACTTATAGACATCCGCAGTAGCGCGTACGTTTTTGGTCTGTTTTTCTGCGCTGGTGACGACGAAGTATGTCCCGCCCAGCTCATCCGCTTTCTTCGACAGCTCTTTTCTTGCATCCATCGGCGCGGTGGTGTCAGACGTAGAAATCTCACCAATTTTCGTCAAATTCATCCCGGCAACTTTATCTTTTTCCAGCTCTTTTGCCGCAAAAACGCCAAATGACAGTGACCCAATAACCAGAGAAGTGACAATACCTGTAACAAGTTTCATAGCCTGACTCTCCATAGGATTGTTGTTTTGATCATCGTAGGCAGAACAACCGCAACGACATCTGGAGTATGGTTGCGGTGTGTAACTTTTTCCAGGCTGGATAGAAAATAATCAGTCTAAACGTTGACTTAACGCAACCAACGCTGAACAAAACTCCGTCGGATGAGAGATAAACGGCGCATGCGCGGCTTTTGCTATGACCTGTGATTCGCTGTCCGGCCAGAGGGAATCCAGAAGTGGGACCACTTTGCGCGGCACCAGCCCGTCGAGATAGCCATAGATGCGCAGGTGCGGCATGCTCAGCCCGGCCAGCGGCTCGCGCAGATCGGCCGTTTTCAGGATCTCAAGACCGCCGTTAAGCACCTCGACGTCCGGCATCGGCAGGGAGAGCACCACCTGCTTTAACGCTCTGGCATCCTGACGCGCGGTTTCGGTGCCCATCGTCTGCAAGGCGAGGAATCGCTCGACGGTCCGCTGGAAATCGTCGCTCAGCTGCTGCTGGAAGCCCGCCAGAACGTCAGGTTTGATGCCGGGCCACGCCTCTTGCGCGCTAAAGCATGGCGACGAGGCCACGGTGACCAGCGCCCTAACGCGCTCGGGCCAGGAGAGCGCAATCTGGCTTGCCACCAGCCCGCCCAGACTCCAGCCCAGCCAGATGGCATTTTGCGGCGCGGCGTCTACAACGTGCTGCGCCATTTCATCAAGCGACATCGCGCCAAAGCCACGGCTGCGACCATAGCCCGGCAGATCAACCAGATGTAACGTAAATTGCGAGGCAAGTTCCTCGCTTATGCAATGCCACACTTCCGCATTCAGGCCCCATCCGTGCAGCAGCACAAGATGGCAATTTCCTGTCCCTACGGTCTGCCACCACAGCGTCTTCATCAGTTACTGTTCTCTTTTTTCACATGGAGGTTGCACATGCTAACAGTGCCTGGCTTGTGCTGGCTATGCAAAATGCCGCTTGCCCTCAGCGCGTGGGGCGTCTGTTCCGTCTGCACGCGTTCGCTGGAAAGGCGTATCACAACCTGCCCGCAATGTGGTTTACCGGCGGCGAACCGCGATTTGCCCTGCGGCCGCTGCCTGAAAAAATCCCCTCCGTGGAGCGCGCTGGTGGCCGTGGATGATTATGTTCCGCCGCTGAGCGGGCTTATTCACGCCCTGAAGTTTTCCGGTCAGAGTTCGCTGGCGCAGCCCCTTGCCCGCCTGCTTTTGCTGGCCGTTTTACAGGCGCGACGAACCCGCGCTTTGCCGAAAATCGACATGGTGGTGAATGTCCCCTTATACCGACGCCGGCACTGGCGGCGCGGCTATAATCAAAGCGACCTGCTCTGCCGCCCGCTCGCCCGGTGGCTGGGTTGTTGCTACGATGCCAGCGCGCTTACCCGCGTTCATGCCACCGCCATCCAGCATCAGCTCAACGCCCGGCTTCGCAAAAGGAACCTGAAAAACGCCTTTCGCCTTGAATTGCCGGTCCACGGCCTCCATATCGCCATCGTGGATGACGTCGTCACCACAGGCAGTACCGTTGCTGAACTTTCCCGACTGCTTTTGCAAAGCGGCGCCGCGTCGGTTCAGGTATGGTGTCTGTGCCGTACCTTGTAGCCCTTCTTCAATGGGCGTATGATTATACCCAGGTAATTTAGTCAACTATTAGGCCAAAGCTATGATCCGTATTTCCGATTCTGCACAAGCGCACTTTGCCAAACTGCTGGCAAATCAGGAAGAAGGGACGCAGATCCGCGTGTTTGTGATCAATCCAGGCACTCCGAATGCAGAATGTGGTGTCTCTTATTGTCCTCCGGACGCTGTGGAAGCAACTGACACTGCCCTTAAATTTGAACAGCTCACCGCTTACGTCGATGAACTGAGCGCGCCGTATCTTGAAGATGCGGAAATCGACTTTGTCACCGACCAGCTGGGTTCTCAGCTGACCCTGAAAGCGCCAAATGCCAAAATGCGTAAAGTCTCTGACGATGCGCCGCTGATGGAGCGCGTTGAGTATCTGCTGCAGTCCCAGATCAACCCACAACTGGCCGGCCACGGCGGTCGCGTTTCCCTGATGGAAATCACGGAAGACGGCCTGGCGATCCTGCAGTTCGGCGGCGGCTGTAACGGTTGCTCCATGGTCGACGTGACCCTGAAAGAAGGGATCGAGAAGCAGCTGCTGAACGAATTCCCGGAACTGAAAGGCGTGCGCGACCTGACAGAGCACCAGCGCGGCGAGCACTCTTACTACTAATTCAGTACCCGTCTGTATTGCCCGGTGGCGCTGCGCTTACCGGGCCTGACTCCCTTGCCTTCCCCCCTCTATATGTTGACCTGCGTCTCATAATTCAAATTTTGCCTCACCGGGTGATTCTCAACCACGATATGTTACCCGTATCATTCTCGTGGGCACTCAACACCCTTATAACAGCCGACTAAACTTAACTGTTTCGCAGGCATCAGTATGAGTGCCGTTAACCACTCTGTTCCCAGTTGGGACAACCGGAATTTGTCGTTGAAACAATGACGTTACCCATAACAATTCAAAGGCCAGGTAAATCATGCCATTAGTCATCGTTGCTATCGGTGTTGTGTTATTACTGCTCTTGATGATCCGCTTCAAAATGAACGGATTTATCGCTCTGGTTCTGGTGGCACTTGCAGTCGGTCTGATGCAGGGGATGCCGCTGGTTAAAGTTATCAGCTCTATCAAAGCCGGTGTCGGCGGCACGCTCGGCAGCCTGGCGCTGATCATGGGCTTCGGCGCCATGCTCGGTAAAATGCTGGCGGACTGCGGGGGCGCGCAGCGTATTGCCACCACCCTGATTGCCAAATTCGGTAAACAGCACATCCAGTGGGCGGTGGTGTTAACCGGTTTTACCGTCGGTTTCGCGCTGTTCTATGAAGTGGGCTTCGTGCTGATGCTGCCGTTGGTGTTCACCATCGCCGCCGCGGCCAACATTCCGCTGCTGTTCGTGGGTGTGCCAATGGCTGCTGCGCTGTCCGTGACCCACGGCTTCCTGCCACCGCACCCGGGTCCAACCGCCATCGCCACCATCTTCCACGCCGATATGGGTAAAACCCTGCTGTTCGGTACGATTCTGGCGATCCCGACCGTAATTCTGGCAGGCCCGGTGTATGCCCGTTTCCTGAAAGGCATTGATAAGCCTATTCCGGAAGGTCTGTACAGCGCCAAAACCTTCACTGAAGAAGAGATGCCAGGCTTTGGCGTCAGCGTCTGGACCTCGCTGGTACCGGTGATCCTGATGGCAATGCGCGCCGTGGCGGAGATGATCCTGCCGAAAGGCCACGCTTTCCTGGCCGTTGCCGAGTTCCTCGGCGACCCGGTGATGGCAACGCTGATTGCGGTATTGATTGCGATGTTCACCTTCGGCCTGAACCGTGGCCGCTCCATGGATCAGATCAACGACACGCTGACCTCGTCCATCAAAATCATTGCCATGATGCTGCTGATTATCGGCGGTGGCGGTGCGTTCAAGCAGGTGCTGGTCGACAGCGGCGTGGACAAATACATCGCTTCCATGATGCATGAAACCAATATCTCTCCAATCCTGATGGCGTGGTCTATTGCTGCCGTGCTGCGTATCGCGCTGGGTTCTGCAACCGTTGCGGCGATTACAGCGGGCGGTATCGTTGCGCCGCTGATTGCTACCACGGGCGTCAGCCCTGAGCTGATGGTTATTGCGGTAGGCTCCGGCAGCGTGATTTTCTCTCACGTGAACGATCCGGGCTTCTGGCTGTTCAAGGAGTACTTCAACCTGACCATCGGTGAAACCATCAAGTCCTGGTCAATGCTGGAAACCATTATTTCGGTCTGCGGCCTGGTAGGGTGTCTGCTGTTGAATATGGCTCTCTGACTCTCCTGCTCGATCGGTTCCCTCTCCCCTTTGGGGAGAGGGCTAGGGTGAGGGGCAAATTACGACTTCTTACCCACCGCCCTTCTGCGCTTATCCAAATCTTTAATCAGCCTGTTCACCCCGTCATCGGCAAACATCGTCTCAAGCGTTGTGGACAGCTTGCGGCGCCAGTTCTTGTACTGATAGCTGGTGCCCGGAACGTTCACCGGCTCCGCCATATCAATCCAGTCTTCCGGCTGCAGGCCGAGCAAAGCGCTGTTGCTGTCGGCAATATAGCGTTGCAGGCCACGGTTGAGTGTTGGGGTCATTGCCATCAGCGACGCCTTATGTCCGGCACGCTTGGGCAGACAGCCATGCTTGTGCAGCGCGTCCAGCAGCCCCTGCTTCGCCAGCTCGCGGTCCTGATACAGCCCGCGCAGAACCTCTTCATCTGGATAGAGGCCCAGCGTTTTGCCGAGGGTCAGATCGCCGCTTTCCCAGTAGCCTCTGAGCGTAGGAAGATCATGCGTCGTCGCGACTGCCATTGACTGTTCAGGGTACGCTTTCGGCGCGCGGAAGGTTTTCTCATGGTCGTTTTCAAAATAGAGCACTTTGTAGGAATAAACCCCGCTGTCGCGGAGCTTGCTGACAATTTCCACCGGTACGGTACCGAGATCTTCACCGATCACCATGCACTGATGACGTTTACTCTCCAGGGCCAGGATCGACAGCAGATCGTCCACCGGATACTGCACGTACGCCCCGTGATCGGCCGTTTCACCGTACGGGATCCACCACAGGCGCAGCACGGACATCACGTGGTCAATGCGCAGCGCCCCGCAGTTCTGCATGTTCGCGCGCAGCAGGTCGATAAACGGCTCGTAGGCGCGCGCCGCCATCACGTGCGGATCCATCGGCGGCAGGCCCCAGTTCTGACCGAGCGGGCCGAGGATATCCGGCGGCGCGCCGACGGATGCTTTCAGGCAGTAAAGCTCACGGTCACACCAGGTTTCCGCGCCGCCTTCCGCCACGCCCACGGCCAGATCGCGATACAGGCCGATCGGCATTTTATAGCCCTGGCTCACCTGCCAGCAGGCGGCAAACTGGCTGTACGCCAGCCACTGCAGCCACAGGTAGAAGTCCACCTCGTCGGCATGATTTTTACAGAAGGCTTTGACTTCAGGGGTATCCACGGTCTGATACGCTTCCGGCCAGACCGGCCAGCCCCAGCGCATTTCGTCCTCTTTCACCTGATACGCGTGCAGCGCATCAAATGCCGCCTGCCAGTAGAGGCTTTCACCTTCCTGCATCACGAACTGGCGGAAGGCCGCCATCTGCTCGTCGTCGCGCTTCGCAAAGCCTTTCCACGCCAGGCGCAGAGCCGCCATTTTCAGCGCGGTCACGGAGGCATAATCTACCCAGTCCGCATCGCGGGCCTGCTTCAGCAGCTGCTGGGTGGTCTCAAGCTTCCACCACGCCTGCGCCTCTTTGCTGTTTTTGAAATCGTCTAACGCGTTAACGTCGATGTAAATCACGTTCAGCCAGCGTCGGGAAGACGGGCTGTACGGGCTCGCGCTTTCCGGGTTGGCCGGATAGAGCGCGTGGATCGGGTTGAGGCCGATAAACGCGCCGCCGCGCTCACCAACAGATGCCAGCATCTTTTTCAGATCGCCAAAATCGCCGATCCCCCAGTTGCTGTCGGAACGCAGCGTATAGAGCTGCACGCAGGCGCCCCACAGTTTTTTGCCTTCGAGCAATGCCTGCGGCTCATAGCAGCGTTTTGGCGCGACGATCACCCGGCAGTGAAAACGCTGTTCGTCCTGGGTGAGCGTCAGGCTGTGATAGCCCTCCGGCAGCTTTGCCGGAAGGTTTAACGTTTTGCCGCCGGTGGCGTGGCCTTTATGCTGATGCCCCTCTTCGGTGGTGAGCAGCCAGCTATACTCGCCGCGCCCCTCCACCGCCAGCGGCATCTTTTTGCCTGCGGTAAAGACCTTCACGTTTGGCACCGGAGCAGCCGACGCGTTCGCGTCGGTTTTGTGCATGGCATCCAGCAAACGTCTTTTGGTGTCCGCACCAATAGACTGCGGTTTGCCGTGCGCATTGATGTAACTGAGGCTAATTCCCGCCGCCTGCGCGGCACTGTCCAGACGTTTACTCTCCATCGCGCTTCCTTAGCGTTTTGCCTGCCAGATACGGGCCTGATAATCACGGATTGAGCGGTCAGAGCTGAACATGCCGCAGCGCGCGGTGTTCAGAATGCACGCCCGGGTCCACGCCTCCTGGTCGCGGTACAGCACGTCGACCTGTTTCTGCGCTTCAACGTAGGCCGTGAAGTCCGCCATCACCAGGTACGGGTCGCCGCCGTGTTTGTCCATGCTGTGCAGCATCTGGTCAAACGCGTGCTTGTCGCCATCGCTGTATTTGCCGCTTTCCAGCTCCTTCAGCACCGCATCCAGCACTTTGTCTTTTTTACGCCATTTCACCGGGTCGTAGCCTTTGGCCTTGATGGCTTTCACTTCTTCAACAGTATGGCCGAAGATAAAGATGTTCTCTTCACCGACCTTCTCGGCGATTTCGACGTTCGCACCGTCCAGCGTGCCGACGGTCAGCGCGCCGTTGAGCGCCAGCTTCATGTTGCCGGTACCGGACGCTTCTTTCCCTGCGGTCGAGATCTGCTCGGAGATATCCGCCGCCGGGATCAGCATTTCCGCCGCCGAGACGCAGTAATCCGGCAGGAACACGACCTTCAGCTTGTCGCCCACTTTCGGATCGCTGTTGATCGCCGCCGCCACTTTATTGATGGCGAGGATAATGTTTTTCGCCAGGTAGTAGCCCGGCGCCGCTTTCGCCCCGAACAGGAACACGCGCGGCACGCGGTCGGCCTGCGGGTTCTCGCGGATCTCTTTGTACAGCGCCAGAATGTGCAGCAGGTTCAGGTGCTGACGCTTGTACTCGTGCAGGCGTTTGATCTGGATATCGAAAATCGCGTTCGGGTTGATCTCAATCCCGGTACGCATTTTCACAAACTCCGCCAGGCGAACCTTGTTCTCCAGCTTGATCGCGCGGTACTGCTCGCGGAATTTCGCGTCGTCGGCGTATTTTTCCAGGTTAATCAGCTGGTCCAGATCGTTGGCCCACTCTTTCTTCAGGGTCTTATCCAGCAGGCCGGCCAGCAGCGGATTGCACTGCTTGATCCAGCGACGCGGCGTAATGCCGTTGGTCACGTTGTGGAATTTGGTCGGCCACAGCTGGTGATATTCCGGGAACAGATCTTTCACCACCAGATCGGAGTGCAGCGCCGCCACGCCGTTCACGGCAAAGCCGCTCACCACGCACATGTTCGCCATACGCACCTGTTTGTCGTGCACCACCGCCAGCTTCGCCCAGACGGCTTTGTCGCCCGGCCAGGTTTTCTCCACCAGCGTTTTGAACTGGTCGTTAATCTTGTTGATGATCTGCATGTGGCGCGGCAGCAGCGTTTTCACCAGCTTCTCATCCCAGCACTCCAGCGCTTCCGGCATCAGGGTGTGGTTGGTATAGGCGAAGGTGCGGCTGGTGATGGCCCAGGCGTCGTCCCAGCTCAGCTGATGCTCGTCAATCAGCACGCGCAGCAGTTCCGGGATGGCAATAGTCGGGTGCGTATCGTTAAGCTGAATGACTTCGAAGTCCGGCAGTTCCGCCAGCTTGCGGCCCGCCAGGTGATGGCGACGCAGAATATCCGCCACGGAGCAGGCGCACTGGAAGTACTGCTGCATCAGGCGCAGCTTTTTGCCCGCCAGATGGTTGTCGTTCGGATAGAGCACTTTCGTCAGCTTCTCGGCGTCGATCCCCTGCTGCTCAGCGCGCAGGAAATCGCCGTCGTTGAATTTGGTCAGGTTGAACGGATGCGCGTGCTTCGCCTGCCACAGACGCAGCGGCTGCGCCACGCCGTTACGGTAGCCGAGCACCGGCAGGTCCCAGGCTTCGCCGGTAATAGTGAACGCCGGTTCCCAGAGCCCCTGCTTCGTCACTTTCCCGCCGATGCCGACCTGCACGTCCAGCTGCGCGTTGTGGCGGAACCACGGGTAGGTATTGCGATGCCAGTCGTCCGGCGCTTCCATCTGGTGGCCGTCGGCAAACGACTGACGGAACAGGCCGTACTGGTAGTTCAGGCCATAGCCAATCGCCGACTGGCCGACCGTTGCCATAGAGTCAAGGAAACAGGCCGCCAGACGCCCCAGTCCGCCGTTGCCCAGCGCCGGGTCGATCTCTTCTTCCAGCAGGTCGGTCAGGTTAATGTCGTGCTCTTTCAGCACATCACCCACCTCCTGATACCAGCCGAGGTTCAGCAGGTTGTTGCCGGTCAGGCGGCCAATCAGGAACTCCATCGAGATATAGTTAACGTGACGCTGGCCTTTGACGGGCTTCGCCACGGGCTGAGCATCCAGCTGCTCTGCGAGCGCCCCGCTCACCGCCTGCCACCACTGGTGAGGCGTCATCTCGTTTGCGGCATGAAGGCCAAAACGCTGCCACTGACGCGTCAGGGCAGCCTGGAATTGAGCTTTGTTGAAGGTAGGCTGTGACATAGGGGATCGGCATCCTTTAGAAAGAAAACACAAGTTGGCGCTAGTGTGCCTGGCTCATTTCACCTCTTCCTCCTCCCGTGGGGGATTAGACAGGGAGGAGTAGCGGGGATGAGCGTAAAAGTGTGATCGAGGCCACTCTGAGAGCATAGCTGGAGTGTGCCCGGAAGATAAAAAAGTAACCGGGGAGAATGTCAAAGAAATGAAATGCGGTTTTGGATGAAATTAATCCACGCGGAAATGATTGCTTACGGAGAATAATATTTCAGCAATCGGGTTCTGCCTAAGGAGATTATTAATCTCACTCAACTTTACCCGAAGTTTATTAAATTCGACGTCATTATACCTTTCTGAAACCAGTTTCAGCCCAGCCTCGTGACATCCATACAAGCCAGCATTGACGCGGCATCAAAGCCTTTTCAAAAAAGTTCCAGTACTGGCCGGAATGTTTTGTGACAGAGTGCAAATTCAGAGCCACAAATGCCAGACATAACTTGCAATAGTTCTCTTTCTGACCGACCTTATAGCTATTAATTACGAAGCGCAAAAAAAATAAATTCTCTCGTTCCCCACAGTGAAGTGAAACCTATGTTGATTCCGTCAAAATTAAGTCGCCCGGTTCGTCTTGACCATACAGTGGTCCGCGAGCGTCTGCTGGCTAAACTTTCCGGCGCGCATAATTTCCGACTGGCGCTGGTTACGAGCCCTGCAGGTTATGGAAAAACAACGCTCATTTCACAATGGGCCGCAGGTAAGGGCGATCTTGGCTGGTACTCCCTCGACGAGGGCGATAACCAGCAAGAGCGTTTTGCCAGCTATCTGATTGCCGCTATTCAACAGGCAACCAACGGACACTGCGTCGCCAGCGAGGCAATGGTGCAAAAGCGCCAGTACGCCAGTCTGTCCTCCCTTTTCTCTCAGCTGTTTATCGAACTGGCCGAATGGCATCGCCCGCTGTACGTGGTGATTGATGACTATCATCTGATCACGAACCCGGTTATCCATGAGTCGATGCGCTTCTTCCTGCGCCACCAGCCGGAAAACCTGACCCTGGTCGTGCTGTCACGCAACCTGCCGCAGCTCGGTATTGCCAACCTGCGCGTGCGCGATCAGCTTCTGGAAGTGGGCAGCCAGCAGCTGGCCTTTACCCACCAGGAAGCGAAACAGTTCTTTGACTGCCGCCTGACCTCACCCATTGAGGCCTCCGAAAGCAGCCGCTTGTGTGATGATGTCGCAGGCTGGGCCACGGCGCTACAGCTGATTGCCCTTTCTGCCCGGCAAAACAACAGCCCGACGCACCAGTCTGCGCGCCGTCTGGCCGGCATCAACGCCAGCCATCTTTCGGATTACCTGGTGGATGAGGTGCTGAACAGCGTCGATCCCTCCACCCGCAATTTCCTGCTGAAAAGCTCCCTGCTGCGCTCCATGAACGACGCGCTGATTGTGCGCGTAACAGGCTGTGAGAACGGTCAACTGCAGCTGGAAGAGATTGAACGTCAGGGCCTGTTCCTGACGCGCATGGACGACCCCGGCGAGTGGTTCAGCTATCACCCGCTGTTTGGCAGCTTCCTGCGCCAGCGCTGCCAGTGGGAGCTGGCAACGGAATTGCCGGAAATCCACCGCGCCGCCGCCGAAAGCTGGATGGCGCAAGGCTTCCCGAGCGAGGCCATTCACCACGCGCTTGCCGCCGGTGACGCCAGCATGCTGCGCGATATCCTGCTTAACCACGCGTGGGGGCTGTTTAACCACAGCGAACTGACGCTGCTGGAAGAGTCGTTGAAAGCCCTGCCGTGGGAGAGCCTGCTGGAGAACCCGCGCCTGGTGCTGCTCCAGGCCTGGCTGATGCAGAGCCAGCACCGCTACAGCGAAGTGAATACCCTGCTGGCGCGCGCCGAGCAGGAGATGGAAAGCGAAATGGATATCACCCTGCACGGCGAATTTAACGCCCTGCGGGCGCAGGTCGCGATTAACGACGGCGATGCGGATGAAGCGGAACGGCTGGCGATGGTCGCGCTGGATGAACTGCCGCTGGCGAATTTCTACAGCCGGATTGTGGCTACCTCGGTGCACGGCGAAGTGCTGCACTGCAAGGGCGAACTGACGCGCTCCCTTTCGCTGATGCAGCAAACCGAGCAGATGGCGCGCCGCCATGATGTGTGGCACTACGCCCTGTGGAGCCTGATTCAGCAAAGCGAGATTTTATTCGCACAGGGGTTCCTGCAGGCCGCCTGGGAAAATCAGGAAAAAGCGTTCCAGCTGATTCGTGAACAGCACCTGGAACAGCTGCCGATGCACGAGTTCCTGTTGCGTATTCGCGCTCAACTGCTGTGGGCATGGTCGCGTCTGGATGAAGCAGAAAGCTGCGCCCGTCAGGGTGTGAACGTGCTCTCTGGCTTCCAGCCTCAGCAGCAATTGCAGTGTCTGGCCCTGCTGGTGCAGTGCTCGCTGGCGCGTGGCGATCTGGATAACGCCCGCAATCACCTTAACCGTCTGGAAAACCTGCTCGGCAACGGTCAGTACCACAGCGACTGGGTATCGAACGCCGACAAGGTTCGGGTGATTTACTGGCAGATGACGGGGGACAAAAAATCCGCCGCCAACTGGCTGCGCCAGACGCCTAAACCGGAATTTGCCAATAACCACTTCCTGCAAAGCCAGTGGCGCAACATCGCCCGCGTGCAGATCCTGCTGGGCGACTTTGAGCCTGCCGAAATTGTGCTGGAAGAGTTAAACGAAAACGCCCGCAGCCTGCGTCTGATGAGCGACCTGAACCGCAACCTGCTGCTGTTAAACCAACTTTACTGGCAGGCTGGGCGCAAAAACGACGCCCAGCGCGTGCTGCTGGAAGCCTTGCAGCTGGCGAACCGCACCGGGTTTATTAGCCACTTCGTGATTGAAGGTGAAGTGATGGCGCAGCAGCTGCGCCAGCTGATTCAGCTCAACACGCTGCCGGAGCTGGATCAGCATCGCGCCCAGCGCATTCTGCGCGAAATTAATCAGCATCATCGCCACAAGTTTGCGCATTTCGACGAGAACTTTGTTGAACGCCTGCTGAACCACCCGGAAGTGCCGGAGCTTATTCGCACCAGCCCGCTCACCCAGCGCGAATGGCAGGTGCTGGGGCTGATCTATTCAGGCTATAGCAACGAGCAGATTGCCGGTGAGCTGGCGGTGGCGGCAACCACCATCAAAACGCACATTCGCAATCTGTATCAGAAGCTGGGCGTGGCGCACCGTCAGGACGCGGTACAGCATGCGCAGCAGCTGTTGAAGATGATGGGGTACGGAGTTTAGTTTTGTGCGGCATGATGCCCTCACCCCGGCCCTCTCCCACAGGGAGAGGGAGAACGGCTTTTCAACACAACTCTAACTGCAAATTATTATCCTTAATCACCTGCATCACGCCCGCTGGCGGCATCACGTCGGTATAGACCGCATCCACCATGCTGATGCTGCCCATGTTCACCATCGCGTTACGGCCAAACTTCGAGTGATCCACCACCAGCATCACGTGGCGCGAGTTCTCAATAATCGCGCGCTTGGTGCGCACCTCGTGATAATCAAACTCCAGCAGCGAGCCGTCGGTGTCGATGCCGCTGATCCCCAGAATGCCGAAGTCGAGGCGGAACTGAGAGATAAAGTCGAGCGTCGCTTCGCCGATAATCCCGCCGTCGCGGCTGCGCAGTTCGCCGCCCGCGAGGATGATGCGGAAATCATCTTTCTGCATCAACGTGTTGGCGACGTTCAGGTTGTTGGTCACCACGCGCAGGTTCTCGTGATCCAGCAGCGCATGAGCGACCGCTTCCGGCGTGGTGCCGATATCAATAAACAGCGTCGCACCGTTCGGGATTTGGCTCGCCACTTTACGCGCAATGCGCTCTTTCTCTGCCGTCTGCGTGGCTTTACGGTCGTGCCAGGAGGTGTTGACCGAGCTGGACGGCATCGCCGCGCCGCCGTGGTGGCGCAAAATACGGTTCTGATCGGCCAGATCGTTCAGGTCACGACGGATGGTTTGCGGGCTGACGGCAAACTGCTCCACCAGCTCTTCGGTGCTGACGTATCCCTGTTTTTTGACCAGTTCGATAATGGCGTCATGACGTTGTGTTTGTTTCATCAATTATCCCTGAGAATTATGTTCGTTTTCGCGCATGGAGCGTGTCGGCAAGCGCCATTGCAAGACCGACGGCGAGGCCGGTGACGTGCGCACCATTGGCGATAGACATACCAAACAGATCAAACCATCCGGCAATTAGCCATATTAACGCAAAGGCTATTAATCCGCGTTGTAAATAGATGCCGCTTTCCGGGTCGCGCTCCCCGCGAAGCCAGACGTAGCCCATCAAAGCGTAGACGACACCCGACAGCCCGCCGAACCACGGGCCGCTGAATTTATGCTGTACATAGCCGCTCAACAGGGCGCTGATTACGGTGATGACAATCAGCTTGCCGCTGCCGAGCCGCTTTTCAACGATACCGCCGAGATACCACCACCACAGCAGGTTAAAGAGGATATGCATCACCGAGAAATGCATCAGCGCGTGGGTAAAGTAGCGCCAGACGTCAAAATCCAGCGACGGATCATACGGCCACGCCAGCGCGATCATCACGCTCTGGTCGCCCACCACGTTCATAATAATGAAGACGATAATGCAGGCTGCCATCAGCAGCAGCGTAAACGGGCCTGCGCGCTCGCGTATCGTGGCAAGGAAGGGAAAGCGGCTGTAATGCAGTCCGCTGCCGGTCTGCCCGGATTGCCAGCTGGCCGCCAGATAGCGCGGGTCGCCGGGGTTCTCAAGGAAACGCGCCAGCTCCTCGTTGACCCGCCCTGCCTGGCTCTCATCGGCCAGCCAGACGTCGGTCTGAGTATGTTGCTGAATGGTCAGAATAACGCCCTGCGTCGCCATATAGTCGACAAACGCCTGGGCGACGCGCGGGTTGGTAAAAGAGGTGATCATCAACATGGGCAGCGGTCGCTTATTTCCACACAAAAGGGGACAGTATAGCGGGATTAGCGCTCAAACGCGTATTCCACTTCTGCCGGGAAATGACGATGCCAGGCATCAAAGCCGCCGTCGACGCTGTATACCGCGTCATAGCCTTGCTGAATCAGATACTGCGCCGCGCCTTTGCTGCTATTGCCGTGGTAGCACATGACCATAACGGGCGTTTCGAAGTCGTTATCGCGCATAAACGCGCCCAGCGTGTCGTTGGTCAGATGAAACGCGCCCGGCGTGTGGCCCATGGCAAAACTCTGCGGGTCGCGGATGTCCACCAGCACCGCTTTTCCCTGGTGCATCTTCTGGTGGGCTTCTTCTACGTTAATACATTCAAACTGATCCATGGTGTTCTCTTTACAGTGGTCAACGACAAGATTTTACCCCGTAGTGTACGTCCTGGCGGCGGGTAAACGCCATTATGTTATCCATATCACTCTAAATTGTTTTTTTGATGTTACCAAAAGCGCGTTCCTTTGCTATTATGAGCGATATCGAACATTTTTGAGCTTTAACGAAAGTGCATGAGGGTGTTATGGAAACCAAAGATCTGATTGTGATAGGCGGTGGCATCAACGGTGCCGGTATTGCGGTTGATGCCGCAGGACGCGGTTTATCCGTGCTGATGCTGGAAGCTAACGATCTCGCCTGCGCGACGTCGTCCGCCAGCTCCAAGCTGATCCACGGTGGCCTGCGCTACCTGGAACACTACGAATTCCGCCTGGTCAGCGAAGCGCTGGCCGAACGCGAAGTGCTGCTGAAAATGGCCCCGCATCTGGCGATCCCGATGCGCTTCCGCCTGCCGCACCGCCCGCACCTGCGTCCGGCGTGGATGATCCGCATCGGCCTGTTTATGTACGATCATCTGGGCAAACGCACCAGCCTGCCGGGTTCGAACGGTTTGCGTTTTGGCTCAGAATCGGTCCTTAAGCCGGAAATCGTGCGCGGTTTCGAATATTCAGACTGCTGGGTTGACGATGCGCGTCTGGTGCTGGCGAATGCGCAGATGGTCGAGAAGAAAGGCGGCGAGGTGAAAACCCGGACCCGCGCGACCGCCGCCCGTCGTGAAAACGGCCTGTGGATTGTGGAAGCAGAAGACGTGGATACCGGCGAGAAGTTCAGCTGGAAAGCACGCGGCCTGGTGAACGCCACCGGCCCGTGGGTGAAGCAGTTCTTCGACGACGGCATGCACCTGCCTTCGCCGTACGGCATCCGCCTGATCAAAGGCAGCCACATTGTGGTGCCGCGCGTACATACCCAGAAGCAGGCCTACATTCTGCAGAACGAAGACAAACGCATCGTGTTTGTGATCCCGTGGATGGACGAATTCTCCATCATCGGCACCACCGACGTGGAGTACAAGGGCGATCCGAAGAACGTCGAGATCGACGAGAGCGAAGTGAACTACCTGTTGAAAGTGTATAACGCGCACTTCAAGAAACAGCTGTCGCGCGACGACGTGGTCTGGACCTACTCTGGCGTGCGTCCGCTGTGCGATGACGAGTCTGACTCACCGCAGGCCATCACCCGCGACTACACGCTTGATATCCACGACGTAGACGGTCAGGCACCGCTGCTGTCGGTGTTTGGCGGCAAGCTGACTACCTACCGCAAGCTGGCCGAGCACGCGCTGGAAAAACTGGCGCCGTACTACAAAGGTATTGGCCCGGCGTGGACCAAAGAGGCATTGCTGCCCGGCGGAGACATTGGCGGAAACCGCGACGATTACGCCGCGAAGCTGCGTCGTCGCTTCCCGTTCATTACCGAAGGGATGGCGCGCCACTACGCCCGCACCTACGGCAGCAATACCGAGCTGTTCCTGGGCGACGCGAAATCGCTTGCCGATCTGGGTGAACATTTCGGCCACGAGCTGTACGAGGCCGAGCTGCGCTACCTGGTTGAGCACGAGTGGGTTCGCCGCCTTGAAGATGCCATCTGGCGTCGTACCAAAGAAGGGATGTGGCTTAACGCCGAGCAGCAGTCTCGCGTGGCGCAGTGGCTGCAGCAGCATGCGGGGAAGCGTGAATTATCATTGGCGTCGTAAATGAAAAAAGCCGGGTGGCGGCTCCGCCTTACCCGGCCTACTCGAACCCGTAGGCCCGGTAAGCGCAGCGCCACCGGGCTTTGTTTTTACAACCGCACCGGATCAATATGCCAGATATTCTCGGCATACTCCTTGATGGTCCTGTCAGACGAGAAATACCCCATGTTGGCGATGTTGTGCATCGCCGCGCTGGTCCACTTCTCCTGCTGACGGTACAGTTCGTCCACTTTATCCTGGCAGTCCACGTAGCTGCGATAATCCGCCAGCACCTGATAGTGGTCGCCAAAGTTAATCAGCGAATCCACCAGATCGCGATAGCGGCCCGGCTCGTCGGGGCTGAACACACCGGTCGCAATCTGCGTCAGGACCTGACGTAGCTCTTCATCCCCTTCATAGAACTCACGCGGGGAATAGCCTTTCCTGCGCAGCGCCTCCACTTCTTCGGTGGTATTGCCGAAGATAAAGATATTCTCTTCTCCTACGTGCTCCAGCATCTCGACGTTCGCCCCGTCCAGGGTGCCGATGGTCAGCGCGCCGTTGAGGGCAAACTTCATGTTGCTGGTGCCGGACGCTTCCGTTCCCGCCGTGGAGATCTGCTCGGAGAGATCTGCCGCCGGGATGATCAGCTGCGCCAGGCTGACGCTGTAGTTCGGGATGAATACCACCTTCAGCTTGTCGCCAATCTCCGGATCCTGGTTCACCACCTTCGCCACGTCGTTGATCAGGTGAATAATGTGCTTCGCCATGTAGTAGGCGGAAGCCGCCTTACCGGCGAAGATCTTCACGCGCGGCACCCACTCTGCGGTTGGATCGGCCTTAATGCGGTTGTAGTGGGTGATCACGTGCAGCACGTTCATCAGCTGACGCTTGTACTCGTGGATGCGCTTGATCTGCACGTCAAACAGCGCTTTCGGGTTTGCGACCACGTTGAGGTGCATCGCCAGCCAGACCGCCAGACGTTTCTTGTTCAGCAGCTTGGCTTCCCGCACGGCCTTGTTCACCGTCGGGAAATCAATATGCTGCTTAAGCTCGCTCAGCTGGCTCAAATCGGTGCGCCAGGTGCGTCCGATATTCTCATCCAGCACGTCAGAGAGCGGCTGGTTGGCCAGCGCCAGCCAGCGGCGCGGCGTAACGCCGTTGGTGACGTTGCAGAAGCGCGTCGGGAAGATCTTCGCGAAGTCCGCAAACAGGGACTGCACCATCAGGTTCGAGTGCAGCTCGGACACCCCGTTGACCTTGTGGCTGATGACAACCGCCAGCCAGGCCATGCGCACGCGACGACCGTTGGATTCATCAATGATCGAGGCACGGCTCAGCAGCCCGGTATCGTTCGGGTACTGCTCCTGCAGCGTCTTGAGGAAGTAGTCGTTGATCTCGAAGATGATTTGCAGGTGGCGCGGCAGAATTTTGCCGAGCATGTCCACCGGCCAGGTCTCCAGCGCTTCGCTCATCAGGGTGTGATTGGTGTAGGAGAACACCTGGCACGTCACCTCAAACGCGTCGTCCCAGCTGAACTTGTGCTCGTCGATCAGCAGGCGCATCAGCTCGGGAATGGAGAGCACCGGATGGGTGTCGTTAAGGTGAATCGCGGTTTTCTCCGCCAGGTTGGCGTAGGTTTTGTGCAGCTGATGGTGGCGGCTGAGGATGTCCTGAATCGTCGCGGAGACGAGGAAATACTCCTGACGCAGGCGCAGCTCGCGCCCGGAGTAGGTTGAGTCATCCGGGTACAGCACGCGGGAGACGTTCTCGGAGTGGTTTTTATCTTCCACCGCCGCAAAGTAGTCGCCCTGGTTAAATTTACCGAGGTTGATTTCGCTACTCGCCTGGGCGTTCCACAGGCGCAGCGTATTGGTCGCATCGGTGTCATAGCCGGGGATGATCTGATCATAGGCCACGGCGAGGATCTCTTCGGTTTCCACCCAGCGGGACTTTTTCCCTTCCTGCTGTATGCGTCCGCCAAAGCGCACCTTGTAGCGCGTGTTGTGGCGCTTGAACTCCCACGGGTTGCCGTATTCCAGCCAGTAGTCCGGGGACTCTTTCTGGCGGCCGTCAACGATGTTCTGCTTGAACATGCCGTAGTCGTAGCGAATACCGTAGCCGCGCCCCGGCAGCGCCAGCGTTGCCAGCGAGTCTAGGAAGCAGGCGGCAAGACGCCCGAGACCGCCGTTACCCAGCCCCGGGTCGTTCTCTTCGTCAATCAGCTCTTCTAAATCCAGCCCCATCTCTTCCAGCGCGGTTTTGACGTCGTCGTAGATACCGAGCGACAGCAGCGCGTTGGAGAGGGTGCGGCCAATCAAAAATTCCATCGACAGGTAGTAAACCTGCCGCGTCTCCTGCGAAAGCTGGGCGCGGTTAGAGCGCAGCCAGCGTTCGACCATGCGGTCACGCACCGCAAACAGGGTGGCGTTAAGCCACTCGTGCTTGTTGGCGATGACCGGATCTTTCCCGATGGTAAACATCAGCTTGTAGGCGATGGAGTGCTTTAACGCCTCAACGCTGAGCGTGGGGGAAGAGTAGCTAAATGGAGCGTTCATATCAGTAACTTCGCCTCGTTACATCAAGCGTTGATAAAGGTCGCGGTACGACTGCGCCGCAACGTGCCAGCTAAAGTCCATGGACATCGCCTGACGCTGAACGTAACGCCACAGGGATGGACGGGACCACAAGACGAACGCACGCCGAATCGCCCGAAGCAGCGACCAGGCATTACTGTCTTCAAAGACAAACCCGCTGGCGATACCGTCCGCCAGGTTTTCCAGAGAACTATCCGACACCGTATCCGCCAGCCCGCCCGTGCGGCGCACCAGCGGCAGCGTGCCGTATTTCAGACCGTAGAGCTGCGTCAGGCCGCAGGGTTCGAAACGGCTCGGCACCAGAATCACGTCCGCGCCGCCCATAATGCGGTGCGAGAATGCTTCGTGATAGCCAATCTGCACGCCCACCTGCCCCGGATGTTCCGCGGCGGCGGCGAGGAAACCTTCCTGCAGCACCGGGTCGCCCGCGCCGAGCAGCGCCAGCTGTCCGCCCTGCTCCAGTAAACCGGGCAGCGCCTCCAGCACCAGATCCAGCCCTTTCTGGCTGGTCAGGCGGCTGACCACCGCAAACAGCGGCACCTTGTCGTTGACCTTCAGCCCCATCGCAATTTGCAGCTGGCGTTTGTTTTCAGCTTTATCTTCCACCGAGTCGCGGCCATAGCGCGCGGCAAGCAGGAGATCGGTTTCAGGGCTCCAGATCTGCTCATCCACGCCGTTCAGAATGCCCGACAGGCGGCCTTCACGATGGCGCTGCTGCAGCAGCCCTTCCAGACCGTAGCCAAACTCCGGCTGGGTAATTTCACGCGCGTAGGTGGGGCTCACCGCCGTGATGTGGTCGGCGTAGTACAGCCCGGCCTTCAGGAACGAAATTTGCCCGTTGAACTCCAGCCCGTGCATGTTATAGAACGACCATGGCAGATCGATGTCATTCATATGATGCGCATAGTACATGCCCTGATACGCCAGGTTGTGCACCGTAAACACCGATTTTGCCGGATGCCCTTTTGCCGCCAGATACGCTGGCGTCAGCCCGGCGTGCCAGTCGTGCGCGTGGACCACATCCGGACGCCAGAACGGATCCAGCCCGACGGCCATCTCCGCCCCCACCCAGCCGAGCAGTGCAAAGCGCAGCACGTTATCGGTATAGGCGAACAGGTTGGTATCGTGATACGGGCTGCCCGGACGGTCGTACAGATGCGGCGCGTCGATCAGGTAGATCCCTACGCCGTTGTAATGCCCAAACAGCAGGGTGATGCGTCCGGCAAACGTTTCACGGCGGGTCACGACCTTTGCATCAGGTATGCCGCGCCGGATATCCGGGAAGGCGGGCAGCAGGACGCGGGTATCGACTCCACCGGCGATTTGCGCCGCCGGTAATGCACCAAGAACATCCGCCAGGCCGCCCGTTTTTAACAACGGGAACATCTCAGAACATACGTGTAAAACCTGCATCATCGCTCCTGTTTGATCTGCAGCTTCCGCAACATTTCCCGTGTGACTAACACGATCCCCTCTTCAGAACGGTAGAAGCGACGCGCATCTTCTTCCGCGTTTTCACCAATCACCATTCCCTCTGGAATGACGCAGGCGCGGTCTATCACGCAGCGACGCAGACGACACGAACGCCCTACCCAGACATCCGGCAGCAGAACCGCCGAATCGATATTACAGAATGAGTTTATACGCACGCGCGGGAACAGCACGGACTGCACCACCACCGAACCGGAGATGATGCACCCGCCGGAGACCAGCGAGTTCAGGGTCATGCCGTGGCTGCCGGATCGGTCCTGCACGAACTTCGCCGGCGGCAGGGATTCCATGTGGGTACGAATCGGCCAGTTCTGGTCGTACATATCCAGCTCAGGCGTCACGGACGCCAGATCGAGGTTGGCTTTCCAGTACGCTTCCAGGGTTCCCACATCACGCCAGTAAGGCTCCGCATTCGGGTCGGACTGCACGCAGGACAATGGGAAGGGATGTGCATAGGCCATGCCAGCTTTGGTAATTTTCGGGATGATGTCTTTACCGAAGTCGTGGCTGGAGCTTTCGTCTTTGTCGTCTTCTTCGAGCAGCTCATAAAGATAATCTGCATCAAAGACATAGATCCCCATGCTGGCGAGCGATTTGGTGTCATCGCCCGGCATGGTTGGCGGGTTCGCCGGTTTTTCAACGAAGTCGATAATCTTGTCGTCCGCATCCACGTGCATCACGCCAAACGCCGTCGCCTCGGCAACGGGCACCGGCAGACACGCCACGGTGCAGCGCGCCCCTTTTTCGACGTGGTCGATCAGCATGTGCGAGTAATCCTGCTTGTAGATGTGGTCACCCGCGAGGATCACGATGTATTCCGCGCTGTAGCGGCGAATAATGTCGAGGTTTTGGGTCACCGCATCCGCCGTGCCGCGGTACCAGTTTTCCCCGTGTACGCGCTGCTGCGCTGGGAGCAGATCGACAAACTCGTTCATCTCTTCGCTGAAGAATGACCAGCCGCGCTGAATGTGCTGCACCAGGGTGTGCGACTGATACTGCGTAATGACGCCAATGCGGCGAATGCCCGAGTTCAGGCAGTTTGAGAGCGCAAAGTCGATAATGCGGAACTTACCACCAAAGTGAACGGCCGGCTTGGCGCGCTTGATGGTCAAATCTTTCAGACGGGTACCACGCCCGCCCGCAAGTATCAGGGCAACGGTTTTTAATGGTAGCTGGCGCGCCAACATTAACGGATCGTTCTTCTCTAATCTAACCATGACTAACTCCTTTTTTATCATCTTTGGAATACGCACACTCCGTGCGCAGGCCCGTGCCAGACAGCCATTACTACCGGATTATCCGCTCCGGCAAAGGGGGGAACAGCTCGCCACTCCCCGTCAGGTAAAACAATCTCTGCGACGTCGTCCGTCGCGTTCAGCGTCACCAGCCACTTATCCGAAAGCAGGATTTGCAGGCAGGTGATGCCGTGTTGCCACTCTTGCGCGCTCAACGGCTGCGCGTCTTTATTCAGCCAGCTAACGTTGCCGTCGCCCTCTTCCCACCAGCTGTCGGCAGTAAGGGCGGGGATCTGCTGGCGAAGGTGGATCAGCGCCGCGGTGAAATGGGTCAACCCGCTGTTCGCCTCCCCCCAGTCGAGCCAGGTTAAGGTATTGTCCTGGCAATAGGCGTTGTTATTGCCGTGCTGGCTGTGGCCGTGCTCGTCGCCCGCCAGCAGCATCGGCGTGCCCTGAGACAGCAAAAGCGTCGTCAGCAGCGCATGAACGCTGGCGCGTCGCCGCTCGATCACATCCAGACTTCCGCCTAACCCTTCTATACCATGATTGAAGCTATGGTTATTGTTAGTGCCATCGCGATTCTCTTCGCCGTTGGCCTCATTGTGTTTCTGATTGAAACAAACGCAGTCGCGCAGCGTAAAACCGTCATGCGCCGTCACCAGGTTGATGGTGGCCGACGGACGTTTTCCGTCGCGCTTAAAGAGATCGCTGGAGCCGGCAAAGCGTCCGGCGAACTCGCCCAGCGACAAATCGCGCGCCAGCCAGAAGCGGCGGATGGCATCGCGGTAGTGGTCGTTCCACTCGGCAAACAGCGGCGGGAAGTTCCCCACCTGATAACCGCCTTCACCAATGTCCCAGGGTTCCGCAATCAGCTTCACCGTTGAGAGCACCGGGCAGTTTTTTATCGCCTCAAACAGCGGCGCCTGCTGGCTAAATGCTGGAGTGCGCCCCATCACCGGCGCCAGGTCGAAACGAAAACCGTCCACGTGGAACGTTTCAACCCAGTATTTCAGGCATTCGTACGCGTAATGCGTAACGGCCGGATGGCTGAGGTTGAGGGTGTTACCGCACCCGGTCCAGTTCTCGTAATCGCCATCTTCCCTGATCCAATAATAGCTACGGTTATCGATTCCGCGCTGTGAGAGCGTCGGGCCGTCAAGATCGCTTTCCGCACTGTGGTTCAGCACCACGTCCAGGATGACCTCAATGCCCGCGGCGTGGAGTGCCTTCACCGCGTCGCGAAACTCGTCCCGCGCTTTCTCCGGATGCACCGCGTAGCGCGGGTCGAGAGCGAACATCGCCAGCGGGTTGTAGCCCCAGTAGTTGCTTAACCCAAGACGCTGAAGACGCGGCTCGCTGGCGAAATGCGCCACCGGAAGCAGCTCCAGCGCGGTGATGCCCAAATGCTTCAGGTAAGCGACCATTGTCGGATGCCCCAGCGCTTTGTAGGTGCCGCGCATCTCTTTGGGGATCGACGGATGCAGGTAGGTCAGCCCTTTGACGTGCGCTTCATAGATGACGGTGCTACCCCACGGCGTGCGCGGCGGGGCATCGTCTTCCCAGTCGTAGAGATCGTGCACCACCGCGCTTTTCGGCGCGACGGGCGCGCTGTCGCGGTGGTCCGGTTCGCCGTAGCCGACGTGGAACAGCGGGTCGTCTTTAAACTCGCCGTCCACGCGGCGCGCGCACGGGTCAATCAGCAGCTTCGCCGGGTTAAACCAGTGCCCCTGAGAAGGCTCCCACGGGCCGTGTACGCGAAAACCGTAGTGCATTCCCGGACGCCCGCCGGACAGGTAACCGTGCCAGATGTCTCCCGTGCGGGACGGTAAATCGTAACGGTGCTCGTTACCCTCCCCGTCAAACACGCAGAGCTCCACCCGCTCCGCGTGAGCAGAAAAGAGCGTGAAGTTCACCCCCTTTCCATCAAAACTCGCGCCGAGCGGTTCGGGTTTACCTGCCGTAAGCTGCGTCATTCTCCCTCCCGCATCAGCCAGATGGTGCCAAGCGGCGGCAGCGTCAGGCTCAGGGAGTTTGGACGCCCGTGGCTTTCAATCGCATCGCTCTGCACCAGCCCGCCATTACCGGCGTTACTGCCGTGGTAATGCATGGAATCGGTATTCAGGATCTCGCGCCATTTGCCCGGCTGGTTAATGCCGAAGCGGTAGTGTTCGCGCGGCACCGGCGTGAAGTTGCTGGCGACGATAATCTCGTTGCCCGCTTTATCGCGACGCACAAAAACAAACACCGAGCGCTCGTGGTCGTCCACCACCAGCCACTCAAAGCCGTACGGATCAAAGTCCAGCTCGTGTAGCGCTTTGTGGTGGCGGTAGGTCAGGTTCAGGTCGCGCACCAGACGCTGTACGCCGTGGTGCCAGTTGTCGCCGCCCTCCAGCAGATGCCAGTCGAGGCTGGTGTCGTGGTTCCACTCGCGACCCTGGGCGAACTCATTGCCCATAAACAGCAGCTTTTTGCCCGGGAAGGCAAACATCCAGCCGTAGTAGGCGCGCAAGTTGGCAAACTTCTGCCACGCGTCGCCCGGCATGCGGTCGAGAATGGATTTTTTGCCGTGCACCACTTCATCGTGCGACAGCGGCAGCATGAAGTTTTCGGTGTAGTTGTAGAGCAGCCCGAAGGTGAGCTTATCGTGGTGATACTGACGATAAACCGGGTCGAGCTTCATGTAATCGAGCGTGTCGTGCATCCAGCCCAGGTTCCACTTGTACCAGAACCCCAGGCCGCCTGATGACGGAGGGCGGGAGACGCCCGCAAAGTCCGTCGACTCTTCCGCCATGGTCACGGCGCCTTCCACCTGCTCGCCGATGATGCGGTTGGTGTTGCGCAGAAATTCAATCGCTTCGAGGTTTTCACGGCCGCCATACTCGTTCGGGATCCACTCCCCCTCTTTGCGGCTGTAGTCGCGGTAGATCATCGAGGCCACCGCATCCACGCGCAGGGCATCAATGCCGAAGCGTTCGATCCAGTACAGCGCATTCCCCACCAGGTAATTCGACACTTCACGGCGACCGTAGTTGTAGATCAGCGTGTTCCAGTCCTGGTGATAGCCTTCGCGCGGGTCGCTGTGCTCGTACAGCTTCGTGCCGTCGAACTCTGCCAGCGCAAAATCGTCCGACGGGAAATGGCCCGGCACCCAGTCGAGGATCACGTTCAGCCCGGCGGCGTGCGCAGCATCAATGAAATAGCGGAAATCATCGCGCGTGCCGAAGCGCCGCGTGGGCGCATACAGCCCGGTGGGCTGATAGCCCCAGCTGCCGTCGAATGGGTGCTCGTTAACCGGCAGCAGTTCGAGGTGGGTAAAGCCCATCCATTTGGCGTACGGCACCAGCTGGTCGGCGAGCTCCCGGTAGCTGAGCCAGAAGTTGTTGTCCGTGTGGCGGCGCCAGGAGCCGAGATGCACTTCGTAAACGGAGATCGGCGCATCAAAGCGGTTGGCCTGCTTGCGCTCCTCGGTCTGGACGACCTTCTCCGGCAGGCCGCAGATCAGCGATGCGGTATCCGGGCGCATCTGCGCCTCAAAGGCGTACGGGTCGGCTTTAATGCGCAGCTTGCCGTGCGCGTCGATCATCTCAAATTTGTAGAGCTGGCCGTTATGCGCCCCGGGGATAAACAGCTCCCAGATGCCCGTCTCACGGCGCAGGCGCATCGGGTGGCGGCGACCGTCCCAGTAGTTGAACTGCCCGACAACGGAGACGCGCTGGGCGTTTGGCGCCCATACGGCAAAGCGCGTGCCGGTGATACCGTCCATGGTATCCGCATGGGCACCCAGCGTTTCGTAGGGGCGTAAATGGGTCCCTTCGGACAGCAGCCAGGCATCCATCTCTTTTAAGAGCGGCCCAAAGCTGTAGGGATCGTCAATCAGGTTTTGCTGGCCGTGCCAGATAACGGCGAGCTGATAGCGAAAGGGGTTTTTACGGCGGGGCATGACGCCCGAGAAGACGCCGCGCGAGTCGAGGCATTCCAGATTACCCACCTTGCGGCCGGTTTTGGGTTCGATAACCCACACTTCTGTCGCATCCGGCAACAGCGCCCGAACTTCCAGTCCGGCCTCTGTACGGTGCATCCCTAGCACAGAAAAGGGGTCAGCAAAATGACCCGCAATAAGCGCATTAATCACGTCTCTCGAAATACGATCGGACATGGTATTCATCCTGTTTTTTTATGTCGCCCTTTTTACGCGCTCCGGGACGACTTTTAATGTGACCTAAACGGTGCAGTTGATCCTCTCTGCTCCGCCCTACCCTCAGGTGAGAAATAAATCTTCCTTAAAGCATAGCCAACGTCGTGGTTCCTCCTGATAAAAAATAAGACATCTGCGTTTTACTCCCTGTAGTACGCAAAAAAAGGGGGTGACAATCACCCCCCGTGTTTAACAAATTATTACGCCAGCTGGCGCAGCATGCGGCGCAGCGGCTCGGCGGCCCCCCACAGGAGCTGGTCGCCGACGGTGAACGCGGAGAGATACTCAGGCCCCATGTTCAGCTTGCGCAGGCGGCCAACCGGCGTGGTCAGCGTGCCGGTAACGGCAGCCGGGGTCAGTTCACGCATGGTGATATCGCGATCGTTTGGTACCACTTTCGCCCACGGGTTGTGCGCGGCCAGCAGCTCTTCCACGGTCGGAATAGACACATCTTTTTTCAGTTTAATGGTGAAGGCCTGGCTGTGGCAGCGCAGCGCGCCGATACGCACGCACAGACCGTCAACCGGAATGGTATTCGCGGTGGCGAGAATTTTGTTGGTCTCCGCCTGGCCCTTCCACTCTTCGCGGGTCTGACCGTTATCCAGCTGTTTGTCGATCCACGGGATCAGACCGCCGGCCAGCGGTACGCCGAAGTTATCCACCGGCAGCTCGCCGCTGCGGGTCAGCTGAGTGACTTTGCGCTCGATGTCGAGGATGGCGGACGCCGGGTTTGCCAGCTCGGTCGCGACGCTTTGGTGCAGCTGGCCCATCTGGGTCAGCAGCTCGCGCATGTGGCGCGCGCCGCCGCCGGACGCGGCCTGGTAGGTCGCCACGGAGACCCACTCCACCAGATCCTGCGCGAACAGGCCACCGAGTGACATCAGCATCAGGCTGACGGTGCAGTTGCCGCCAACAAAGGTTTTCACGCCGTTGTTCAGGCCGTCGGTGATGACGTCCTGGTTAACCGGGTCGAGAATAATGATGGCATCGTCTTTCATGCGCAGTGAAGAGGCCGCGTCAATCCAGTAGCCCTGCCAGCCGCTTTCACGCAGCTTTGGATAGATTTCGTTGGTATAATCGCCGCCCTGGCAGGTCACAATAATGTCGAGTGCCTTCAGCGCTTCCAGATCGTAAGCGTCCTGCAACGTGCCTGTGGTACCACCAAAGGACGGAGCAGCCTGACCGAGCTGGGAAGTGGAGAAGAAGACCGGGCGGATAGCGTCGAAATCGCGCTCTTCAACCATGCGTTGCATGAGTACAGAGCCGACCATACCGCGCCAGCCGATGAAACCAACGTTTTTCATAGCATTTTTTTCCTGCTGAGGGTGTGTGCTGATTGTGCAAGCCAGTATTGAACTGGGATATGCTTCACATTACAAAATGCTGCCAAAGTCGCAAGCGAAATTAATCGATGATTGCCCGGCAATCAGAAATACAGCTAATTATCATAATAACCATAGAGAGTTTCAGGGATAATTTACATGAGTGAAATCATTTCAGCAGCGGTTTTATTGATCCTGATAATGGATCCACTGGGCAACCTGCCCATCTTCATGTCGGTGCTGAAGCACACCGAGCCGAAGCGCCGCCGGGCGATCATGATCCGCGAGCTGCTTATTGCCCTGCTGGTGATGTTTATCTTCCTGTTTGCCGGTGAAAAAATCCTTGCGTTCCTGAACCTGCGCGCCGAAACGGTCTCTATTTCCGGCGGGATTATTCTCTTCCTGATTGCCATTAAGATGATCTTCCCGAGCGCCGAAGGCAGCAGCAGCGGCCTGCCCGCGGGCGAAGAGCCGTTTATCGTGCCGCTGGCGATTCCCCTCGTCGCGGGGCCAACCATTCTGGCGACGCTGATGCTGCTGTCGCATCAGTATCCGAATCAGATGAGCCATCTGGTCATTGCCCTGCTGATTGCCTGGGGCGGAACATTTATTATTCTGCTGCAGTCGTCGCTGTTCCTGCGCCTGCTGGGTGAGAAAGGGGTAAACGCGCTGGAGCGTCTGATGGGGCTGATTCTGGTAATGATGGCGACGCAGATGTTCCTGGACGGCATCCGGGCGTGGATGAAAGGATGACTTTCTCCCTCTCCCCGTGGGAGAGGGCCGGGGTGAGGGCATCAGGCCGCAGAGGCCGACCACCTACCCCTTACGAATCAAATACCGGTACGGCAGCGTTTCCGTCTGCTGCGCCACCAGCTCATGCTCCATAAAGGTACAAAAACCGGGAATATCGCGCGTGGTGGCCGGATCGTCGGCAATAATCAGCAGCGTTTCACCGGTCTGCATGTTACGCACGGTCTTACGTACCATCATTACCGGCTCCGGGCAGCGAAGGCCCTGGGCATCAAGGGTGTGGTCTGGGCTGGAAAACAGGTCGGTCATGATCTTCTCGGTCAGATAAAAACGGCTGTAGTTTACGCCCCGGCGCGGGCAATGCAAACCAGGTTAACGATTGCGCAAAAACTAACCATTGCAATGTCCAGCCAAAGCAGTATCATGCTGCGGTTTTTATTGGGTTCCCTCACCCCAACGTATAAAAAGGTCACAATATGACGCAGTTCTCTGAATCACAGCGCGTAAAAGCGTTGTTCTGGCTTTCGCTTTTCCATTTGCTGGTGATCACCTCCAGCAACTACCTGGTGCAGCTCCCGATCTCCATTTTTGGTTTTCATACCACCTGGGGCGCGTTCAGCTTTCCGTTTATTTTCCTCGCCACCGATCTGACCGTGCGTATCTTCGGCGCACCGCTGGCACGCCGCATTATCTTTGCGGTCATGCTTCCGGCGCTGTTCATCTCGTACGTGATCTCCTCCCTGTTTTACATGGGAAGCTGGCAGGGCTTTGAGGCGCTGACACACTTCAACCTGTTTGTCGCCCGTATCGCCGCGGCAAGCTTTATGGCCTACGCGCTGGGGCAGATCCTCGACGTGCACGTGTTTAACCGCCTGCGTCAGAATCACCGCTGGTGGATGGCGCCGACCGCGTCCACGCTGTTCGGCAACGTGAGCGATACGCTGGCCTTCTTCTTCATCGCCTTCTGGCGCAGCCCGGATGCCTTTATGGCCGAGCACTGGATGGAGATCGCGCTGGTGGACTACTGCTTCAAGGTGCTCATCAGCATTGTTTTCTTCCTGCCGATGTACGGCGTGCTGCTGAATATGCTGCTGAAAAGGCTGGCAGATAAATCTGAAATCACGGCATTGCAGGCTGGTTAAGGGTTCGCTTTATCAGTTGTGATAAGATGGGTGAATGAGCCGCTATGGCCGTTTATCGAAAGGAAGAAGTCAATGCGCAATCTGGTTAAATATGTCGGGATTGGCCTGCTGGTTGTGGGTCTTGCAGCCTGTGATAACAGCGACACGAAAACGCCTGCTCAGGGCGCATCCGCAGAAAGCAACGCGACCGGTCAGCCGGTGAATCTGATGGATGGCAAACTCAGTTTCTCTCTGCCAGCCGATATGACTGACCAGAGCGGCAAGCTGGGCACCCAGGCGAATAACATGCACGTTTACTCCGACGCAACCGGCCAGAAAGCGGTCATTGTGATTGTGGGCGACGACACCAGCGAAGACCTGGCCGTCCTGTCCAAACGTCTGGAAGATCAGCAGCGCGGCCGCGATCCGCAGCTGCAGGTGGTAACCAATAAATCCATCGAGCTGAAAGGCCATAAGCTGCAGCAGCTGGACAGCATCATCTCCGCGAAAGGCCAGACCGCCTGGTCTTCTGTGGTGCTGGGCAAGGTTGATAACAAACTGCTGACCCTGCAGATCACCCTGCCAGCGGAAGATCAGCAGAAAGCGCAGACGGCTGCTGAAAACATCATTAACACCATCGTGATCCAGTAACCCTTCACGACGATGACGTGGCCTCCGGTGCCGGCACCGGGGGCCATTTTTTTAGCCGCCACGTCAGCAGCAGGGCAATTATCACCAGACCCGCCGCGGCAAGATAGATCACCGGTACCCCCGCCCAGGCCATCACCAGCCCCGCCAGCGGCCCGGTTATGCCTAAAGACATATCCATAAATACCGTATAGGTCGCCAGCGCCGCCCCCTGGTTCTGCTGCGGCACCGCTTTAACCGCCACCACGCCCAGTGCCGGGAAGACCAGCGAGAAACCGGCTCCCGCCAGGAAGACGCCAATTTTCGCCATCCAGGGCGCGCTGGCGATGCCGGTTAACAGCAGCCCGACAATCTCTACCGTAAAGCAAATCATCGCCACGTTCAGCCCGCCCAGACGGTTGATACCGTTCGGGAAAAGCAGGCGTGCGCCAACAAACGCACCGCTGAAGAGGGTTAACGCAAAGGCCGCGCCCTCCCAGCCTTTGGCGTCATAAAACAGGGTAATGAAGGTCGCAATGACGCCGAAGCCGGTGGTCGCCAGGGCCAGCGCCATGCCGTACGGCCAGACGCGCCCCAGCACGGCCCGAAACGGCAGCGGCTTGCCCTTGCTGGCCTTCACCTTCGGGCGCGGCAGCGCAAACAGTATCGCCACAAGCGCGACCGCTATAATGGTCAGCGACAGTCCATACAGACCGCCAAAGGCGTAACAGGCCACGCCAAGCGGCGCGCCGAGCGCCATCGCCCCGTAGGTGACGATCCCGTTCCACGAGATAACCCGGCCAATGTGTGGTGCACCGACAACCCCCACACCCCATAGCGTCGAGCCGGTTCCTGCCAGGCTTTGCCCAATCCCGAGAATGACGCGGCCCAGGCAAAGCAGCGCCAGGCTGACCAGCGGCCAGTGGCTGGTAGCGGCAGCCAGCAGGTAGCTCAGACCACTGAGGAAACAGCCGCACAATCCCACTACCACAATGCTTTTGGGACCGAACAGGTCGGCGTAGCGCCCGGCGTGCGGGCGGCTAAGGAGCGTGGCGAAATACTGCAGGCTGATGACCAGCCCCGCCCAGAACGCGCTAAAACCCATCACGTCATGGACGTAGCCCGGCAGAACCGCCAGCGGCAGGCCGATCGTTAAATAGCTGGCAAAGTTGAAGATAACGACGGAAACAATGCGCAGATTGAGGCGCAATCCGCTCAGCGCCGGTTCGGCGGCAGGTTCTGGCATGGGGTTCTACCTGAATTTTTTGCAACAGTGTTTCACTATTACCACGGAGCAATAAGAAAATCAGCCCCGACTTTCAGATTATCGGTGCCAGACGAAGCGGCCCTAAGGCACTACACTTATCGGGTCATCTTATTAAGGAACGCGCATGTTAGCTCCCCAGCCTGATAAAGCAGGACTCCATATCTTATTAAAACTCGCCTGTCTGGTGGTTATCCTTGCGGGTATACATGCTGCCGCTGACATTATCGTCCAGCTCCTGCTGGCGCTCTTTTTTGCCATTGTCCTCAATCCGCTGGTGACCTGGTTTTTACGCCGGGGCGTGAGCCGCCCGGTGGCCATCACCATCGTGGTTATCGTGATGCTGATTGGCCTGACGGCGCTCTTCGGCGTACTGGCGGCATCGCTGAGCGAATTCTCCACCATGTTGCCGCAGTACAATAAAGAGCTGACGCGTAAAATCGTCGCGCTGCAGGAGATGATGCCCTTTCTTAACCTGCATATTTCGCCAGAACGGATGCTGCGCAGGATGGATTCCGAGAAGGTCATGACCTACGCCACCACGCTGATGACCGGCCTTTCCGGCGCGATGGCCAGCATACTGCTGCTGGTCATGACGGTAGTGTTTATGCTGTTCGAAGTGCGCCATGTTCCGTATAAGCTGCGCTTTGCTTTAAATAACCCGCAAATACACATTGCCGGCCTACACCGCGCCTTAAAGGGCGTCTCCAAATATCTGGCGCTGAAAACGCTGCTAAGCGTCTGGACCGGGATTATTGTCTGGCTGGGGCTGATGCTGATGGATGTTCAGTTCGCGCTGATGTGGGGGGTGCTGGCGTTTCTGCTGAACTACGTGCCGAATATTGGCGCAGTGCTTTCTGCCGTGCCGCCGATGATTCAGGCGTTTCTGTTTAACGGTTTCTACGAATGTATGCTGGTCGGTGCGCTGTTCCTCGTCGTGCATATGGTGCTGGGCAACATTCTTGAACCGCGCATGATGGGGCACCGGCTGGGCATGTCGACGCTGGTCGTCTTTTTATCCTTACTCGTGTGGGGATGGCTGCTGGGCCCTGTCGGCATGCTGCTGTCGGTCCCGCTGACCAGCGTATGTAAAATCTGGATGGAAACCACCAAAGGGGGCAGCAAGCTGGCGATCCTGCTTGGGCCGGGGCGGCCGAAGAGCCGGTTGCCGGGGTAACGTATCTGTCTGTGTAAACGTGTTTATACCGTCAAATACCGCGACGCTCACCGTCGCGGTATTTTTATTTGCGTTAAGGCTTATTCCTTCCATTTTTTATCAACTCACCCAGATTTCGCTTAAATGCAACACCCCCCTTAAAGCAAATTAAAAAAAACGGAATGATTAATTATTTTGCGTGATATTATACCCCGCCTTAGCGACGACGTAATGTAAACATTAATATTGATTAAAAACACACCTGACTTAATCCCTAAGCCTGGTGATGCTTATTTGTAAAAAACACTACCTTTAATTGTTATTATTGATATGGAGTTGTTGATGAAAAAGCTCGTTAAATGGTGCGCTGCCGCCGTATTCGTTGGCGCACTGGCTGGCTGTGCGCGTACCGCCCCTATTGCTCAGGTTCACTCTGTCGTGAGCGCGGGTCATACTGCCGATCAGGTGAAAACAGCCATTTTGAAAGCAGGCCAGAAGCGTGACTGGATCATGACGGAAGCGGGCCCGGGCGTGATTAAGGGCCGTCTGCAGGCACGCGATCACTCGGTCCAGGTGCGTATTCCCTACTCTGCGACAAGTTATTCAATTAATTACGAAAGCAGCCTGAACCTGAAAGCGGCAGACGGTAAAATTCACAAAAATTATAACCGCTGGGTGAACAACCTCGACCATGATATTCAGCTGAACCTTTCTGCGGGTGCCGCGCTGTAATATTTTTCTAAAGTCGGGCCGGACATGGCCCGATAACCTCATTTCTTACCCTGAAAGGTTACGCAACAATGTACGAAAAGGACACGCTCAGCGCGCTGGATGCCATTACCGAAGCGCAACGCATCGCTTTTGCGCCGATGTTATTTCAGACCGCGCTTTGTCTGCGTAACTCGGGCGTTCTCGCCTGGCTCGATAAACAGGGTAATAAGGGGGCGAGCCTCGACGAAATAACCGAAAACAGTACCCTGAGCAGTTATGCCGTCAGCGTATTGTTAGACATGGGATTAAGCGGGCGGATAATTACTTATAAAGAATGTCGTTATTTCCTGGCGAAAGTGGGCCATTTCTTACTCCACGATCCCATGACCCGCGTTAATATGGATTTCACGCAGGACGTCTGTTACCAGGGGTTATTTCATCTGGCCGATGCCCTGCAGAAAGAAAAACCGGCTGGATTATCCGTGTTTGGCGACTGGCCAACCATCTATCCGGCTTTATCCCAGCTTCCTGCCCCGGCAAAAGAGAGCTGGTTTGCCTTCGATCATTACTATTCCGACGCCGCTTTTGACGCTGCGTTGCCATATATATTCGCAAGCTCGCCGACAAAATTGTACGATGTGGGCGGAAATACAGGTAAATGGTCGTTACGCTGCTGCAGCTATGACGACAATGTTGCCGTGACGATCCTCGATCTCCCGCAGCAGATAGCGCTGGCGCAGGAAAACATCGAAAAAGCAGGTTTTTCTCATCGTATTGGATTCCATGCTGTCGATATGCTTAGTCCGTCGGCATTGCCGGGAGATGCCGACGTCTGGTGGATGAGCCAGTTCCTCGACTGTTTCTCTCCGGATCAGATTGTCGCCATGCTGACGCGCGTCGCAGAGGTCATGAAGCCTGGCGCACGGTTGTGCATCATGGAGCTTTTCTGGGATGCCCAGAAATATGAAGCGGCGGCTTTCAGCCTGAATGCCACCTCGCTCTATTTCACCTGTATGGCGAATGGCAATAGCCGGTTTTACAGCGTAGAGAAGTTTTATCACTACCTGGAAAGGGCGGGCTTCAGCATAGCACAGCGGCTGGATAACCTTGGGGTAGGTCATACCCTGTTAATTTGCACCAAACGTGAACAATAGCGCAGCCTGCCTGCCCTTTGAATACGGTATTCCGCGGACGCGCGTAGATGAAATTTTCACTGAACATTATTGACTGGCAGGCAAGAGCGCCAGGACTAAGCGATGCCGCAGAGTGGCAGGCGTGGTCGCGCCTGCAGTCGACCATCGACCCGACGGCTCCTCTACCCCGCCTGACCGCGTTACCCATGATGACCGCGCGCCGCCTTAACTCAGGCAGTAAGCTGGCGGTGGATATTGGTCTTGCCATGCTGCAAAGCCACGCCATAGACGCCGTCGTCTATTCCAGCCGCCACGGCGAGCTGGAGCGCAATTACCGTATTCTGCATACGCTGGCGACCGGGCAGGCCGTCTCGCCTACCGACTTCGCCATGTCCGTGCACAATTCCGCGGTGGGCAATCTCACGATCGCCGCTCGCCAGCCTGTTGTCTCGTCATCCATTTCCGCCGGGCTGGACACCTTCCAGCAGGCCCTGTGTGAAGTGCTGAGCCTGCTGCATGCGGGCTACTCCCGCGTCCTGCTGGTGGATTTTGACGGCGCGCTGCCGGGATTTTACCATCCGGCGTTACCGCCGCAGATGCCTACCTGGCCGTACGCGGTGGCGCTGGTGATTGAAGCCGGCAGCGAATGGCAGTGCGAAACCCGCAGCGGCAGCACGGGCGAGGAAGCCGCCCTGCCGCAAAGCCTGATGTTCCTGCAACGCTATCTCCGTGAGGAACAACAGTTTGTGGTGCCCGGCGAACGTTTGCTGTGGCAGTGGGCGCGCCAATGAACCGCCTGACCGCCCGGATCAACTGGCTATGGCGTCTGGTCATGACCGGATTCTGCTTCGTGCTGTTTGGCGCGGGCGGGCTGCTGTTGTCGCTGGTCTGGTTCAACCTGCTGCTGATTGCCCAGCGCGATCGCGCCAAACGCCGTCGCCTGGCGCGCCGCAGCATCGCGGCCAGCTTCCGCTTCTTCTTAACCGTTGCCCGCGGCACCGGGGTGCTGGACTATCGCATCCACAATCTTGATGCCCTGCGCGGCGATCGGGGCTGCCTGGTGGTGGCTAACCACCCTACGTTAATTGACTACGTGATTCTGGCGTCGGTAATGCCCGAAACCGACTGTCTGGTGAAAAGCGCGCTGCTGCGCAATCCGTTTGTCAGCGGCGTTATCCGCGCGGCGGATTATCTGATTAACAGCGAAGCCGAGCCCCTGCTCGCCGCCAGCCAGCAGCGTCTGGCCCAGGGCGACACGCTGTTAATCTTCCCGGAAGGGACGCGTACCCGCCCAGGTGAGGCGATGTCCCTCCAGCGCGGCGCGGCAAATATCGCCGTGCGCTGCCGCAGCGATCTGCGGATCGTACTCATCCACTGCAGCGAGCACCTGCTGGATAAAAAAAGCCGCTGGTATGATGTACCGCCCGCAAAACCTGTCTTTACCGTCGATGTGCGCGATCGCGTGAACATCGACGAATTTTACGATGCAAGGCAACAAGAACCGGCACTGGCGGCAAGGCAGTTAAACCGGCACCTGCAGCATCGATTAACATCAGGCCTTCAATCTTTGTCAGGAATTAATGATGCAAGCGCTTTATCTTGAAATTAAGAATCTCATTATCACCACGCTGAATCTGGACGAGCTTACCGCAGAGGATATTGATACCGATGCCGCGCTGTTTGGCGACGGGCTGGGTCTCGACTCTATCGACGCGCTGGAGCTGGGTCTGGCGGTGAAAAACCAGTATGGCGTGGTGCTTTCTGCCGAAAGCGAAGAGATGCGCCAGCACTTCTTTTCCGTCGCCACCCTGGCGTCCTTTATCCACGCCCAACGCGCCTGAGATGTGAACTATGACCGAACAAGAAACCATTTATCAGGAAGTCTGCGGCCTTCTGACCAAACTCTTTGAAATCGACCCGCAGGACATTACGCCCGAAGCCCGTCTTTACGAAGACCTGGAGCTGGACAGCATTGACGCGGTGGACATGATTGTCCATCTCCAGAAGAAAACCGGTAAGAAAATCAAGCCGGAAACCTTCAAATCGGTTCGTACCGTTCAGGATGTGGTAGACGCCGTCGAACAGCTGCTGCGCGAAGAGTAAGACACCGTGCGTGGTGGACGGACGTTCCCGGTCATCCCACTCCTGACGGGGCTGATGCTGCTGTCGTGGCCTTTCCTGATTGGATTTGGGCTGACGCATAACAGCCTGCCGTGGCTGCTGCCGGTGATGGCGCTGCTGTTGCTGCTGCGGCTGCGCCAGGCGCGGCATAACACCGGCCCGATGCGGTATGTGGTGCAGTGCGTGGCGCTGGCGGGGATCGCGCTCTGCGCGGCAAGCTACCTGCTGAAAACCCACCAGTGGCTGCTGTTTTACCCTGTGGTCGTTAATCTTGTGATGCTCGCCGTCTTCGGCGGTTCGCTCTGGACAGCGATGCCGCTGGTCGAACGCCTGGCGCGCCTGCGAGAGCCAAATTTGCCGCCGGAGGGCGTGCGCTATACCCGCAGGGTGACCCTCGTCTGGTGCGGATTTTTCATCGGCAACGGGGCGATGGCGCTGTATACCGTCCTGCACGGCGACATGCATCTGTGGACGCTGTGGAACGGTATGGTGGCTTACATCCTGATGGGAACGCTGATGGCGGCAGAGTGGCTGGTGCGCCAGCGGGTGATAAAAAAAGAGATGCAGAATGACTAACCCCCTTCCGCTGGGCCAGTGGTTAAACGCGCCCCGCCCTGACGACACGCCCGTCGCCTGGCTCGACGATCGTACCTGGACGCTGGGCCAGCTGCGCCACGACGTGACGTTACTGGTCGACACCCTGCGTCAGCAGGAAGGCGAGCGCTGGGCGCTGTGCTTTGAAAACAGCTACCTGTTTATCGTTGCGCTGCTGGCCTCGCTGCATGCCGGTAAAACGCCGGTCATTCCCGGCCATAGCCGCGTTTCGCTGCTTGAGGAGCAGCAGCCGCTGTTTAGTGGCGTCCTGAGCGATCGGTCCCTCGATATTGACGGGCAGCTGATTGTGGTAGCCTCCCGCCACCAGACGATCGCCCGCTGGGTACCCCTGCCGGAGATTAACGAAAACCGCTTCGTCGAGCTGTTCACCTCCGGCTCCACGGGAATGCCGCGCCGGGTGGTTAAGCACATCGTCAGCCTGGATCGCGAAGCCCGCCTGCTGGCTGACCGCTTCGGCGAACGCCTGGCTGGCTGTAGCGTTGTGGCCTCCGTCGTCCCGCAACATCTCTATGGCCTGACATTTCGCATCGTACTGCCGATGGCGATGGGCCTGCCGCTGCATGCCGCGATGCTCTACTACGCAGAGCAGCTGGCCGCCCTTCCTCATGACCGGCATTACCTGTTCATCAGCAGCCCTGCGTTCCTGAAGCGCCTGGATACCGAACTGGCCGTGCCGCCCGTCAGGATGCTGATTTCCGCGGGCGGAATGCTGCCCTGGCGTGACGTCTCCACCACGGTTGGCTGGCTTAACATCTGGCCGGACGAAATTTATGGCAGCACCGAAACCGGGATCCTCGCCTGGCGCCATCGCGTGGAAGATAACCTGCCGTGGCGACCCTTCCCCGGCGTAAACTTCCATCAGGAAGATGACGCCTGCCGCGTCACTTCGCTGCTTATCCATGAGGCTGAAGGACTCCAGCTGGACGATATCCTCCACTTCGACAGTGCGGGGCTGTTTAGCATCGCCGGTCGTCGCGGGCGGGTGGTCAAAATTGAAGAAAAGCGCATCTCGCTTAACGAGATTGAGCGTCGCCTGCTGGAGCTCGACGGCGTTTGCGAGGCGGCTGCGCTGCCGGTTACGCGCGGGGGCCGTCAGGGGATTGGCGTCCTGCTGGTGCTGGATGAGGCGGTTCGTCAGCGCTGGCATCTGCAGGATAAAAAAGCGCAGGAGTTCGCCTGGCGACGCGCCCTGCTGCCGTGGCTTGAGCCGGTCGCAGTTCCACGCTACTGGCGCATTGTCGATGAGATGCCGGTAAACAGTATGAACAAGCGTGTCTATGCGCAGTTAGAGGAGTTATTTCATGAAAATTCATGAAATCGAGCGCCATCAGGCACAGCCGGAGAAGCTGGAGATCGTGTTGCATCTCGACGCCTCTCTGTTCTGGTTTCAGGGCCATTTTGCCGTACAGCCGCTGCTGCCCGGCGTTGCGCAGCTTGACTGGGTGATGCACTACGCAACGACCTTACTGGCACCGGGCTACCGCTTTCACAGCATTCAAAACGTGAAGTTCCAGGCGCCTCTGCTGCCGGAAACCACGGTGACGCTGGTGCTTGAGTGGCATGCCGGGCGCAAACTGCTGACCTTCAGCTACCTGCGTCATGACGGGGCTGAACGCCATACCGCCAGCAGCGGGAAAATTCGTCTATGTCAGTAACCTTCCGCCCCTGCGTGCTGATCCCGTGCTACAACCACGGCGCCACGATGGCCAGCGTACTGTCGCGCCTCTCGCCGTTTGGCCTGCCGTGCCTGGTAGTGGATGACGGCAGCGAAGCCGCCACCCGCCAGGAGCTTGAGCGGCTGGCGGCGGAGCAGCCGCAGATGACGCTGGTCCGTCTGGCGCAAAACGCCGGTAAAGGTGCCGCGGTCATCAGGGGGCTGGAGGAGTGCGCGCGTGCGGGCTATACCCACGCCCTGCAGGTGGACGCGGACGGCCAGCACGCCATCGAAGATATTCCCAAAATGCTGGCGCTGGCGGAGCGCCACCCGGACGCGCTGATTTCCGGCCAGCCCGTTTACGATGATTCCATCCCGCGCTCGCGGCTCTACGGGCGCTGGGTCACCCACGTCTGGGTATGGATTGAGACCTTATCCCTGCAGCTTAAAGACAGCATGTGCGGCTTTCGGGTCTACCCGGTCTCGCCCACGCTGCGGCTCGCCGCGCGTGAAACGCTCGGTAAACGGATGGACTTTGACACCGAAGTGATGGTCCGTCTCTACTGGCAGGGCAACACCAGCGTCTTTCTGCCCACCCGCGTGACCTATCCGCAGGACGGGTTGTCCCACTTCGACGCGTTGAAAGATAACGTGCGGATCTCCCTGATGCATACCCGGCTGTTCTTCGGCATGCTGCCCCGCATTCCCGGCCTGCTCTTCCGTCGACGCGGCCAGCACTGGGCGCAGCAGGACGAGGTTAAAGGCCTGTGGGGCATGCGCCTGATGCTGCGCGTCTGGCAGCTGCTGGGGCGGCGGGCGTTTACCGTGCTGCTGTGGCCGGTTATCGGCGTCTACTGGCTGATCGCGCGTCCGGCGCGGCAGGCTTCGCGGCAGTGGATTGCACGCGTGAAGCAGGTGCTGATGCAGCGGAACATGCCTGTTCCAGAACAGCTCAACAGCTTTTTCCATTTCATGCGCTTCGGCAACGCGATGCTGGACAAAGTCGCCAGCTGGCGCGGCGAGCTGAAGTTTAAGCGCGACGTGGTCTTTGCTCCCGGCGCGAGCGAAACGCTTAATATCGCGGCGCCGCAGGGCAAGCTGCTGCTGGCCTCGCATCTTGGCGACGTAGAAGCCTGCCGGGCGCTGGCCCAGCTGGACGGCAGCAAAACCATCAACGCCCTGGTCTTCAGCGAGAACGCCCGGCGTTTTAAGCAAATTATGAGCGAAATGGCGCCCCAGGCCGGCGTGAATTTGATGTCGGTCACCGACATCGGCCCGGACACCGCCATTGCCATCAAAGAGAAGCTTGAGCGCGGAGAATGGGTCGCGATCGTGGGCGACCGCATCGCCGTCAACCCGCAGCGTGGCGGCGAGTGGCGGGTGATCTGGAGCCCGTTCATGGGCCAGCCCGCACCGTTCCCTCAGGGGCCGTTTATCCTGGCCTCCATCCTGCGCTGTCCGGTGGTGTTGATTTTCGCCCTGCGCCAGCAGGGGAAGCTCGTCCTGCACAGCGAGCCGTTTGCCGACCCGCTGATCCTGCCGCGCGGGGAACGCCAGCAGGCGCTGCAGGCTACCGTCGATCGCTACGCGCAGCGGCTGGAGCATTACGCCCTGATGTCGCCGCTCGACTGGTTTAATTTTTTCGATTTCTGGCATCTGCCAGAGTCCAGAGAGAAGGAGTAAAGGGTGCTGACCGATCCCCGCTTTACGACTGAAGTTGAGATCACCGTTCCGTTCCACGACGTCGATATGATGGGCGTGGTCTGGCACGGCAACTATTTCCGCTACTTTGAGATCGCCCGCGAGGCGCTGCTCAATCAGTTTGACTATGGCTATCGCCAGATGAAAGCCTCCGGCTACGTCTGGCCCGTTGTCGACACGCGGGTGAAATACCGCGATGCGGTGACCTTTGAGCAGCGCATTCGCGTTCGCGCGCAGATTGAAGAGTATGAAAACCGCCTGCGCATTGCCTATCAAATTTTCGATGCGCAAACCGGCAAACGCACCACCACCGGCTACACCATCCAGGTAGCGGTAGAAGAAGCCACCCGCGAAATGTGCTTTGTCAGTCCGGCAGTACTGTTTGAACGTATGGGAGTCACGCCATGAAATGGTTGCCTTTGCTGACGCTGCTCGTCAGCCCGCTGGTCAGCGCCGTGACGCTGGATGAACTGCAGCAGCGTTTCACCGAGCAGCCCGTGGTGCGCGCGCACTTCGAACAGGTCCGCACGATAAAAGATATGCCGCAGCCGCTGCGCTCGCAGGGCGAGATGCTGATCGCCCGCGACAGCGGCCTGTTGTGGGATCAAAAAGCGCCGTTTCCGATGACGCTGCTGCTGGACGACAAGCGGATGGTACAGGCGATCAACGGCCAGCCGCCGCAGACCATCACCGCCGACAATAATCCGCAGATGTTCCAGTTCAACCACCTGCTGCGGGCCCTGTTCCAGGCCGACCGCAAGGTGCTGGAAGAGAACTTCCGCATCGATTTTAAAGACCTGGGCGCGGGCCGCTGGTCGCTGGTGCTTACCCCAAAAACGACGCCGCTGGACAAGATTTTCGCCACCCTCGATCTGGGCGGCGCGACCTATCTTGAGACGATCCGCCTGAACGACAGGCAGGGCGACCGTACCGATATCGCCCTTTCAAACCACCAATTGACGCCCGCCAGCCTGACCGATGACGAACGCCAACGCTTTGCCGCACCGTAAATCCCTGCGCCCGGCGCTGCTGTGGGCCACGGTATGTCTGGTTATGCTGGGCGTGCTGCTGTCGCTGCTGCCCGGCGCGCGGCTGAACAGCAGCGTGCTGGCCATGCTGCCGAAGCAGACGCTGGGGGCGATCCCTCCGGCGCTCAACGACGGGTTTATGCAGCGTCTCGACCGCCAGCTGGTCTGGCTGGTCAGCCCCGGCAAAGAACCCGATCCGCGCGTGGCGCAGCAGTGGCTTGAACTGCTGCACGGCAGCGACGCGCTCCGCGAGGTCAAAGGCCCGATGGACGCCGCCGGGCAAAAGGCCTGGGGAGAATTCTTCTGGCAGCACCGCAACGGGCTGATTGATCCGGCCACCCGCGCCCGCCTGCAAAACGGCGGAGAAGCGCAGGCGCAGTGGATTTTATCCCAGCTCTACTCCGCCTTCTCCGGCGTCAGCGGTAAAGAGCTGCAAAACGATCCGCTGATGCTGATGCGCGGCTCGCAGCTCGCCCTGGCGCAAAACGGCCAGAAGCTGCGGCTGATGGACGGCTGGCTGGTCACGCAAGATGAAGCGGGAAACTACTGGTATCTGCTGCACGGCGAACTGGCGGGTTCGTCATTTGATATGCAGCAGACCCACCGGCTCGTGACGACGCTTAACGCGCTGCAACAGACGCTGAAAGCGCGTTACCCGCAGGCGCAGCTGCTTTCGCGCGGGACGGTGTTCTACAGCGATTATGCCAGCCAGCAGGCTAAACGCGACGTCTCAACGCTGGGCATCGCCACCCTGCTTGGGGTGTTCCTGCTGATCGTGGCGGTGTTCCGCTCTCTGCGCCCGCTGCTGCTGAGCGTGCTCTCCATTGCCATCGGCGCGCTGGCGGGCACGGTGGTGACGCTGCTGCTCTTTGGCGAACTGCACCTGATGACGCTGGTGATGAGCATGAGCATCATCGGTATTTCGGCAGACTATACGCTTTACTACCTGACCGAACGGATGGTGCACGGCGCGGAGCTCTCTCCCTGGCAAAGCCTGGCCAAAGTGCGCAATGCGCTGCTGCTGGCGCTGCTGACGACCGTCGCCGCCTACCTGATTATGATGCTGGCCCCCTTCCCCGGGATCCGCCAGATGGCGGTATTTGCCGCGACGGGGCTGAGCGCCTCCTGCCTGACGGTGATTTTCTGGCATCCGTGGCTGTGCCGGGGTTTGCCGGTGCGCCCGGTTCCCTTTATGGTCCTGATGTTGCGCTGGCTGGCCGCCTGGCGACGCAGTAAAAAACTGTCCGTTGGTCTGCCCGTCGCGCTGGCGCTGCTCTCCGCCGTGGGAATGAGCACCCTGAAGGTGGACGACGACATCGCCCAGCTGCAGGCGCTGCCGAAAGATATTCTGGCGCAGGAGAAAACCATTACCGCCCTGACCGGCCAAAGCGTCGATCAGAAATGGTTTGTGGTGCATGGCGCTTCGCCCCAGCAAACGCTGGAGCGGCTGGAAGCCTTTACTCCCGCGCTGGCCGAGGCGCAAAAGGCGGGGGATCTCACCCGCTGGCGCACCCTGCCGCTGAACTCGCAGGCCCGCCAGAAAAGCGACCTTGCGCTGCTGCGGAACGCCGCGCCTGCGGTGACGAACGTGCTGAAAAGCGCAGGGCTTAACGCCGTTTCCCCCAATCTGGACGCCATGCCGGTCAGCGTGGACGCGTGGCTTGAAAGTCCGGCCAGCGAGGGCTGGCGTCTGCTCTGGCTGACCCTGCCGGGCGGGGAAAGCGGCGTGCTCGTGCCGGTGGACGGCGCAAAAAACAGCGCGGCGCTCGGTGAGCTGGCCGCGCGCCATGACGGCGTCGTCTGGGTGGACCGCAAGGCCAGCTTTGACAGCCTGTTTGCCCTCTACCGCACGCTGCTGACGGGGCTACTGTTTGCGGCGCTGGCGGTGATAGCCTGCGGGGCGATGCTGCGCCTCGGCTGGCGCAAAGGGTTGATAAGCCTGGTGCCGTCCGTGCTGTCGCTGAGCTGCGGGCTGGCGGTCCTGGCCGCAACGGGCCACCCGGTAAATCTGTTTTCACTGCTGGCGCTGGTACTGGTGCTCGGCATTGGCATTAACTACACGCTGTTCTTCAGCAACCCGCGCGGTACGCCGCTGACTTCGATGCTGGCGATTACCCTGGCCATGATGACCACCCTGCTGACGCTGGGCATGCTCGTCTTCAGCGCCACCCAGGCTATCAGCAGCTTTGGTATTGTGCTGGTGAGCGGTATTTTCACCGCCTTCCTGCTGGCACCGCTGGCGATGCCGGATAAGAAAGAGAGAAAACGTAAATGAACGCTGTTTATCGCGCCGTCGCGCTGGCCGCGGTGTTGCTGCTGGCAGGCTGCAGCCATTCGACCGATACCAAAGAGACGCGGCCTCAGGCCTGGCTTCAGCCTGGCACCAAAGTCACTCTGCCGCCGCCCGGCATCAGCCCGGCGGTAAGCTCCCAGCAGCTGCTGACCGGCAGCTTTAACGGGCAAACGCAGTCCCTGCTGGTGATGCTCAACGCGGATGCGCATAAGGTCACGCTGGCCGGCCTCTCTTCCGTGGGCATTCGCCTGTTCCTGGCAACGTACGACGAGAGCGGTATTCATACCGAGCAGTCGATCGTCGTGCCGCAGCTGCCGCCCGCCAGCCAGGTGCTGGCCGACGTGATGCTCAGCCACTGGCCGATTAGCGCCTGGCAGCCGCAGTTGCCGAAGGGCTGGACGTTAACGGACAATGGCGATCGGCGCGAGCTGCGCAACGCCAGCGGCAAGCTGGTGACGGAGATTGTCTATCTCCAGCGCAAAGGCAAGCGCGAGCCGATCAGCATCGAGCAACACGTATTCAAATACCACATCACCATTCAATATCTGGGTGACTGAGATGATTTATATATCCGCTGTTGGCATGGTCAACGCGCTGGGCAACTCGCCTGATGAAATTGCCGCCAACCTGGCTGCGGGCGTGGCGCCGGGCATGCACGCCCGGACCGGCTGGCTGCAGGGAATGCCCGAAGCGGTACTGGGCGGGGTGGAAGGCGAACTGCCGCTCATCCCGGACACCTTCTCTGCACACCGCACCCGCAACAACCAGCTGCTGCTGGCCGCGCTGGCGCAGATTCAGCCCGCCGTCGACGAGGCCATCGCCCGCGTTGGTCGCGACCGCGTGGCCGTGGTGCTGGGAACCAGCACCTCCGGGCTGGATGAAGGCGATGAGCACGTGCGTCTCATTACCGACGGCGAGACCAGCACGCGCTGGCAGTATCCGCAGCAGGAGCTGGGCGATCCGTCCCGCTTTCTCGCCAACTGGCTGCAGCTTGAAGGCCCGGCCTATACGATCTCCACCGCCTGCTCCTCCAGCGCGCGGGCGATGATCGGCGGCAAACGCCTGATCGAAGCCGGGCTGGTGGATATCGCCATTGTCGGCGGAGCAGACACCCTGAGCCGGATGCCCGTGAACGGCTTTAACAGTCTTGAATCCTTCTCCCCCACGCTCTGCGAGCCGTTTGGCCGGGACCGCCGGGGGATCACCATCGGTGAAGCGGCGGCGCTGATGGTATTAAGCCGGGAACCCGCGGACGTGGCGCTGCTCGGCACGGGCGAATCCAGCGATGCGTACCATATTTCCGCCCCGCATCCGCAGGGCGACGGGGCGATAAGGGCTATCACTCAGGCGCTCAGCGAAGCGGGCATGCAGCCGGACGACATCGGCTACATCAACCTGCACGGCACGGCCACGCCGCTCAACGATCAGATTGAATCACAGGTGGTTCACGATCTCTTCGGAGAAAGCGTGCCGTGCAGTTCAACCAAACACCTTACCGGCCACACGCTGGGCGCTGCCGGAATTACCGAAGCGGCTTTGAGCTGGCTTATCCTGACGCGCGATCTGCCCTTGCCGCCGCAGGATTTTTCCCGCTACGCTCCGGACGAGACGCTGGCGCCGTGCGGCCTGCTGCACCAGAGCACCGCCCTGAAAAAGCCGGTGATTTTGTCTAACTCGTTCGCGTTTGGCGGCAATAACGCCAGCATTCTGCTGGGGAGAACGTCATGAGCTATCTATCACCCGAAACCTATTTGCCGCACGATGCGCCCATGATGCTGCTGGGGTCCGTTGAAAATGTGACGGATGACATGGCGGTCTGCCGCGTGGCGGTTGACAGGCAAAGCGTGCTGGCGCCGTTTCTCAATGCCGATGGCGACTTGCCGGGCTGGTACGCGCTCGAGCTAATGGCGCAGACCGTTGGCGTCTGGTCGGGCTGGCATCGTCAGCAGCAGGGGCAGGAACATATCGCGCTGGGCATGGTGCTCGGCGCGCGCGAGCTGGTCTGCGCCAGCGGGCGTTTCGCCAAAGGCTTAACGCTGGACATTACCGTTAAGCTGCTGATGCAGGACGAACGCTTCGGCAGTTTTGAATGCACGATTTGCGCAGGTGAAGAGACGCTGGCCACGGGCCGGGTCAATACCTTCCAGCCGAGTGCAGAAGAATTAACATCGCTTTTTAATCAGGGATCCCACGCATGAGTCGTTCCGTACTGGTCACAGGGGCCAGCAAAGGCATTGGTCGCGCCATCGCCCGCCAGCTTGCCGCTGACGGGTTCACCGTCGGCGTGCATTACCATCGTGATGCCGCAGGCGCGCAGGAGACGCTGGACGCCATCACGCAGGCGGGCGGCAGCGGCCGTTTACTCTCGTTTGACGTAGGCAACCGCGAGCAGTGCCGTGAAGTGCTTGAACAGGAAATTGATGCCCATGGCGCATGGTATGGCGTGGTCAGCAACGCCGGAATTACCCGCGATGGCGCTTTTCCGGCACTGAGTGAAGACGACTGGGACAGCGTGATCCACACCAATCTCGACAGTTTTTATAACGTCATACACCCCTGCATTATGCCCATGATCGGCACCCGTCAAGGCGGGCGCATTATTACCTTATCCTCCGTCTCCGGCGTGATGGGCAACCGCGGCCAGGTGAACTACAGCGCGGCCAAAGCGGGCATTATCGGTGCCACCAAAGCGCTGGCGATCGAACTGGCAAAACGCAAAATCACCGTGAACTGCATTGCGCCAGGGCTGATTGATACCGGCATGATTGAGATGGAGGAGGCCGCGCTGAAGGAAGCGATGTCCATCATCCCAATGAAACGTATGGGCCAGGCTGAGGAGGTCGCCGGGCTGGCAAGCTATCTGATGTCGGATATCGCGGGCTACGTCACCCGCCAGGTCATTTCGATTAACGGAGGAATGCTATGACGCGTCGCGTGGTGATTACGGGCATGGGCGGCGTCACCGCCTTTGGCGAGAACTGGCAGTCCGTTTCCAGCCGGCTGCTGGCGTATGAAAACGCCGTGCGTAAAATGCCGGAATGGCAGGTTTATGATGGCCTGCACACCCTGCTGGGCGCGCCGATCGACGATTTCGCGCTGCCGGAACACTATACCCGCAAACGTATTCGCGCCATGGGCCGCGTGTCGCTGATGTCTACCCGCGCCACAGAGCTGGCGCTGGAGCAGGCGGGGCTGATTGGCGAAGCGGTGCTTACCAACGGGCAAACCGGCATCGCCTACGGTTCTTCGACAGGCAGCACCGGCCCGGTCAGCGAATTCGCGACCATGCTTACCGAAAAGCACACCAATAACATCACCGGGACAACCTACGTCCAGATGATGCCGCACACCACCGCGGTGAATACCGGCCTGTTCTTTGGACTACGTGGCCGCGTGATCCCAACGTCGAGCGCCTGTACCTCCGGCAGCCAGGCGATTGGCTACGCCTGGGAGGCAATTCGCCACGGGTATCAGACCGTGATGGTCGCGGGGGGCGCGGAAGAGCTTTGTCCGTCTGAAGCGGCGGTGTTTGACACGCTGTTTGCCACCAGCCAGCGCAACGACGAACCCAAAACCACCCCCTCGCCGTTCGATACGCAGCGCGATGGTCTGGTGATTGGGGAAGGCGCAGGCACCCTGATTCTGGAGGAGCTGGAGCACGCCAGAGCGCGCGGGGCCACCATCTACGGTGAGATCGTGGGCTTTGCCACCAACTGTGACGCGGCCCATATCACCCAGCCGCAGCGTGACACCATGCAGATTTGCATGGAGCAGTCGCTGGCGATGGCGGGGTTAAGCGCCCGGGATGTGGGGTATATCTCCGCGCACGGTACCGCCACCGACCGCGGCGATATCGCCGAAAGCCAGGCCACGGCCGCCATCTACGGTGACAGCGTGCCGGTTTCCTCGCTGAAGAGCTATTTTGGCCACACGCTGGGGGCCTGCGGCGCGCTGGAAGCGTGGATGAGCCTGCAGATGATGCGCGAAGGCTGGTTTGCCCCGACGCTCAATTTAACGCAGCCGGATGAGCAATGCGGGGCTTTAGATTATATTATGGGAGAAGCCCGTCAGATTGACTGCGAGTATCTGCAGAGCAATAACTTCGCGTTTGGCGGCATCAATACCTCGATTATCATTAAACGCTGGGCGTAACTATGTACCGGTTTGTACTGGGAAAAATTTCCACCCTTTGCGCGGACCCGCTGGCGTCAACGCTTGCAGATAAGGCACCTCAGGGTGCACGACAGGCCTCCTGGCTGGCTGGCCGGACGCTGCTCGCCAGAACATTATCCCCTCACCCGCTCCCCGACATAATTTACGGCGAGCAGGGGAAGCCGGCATTTGCGATGGGGGATCCGCTGTGGTTCAACCTGAGCCATAGCGGTGATGATATCGCCCTGCTGATGAGCGATGAAGGCGAAGTGGGCTGCGATATCGAAGTGATTCGCCCCCGCAAGAACTGGCAGGCGCTGGCCAACGCCGTTTTCAGCCTGACAGAGCATGACGAGCTGGAGCGTGAAGCGCCCGAGGAACAGCTTTCTGCCTTCTGGCGTATCTGGACGCGCAAAGAAGCGATTGTGAAACAGCGCGGCGGCAGCGCCTGGCAGATTGTCAGCATCGACAGCACGGCGCAGTCGCACTCGGTCAGCCAGCTGCAGCTCGGTTCTCTGAGCCTTGCCGTCTGTACCTCGACCCCTTACACCCTGACCGCCGAGTCGATTATTCACGTCGGGGCAGGAAAATCACCAGTACACCCAGCATAATCAACGCGACGCCCAGCAGCCCATGCCAGGAGAAGTGCTCCCCCCAGCCGGGCAGCAGGATTGCCGTGCCCCACACCAGGATATAGCTGAGGCTCAGCAAGGCATACGCTTTGCTGAGCGCCATGCGATGCAGCGCCAGATACCAGCAGCCCATGGAGGCAACGTATCCCGTTAACCCCAGCAGCAGCGCGCCCGTGCCGGACGAAACGTGCCACAGCGAGGAGATAAACGTCAGAAAATCGCTGACCGGCGGCAGAGCCTGCATGGCATCGCGCAGCAACAGCTGTGCGGCGCTGACTAACAGCACGCTGCATAACGCCCAGAACGCGCCTTTCACAGGCTTCCTCCCAGCACGATAATCCCCATGATAATGAACCCGACCCCCAGCCAGTGGTGCACAGCAACGTGCTCGCGCCAGAAGACCTTCGCCGCCAGCGTCACCCAGACAAAATTGAGGCTCAGCATAGGGTAAGCTACGCCGACTGGCAGGCGCTGCAGCACCACCAGCCAGACCAGCATTCCGCAGCCCAGCGCCAGCATCGCCAGGCCAAGCCACCGCATGATGTGCGCGCCACGCCGTCCGCCTTTCGCCGGACGGGTAGCCTGTTTCTGGCACAGCTGTCCCGCGCAGCTCAGCAGGCTTGCCAGTATGAGCCAGGTCCAGGTCATCACTTCGGCAGATACTCCAGCAGGGCCAGACGCCCCTGGATATAGAGATTGTCCGGCTGCGGTAAATTCGCCTCTGCAATATCGTCACGTTTAGACAGCAGCATCACCAGCGACACGCCTCCCTGCTTACGATGCGTTGCCAGCCACTGCGCGAAGTCGTCTTCACTGACAAAGCGATCTTTCGCATCGGGATAATCCAGCCCGTAGCGCAGCTCGCCGCTCTGAGCAAACAGCGTGATGTCACTGCGCTTCAGCTCCCACGCCAGGCCCGCGGCCACGCCAACGTTATTGGTCAGCACAAAGCGGCTGCCCTGAAGCGGCTCGCGCACGGTATCAACCAGCGACTGCGGCTGCTTGGAATCCACCACCAGGTTCGGAATGGCAAAACCAATCAGCAGCGCCAGACCCGCAGGACACAGCGCCGCCAGCCACCAGCGCCGCTGGCTCTGCCGCAGCGTAAACCAGCCTACCGCGCCCCAGATAAGGAACGCCACCACCGCGCAGAAGACTTTATACAGTTCGACCGACGTCCAGACCGGATGCTTAGCCAGCCCCCACGGCGAGACCACCAGCGCCGCCACCACGCCGATAGCGCCAAACGCCAGGTTAATGCCGCCGTTAATGCGTAACGCTCTGGCCCCTTTTTCCGCCGCGAGGCAGGCATAGCGCGCCATCAGGATAGCCAGCGGGGCAAAACAGGGCAGGATATAGGTCGGCAGCTTGCCTTTAGCGATGCTGAAAAACAGCAGCGGCATCACCACCCAACCCAGCAGGTAGAACCCTCCGCCCGCGTTTTGTCTGTCATTCCAGCCAAGACGCAGCGCGCCTGGCAGCAGCGCCAGCCACGGCAGGCTGCCCGCGAGCAGGAACGGCAGGTAATACCAGAACGGAGCTTTATGCTGCGCGTCGCTCTGGGCAAAACGCTGAATATGCTCAACCCAGAAGAAGTAGCGCCAGAAATCAGGCTCGCGGTGCGCAATGGCCAGCCCCCACGGCAGAACAATCAGCACGCAGCTCAGGACCGCGAGCCAGCCAAAAATCAGCACCTCTTTCCAGCGCTTTTGGGCAATCACCCACGGCAGCACGCCGATCACCGGTACCGCCAGCGCCAGGAAGCCTTTGGTCATCACCCCCATGCCGCAGGCCAGCCCAAGCAGCACATAGCCGCCCGCTTTTCCGGCCACGGTGCGCGCCTGTGAGGCGAGCCAGAAGCAGCACATCGCCGCCACCAGCCACAGGGTGACGATGGGGTCCAGCACCGCATAGGTGCCGATGCCATACACCAGGAACAGAGTCAGGAAGATCAGGCCGGAGAAAATGGCCGTACGCTTATCCCGCCAGAGTCGCCAGGCCATCCAGATGACCAGCAGCGCCGCTAAACCGGTAGAGAAGATGGACCCGGCGCGCACGGCGAGGTTCGTGTGCCCGAACAGCATCTGCCCGATGCTGTTGATCCAGTAGCCGGCAATCGGCTTTTCAAAGTAGCGCAGCCCGAGGAAATGCGGGACAACCCAGTCACCCGATGCCAGCATCTCGCGGCTGATTTCCGCATAGCGCGTTTCATCAGGCTGCCAAAGCAGGCGGATATCGACCGGAATGAGGTAGTAAACGATAAACAGTGCGAAAAGCGCTACGCCATAACGGGCTGTTTTCATGGGACCGGACTCACGGTTTGTTGATAGCCAAGCCAGCCTTCCCGGCCAGCCAGTTCATTACGGACGACTTTACCCACGGGCAGGCTGCTGAGGTCGTCCGGCAGCAGCTCGCTCATCGGACAGAACGCAATGCCTTCCCGGGCGGCCATGGTCAGCAGTTCGTCGAAATCATGCTGATACGCAATCCCTTCCACTTCGGCATGGATGGTATAGACCGGCGTTCCGGCGTCACGATGGATGCGGTCCAGAATGTAGCGATTAAATGCTTCCGCCTTCACCTCGCGCCCCACCACTTCATCCCACGTAGGAAGCGTGACCGGAATTTGCACCGTACCGTAGCGATTTTCGCCCAACAGCGGCAAAAACGGCCCGGTTCCACGACAGTCGCTATTGTAGCGAAACGCGAAATGCTCTTTGGCTTTGACCACCCGCTGGTCGGCACGCCATCCCGCCACGGCGGAACAGCGCACGGGCTGACCGATGATGGCCTCAAGCTCCAGCATTCCACGCTCGACCTCACGGGACAGGCGCGGGATATCCCAGACGCCCGCCCACGCCTGCCAGGCGTGATGATCCCAGGCATGCAGGCCGACCTCGTGTTGCTGCGCCGCCGCGCGGATAACCGCTTCATTACCCGCGCCGATGCGTCTGCCGGGCCAGGCGGTGCCGGCCAGCAAAATATCCCAGCCGTAGAGGGATGCCGCGCGCGAGCGCAGCATTTTGAACAGAAATGCCGGTTTAACCAGACGCCATAAATGGCGTCCCATGTTGTCAGGCCCCACGCTGAAGAAAATGCTGGCACGCACGCCGTGCCTGCTCAGCAGTTCCAGCAGTCTGGGCACGCCGTCACGCGTTCCCCTGAAGGTGTCGACATCAATGCGTAAACCGACTTTTTTCATGAGGCCTGTTCCGACAGCTCCACGGTGCGCAGGAAGAAGTCGAGCGTTTCATCAATGGTCTGCTCCATCTTCACCGTCGGCGTCCAGTTCAGGCAGCGCTTCGCGTTGCGGATGCTTGGCTTACGGTGCTCGACGTCCTGGTAGCCCTTTCCGTAGTAGCTGCTGCTTTCCACTTCGCGGAAACCGGCAAACGGTGGGAAGCGATCGCGCAGCGGGTGGCGCTCAAAGCTGGCCAGCAGCATCTCGGCCAGCTCGCGAATGCTCGCTTCGTTGTCCGGGTTACCGATGTTGATGATCTCACCGTTGCAGCGGTTATCTTTGTTCTCAATGATGCGGAACAGGGCTTCGATACCGTCGCTGATGTCCGTAAAGCAGCGTTTCTGACTTCCACCTTCAATCAGCTTGATAGGCGAGCCTTCGACCAGGTTCAGGATCAGTTGGGTGATCGCACGGGAGCTGCCGATTCGCGCCGCGTTCAGGTTATCCAGACGCGGGCCCATCCAGTTAAACGGACGGAACAGGGTAAAGCGCAGACCCTCTTTCTCGCCGTAGGCCCAAATCACGCGGTCCAGCAGCTGCTTGGAGACAGAGTAGATCCAGCGCTGCTTGTTGATTGGCCCGACCACCAGGCTGGAGGCATCCTCATCGAAGTTTTTGTCGGTACACATGCCGTACACTTCAGAGGTGGACGGGAAGATGATGCGCTTGTCGTATTTCACGCAGTCGCGGATGATCTTCAGGTTCTCTTCGAAATCCAGCTCGAACACGCGCAGCGGGTTACGGGTGTACTCGATTGGCGTGGCGATGGCGACCAGCGGCAGCACCACGTCGCATTTTTTAATGTGATATTCGATCCACTCGGAGTGAATGCTGATATCCCCTTCCACAAAGTGGAAGCGCGGGTTGTTGAGGAAACGGCTGATGGCGTCAGAGCCGATATCCAGACCGTAAATCTCGTAGTTATCGTCTTTGAGCAGACGTTCGGTCAGGTGGTTCCCGATAAAGCCGTTCACGCCGAGGATCAGCACGCGCGTGCGGCGCTTGATGGCAACCACCGGCGCGCTGGTGATCAGCGCCCCAGCCACCAGCCCCAGAGACTGCGCCAGCTGCGTGCCCTGAACGTACAGGCCGTTGTCGGTCTGCCCGGTGACGATCTCCAGCGCCTGCTCGCCGCAGCTCACAATCAGCGGAGAGACGGAGACGACGGTGCCCGGCTTAGCGGCCGGGATATCGTCACGCACGCGGGATTTCCAGACGATAAATTTGCTTACGCCCGCAAAGCTGTATGCGCCCGGCCACGGGTCGGTCACGGCGCGCACCAGGTTGTGCAGCTGGCGGGCGGGTTTATTCCAGTCCAGGCGACCATCTTCCGGCGCGCGGCGGCCAAAGCAGCTGGCCTTGCTTTCGTCCTGCTCGGTCTCCCTGAAGGTGCCGTTGAGGATGGCTGGCAGCGCGTCACGCAGCAGACTTTGCGCCGCGGTGCAGAGTTTATGATGCAGCTCAAGCGCGGTTTCATCCGCGTCGATTGCCACGCGCTGCTGGGCGACGATGGCCCCGGCATCTGCGCGGCGCACCATGCGGTGCAGCGTCACGCCCGTTTCCGTTTCGCCGTTGACCAGCACCCAGTTCAGCGGCGCGCGGCCACGGTAGGCGGGCAGCAGAGAGCCGTGAAGGTTAAACGCCCCTTTTGCGGCCAGGCCTAAGATCTCGTCGCAGATCAGGTTGCGATAGTAGAACGAGAAGATGACATCAGGTGCGAGCGCGCGGATGCGATCCACCCACAGCGGGTGGTTGACGTCGTCCGGAGCATACACCGGAATACCGCGCTCGGCGGCGATACGCGCCACGGAGCCGAAGAAGTGATTCTCCCCCGCCGCGTCCGGATGGGTAAAGATTGCAGCAATGTCATAGCCCGCTTCCAGCAGGGCCAGCGTGCCCGCGCACCCCATATCGTGATAGGCAAATACAACGGCTTTCATGGGTGGTTTTCCTCTTGAGATGCTTTGTGTTCCTGACGGACAACACGTTGAATAAAGTAGCGCGGACGTGCGCGAACATCGTTATAGATACGGCCTATGTATTCACCGAGCAGGCCCATTCCGACGAACTGGGCGCCGATGAACATAAACAGCACGGCAAAAAGCATGAAGACCCCTTCCGCCGCCCACTGCGGGCCAAAGACCAGCCTCAGCACCACCAGCAGGACGGACAGCGTAAAGCCGGCCAGGGCGATGATGCTGCCGAACACGCTCAGCAGGCGCAGCGGCGTGGTGGTCAGGCAGGTGACGAGGTCGTACATCAGATTGATGAGACGCATAAAGCTGTACTTCGATTCCCCGTGCTCGCGCTCGGCGTGCAGGACCGGAATTTCCGTTGCCTTGCGGGCAAAGGTGTTGGCGAGGATCGGAATAAAGGTGCTGCGCTCATGGCAGTGCAGCATGGCGTCGACTATATGGCGGCGGTAGGCGCGCAGCATGCAGCCGTAATCGCCCATTGCTTTACCGGTGGTGCGCTGAATAAGGCGGTTTATGGTGCGCGAGGCCAGCTTGCGGAACAGGCTGTCCTGACGGTTCTGACGTACTGTGCCGACCACGTCATAGCCTTCATCGGCTTTCGCCACCAGGCGCGGGATCTCCTCCGGCGGGTTTTGCAGATCCGCGTCCAGGGTGATAATCAGATCGCCCGTAACGTGGCTGAACCCGGCCATAATGGCGGAGTGCTGGCCATAGTTACGGTTGAGCAGCACGGCGACAATATGGCTGCCTTCGGCCTGGGCGGCTTCGGTCAGCATCAGCGCGGAATCATCACTGCTGCCGTCGTCCACCAGCAGAATTTCATAGGCTTTGCCCAGCGTATCGCAGGCTGCCGTGGTGCGGCGGATCAGCTCGGGCAGGCTCTCCTGCTCGTTATAAACCGGGATAACCACGGAAACTTTTTGTACAGGCGGTGCACTGAACATATCAATGTCCTGCAAGCTGATGGAGTGCGGTAATGACGCGGGTTGTGTCGTCATGAGTCATGTCCGGGAAAAGAGGGAGAGAACAAATACGCGCGCTGTTCCATTCCGAATTCGGAAGCGATACATCAGGAAAACGCTCGCGGTAGTATTTTTGAGTGTGTGCCGCGCGGAAATGAAGGCCGGTGCCGATGCCTTGCTCCTTCAGCGCCGCCATCAGGTTGTCGCGTGAGATCCCGCAGCGCGCTTCATCAACGCGAATAATAAACAGGTGCCAGGCGTGAACGTGTGGCCATGACGGAATGCTCAGCGGCTGGAACGGCGTATCGGCAAGCTCGCGCAGGTAGCGTTGCGCGATTGCCTCGCGGCGTAGGTTGGCCTCTTTCAGCTTACCCAGCTGTACCAGCGCCAGCGCGGCGTTGATATCTGCGAGGTTGTACTTAAAGCCCGGGGAGATCACTTCGGCCTGCGGCGCGCGGCCGTGCGTCTGGCGGTCATAGGCATCCACGCCCAGGCCGTGGAATTTCAGGCTGCGGATCCGCGCGGCAAGCCGGGCGTTATCCGTGACGACTAAACCACCTTCCGCGCAGGTCATGTTTTTGATGGCGTGGAAGGAAAAAATCGCCGTGCCTTTCCAGCCCACGTGACGGTTCTTATAGTACGTTCCGGCGGCATGGGCCGCGTCTTCAATCACCGGAATACCGTGACGCTCACCGACGGCATGAATGGCGTCGATATCACACGGCGCGCCGGCGTAATGCACGGGAATAATCGCTTTGGTACGCGGGGTAATGGCGGCTTCAACCGCTTCCGGCGTCACCATCAATGTCTCGTTGTCCACATCGATCATGACCGGCGTGGCGCCCAGCAGCACGATCATATTCAGCGTGGAGACCCAGGTTTGGGAGGGGGTAATGACCTCATCGCCCGGACCAATATCCAGCGCCATCAGCGTGACGTGCATGCCCGCCGTCGCCGAGCAGACGGCAATCGCGTGCTGGTTCCCCGTCAGCTGACAAAATGCCGCTTCAAGTTCCTGATTTTTAGGCCCTGTGGTGATCCAGCCGGAGGTTAAAACCTCCTGCAACGCCGCTAATTCCTCACTACCCATCGACGGGCGGGAAAAAGGCAAAAAATCACTCATCATTAATTTCCTTGCAATAAGAATGGCACGCGCTTGATATTAACCAATTACTTTTTCGTTTATTTCAACGAACCATAAACTCATATCAAGGTATCGTTCATTTCTTAGGGAAAAATTAAGATGCGTAATTTAGTTGTAACTAAATCAATATTAATTCATTTGTAAACAATAGCTTATGTAATTATGAATTATTTATTTCGTGATCAGACTCAATTTTTACAAAATGTTATTTTAAACCGAACATCAACAAACAAAAAAAACCCGGTTATTTCTGTAAAAGCAGAAATAACCGGGAACTTTTCTTTTTAGTTAATTGTCGCGCTTATTTTAAGTTATCGGGAAAGTTTTTCGGTAACTCGCTGGCTGCACAGGCAATCACGCTTTCGTTGTTCGCACCGCAGTCGCGTACAAAGGTGATGGTGGCAAATTCGTCAATCACTTCTGTTGGATATGCCGGCCCCGCATCGCGATAGCTGTTCATCAGCGGAATATGGTCGTTCTGGAAGCAGACGGTTTTTTCCGGGTTGTTCATGACCCAACGCGGGAAGAAGATGGTGCCGTGGAACAGTTTGTCGCCCAGGTTCACAATCAGGCTAACGTCTGTACCGGTTGGCTCGGTCCAGGAGATTTTATAGATGCTCTCCCCTACCCGCACGATGTAAGCCTGCTGATCTTTAACCCAACGGTTCGCCACCAGACCGCTGTGAATACGGTAGTCGAGAGTAGTCTCGTTTTTGACGTAAATTTCGTAATTCCAGCCGTTGTCATAGGTATAAACCAGATGTTTGCCAACGAAGCCGCTTAAGTCGTGTTTGTCGAATGTGTTCATAAGATGTCTCCTTCGTTTTGATGAGACGATCTTAAGCCTTCAAAAAATGAATGAATAACGCTATGTTTTAATCAAATTCATCCAAATTTTAGATAAATCATGCACAAGACGACGCTGGAACAGTGGGCCTTACTGGAAAAAGTGGTGGATGCGGGCAGCTTTGCCAAAGCTGCGGAAGAAACCCACCGCAGTCAGTCCTCGGTGAGCTATAACCTGTCGCTGCTGCAGGAGCGGCTGGGCGTGGCGTTGCTGGCGCCGGAGGGGCGCAGGGCGGTGTTGACCCCGGCCGGTGAACTGCTTCTCGGCCAGGTGAAACCGCTGCTGAAAGCGTTTTCGTATGTCGAGACGCGCGCGGCGACCCTTCGTAACGGGATGCGCACGCGGCTGGACCTGGTGGTGGACTCGATTTTCCCACGCCGCCGCCTGTTCGCCATTCTGCGTCAGTTCCAGCAGCAGTATCCGCAAACTCAGGTCCGCCTCACGGAGGTGCTGGAAAATACCCGCGCCGATGCCATGAACAACGAGGCCGATTTGATGGTTTTAAGCCGCCGCCAGGACATTACCGGGCTCGGCGAATGGCTGATGAACATTGACTTTGTCGCCGTGGCGCATCACCGGCATCCCCTCTTTAGCCTCGACGCGCCGCTGAATGATGAGATGCTACGCCCGTGGCCGCTAATCCAGATTGCGGACAGCCAGAACGCCGCGCGGGCTGCCGGCGAGTCGTGGACGTTCTCGACCATCGACGCTGCCATAGAGGCGGTCGTCTCGCAGGTCGGCTACGGCTGGCTGCCAGAGGAACGTATTCAGCCCCAGCTGGAGCAAGGCGTACTGAAACTCCTCCCGCTGAGCCACGGCGTTCGTCGGGCCACACCGCTGCATCTGATCGTGAAGCGCACCCTCGCCCCGCTGGATGAGCAGGTTGAAACCCTGCTGCGCCTTTTTAGCCAGGAGCCGTCATCATCACCTGCTACGCTTTAAGGTCCGAACGTTAAAACGATAAGGAGCTGATGATGAAAATCGACTTTGCGGGGAAAGTGGCCCTGGTCACCGCCTCAACCGGCGGGATCGGGTTTGCCATTGCCAGAGGCCTGGCAGAAAGCGGCGCGGAAGTGATCGTTAATGGCCGCAGCACCGACTCGGTGAACAAAGGTATTCAGCAGCTGCAGCAGGTTGTGCCTGGCGTGCAGGTGCGTGCAGCCATTGCCGATCTCAGCACCGCGGAAGGGGTTGAATCGCTGCTGAAGGTCGCGAGCGACGTCGATATTCTGGTGAACAACGCCGGGATTTACGGCCCGCAGGATTTCTATGGCACCGACGATGAAACCTGGGAGCGCTACTGGCAGACCAACGTGATGTCCGGCGTGCGCCTCTCCCGCGCCCTGCTGCCGGGCATGGTGAAAAAAGGCTGGGGCCGCGTGGTGTTTATCTCCTCCGAGTCAGCCTGCAATATCCCGGCAGACATGATCCACTACGGGGTGACCAAAACGGCACAGCTTTCGCTGGCGCGCGGGCTGGCGAAGTTCGTGGCGGGAAGCGGCGTGACGGTGAACAGCGTGCTGCCGGGCCCGACGATGTCGGACGGTTTCGCTGAAATGATGAAAGATCAGATCGAGAAAACCGGTAAATCGCTGGAGCAGCTGGCGAAAGAATTTGTCATGACCAACCGCCCCAGCTCGGTTATCCAGCGCGCCGCCACCGTTGAAGAGGTGGCTAATATGGTGATTTATGTCTGTTCGACGCAGGCCTCCGCCACCTCGGGCGCGGCATTGCGCGTCGATGGTGGCGTGGTGGATGACATTATTTAATGTCGTCAGGCAGCGCTGCCCGCGACACGACGGGCGGTAATGTAACGATCCTGCCAGTAGTCATCAGTCAGGGTTGATACCGTTACGCCCTGGCTGCCGGAGGCATGAATAAACTGGCTGTTACCGATATACACGCCAACGTGCCTGCGGTTCGGGCCCGTCTGGAAGAAGACCAAATCTCCCGCCTTCAGACGGTATTGCGCTACCTGTACACCGCGATGGATCTGCTCGCTCGTCGTGCGCGGCAGATAAAGATGCGCCGCATCGCTGAACAGATGCTGCATAAGCGCGGAGCAATCCACTCCGCGGTGCGTGGTGCCGCCCCACTGATAGTGAGTCCCTTTCCATTTCTGGTATTGATCCAGTATCCGGGAGCGGAGTGGGCCTGTCTCCTGGTGAAGCAGGGCCGACTTTACCGGCGATTCCGCAAATGTGCTATCGGCGGAGATCATCGATGCGGGCAACTGAAAACTCAGTGCGGAAAACGAAGCAAAACTTAACGTGAGGATTGAAATAAGCGATCTGAATGTCATATCTAAACAGGAGCTAAGAGTTAATTTATCCTTACCTGTGGGGGCCAACGTTCCCCCGAAATATCTTTCGATGTGGCGATAATATAGACTGCTCACTTTTTCACCAATCATTATTGAGGCCAAAATTGGACTCACTTTCAGATCGCAAGATTGAGAAAAAAAAGGGTGTGATGTAAGGACTGTTCAGATAAAGCAGGTAAACTGATCGACAGAATGTGTAATCCAGCTAAGACGTATTTATGACCAATATGATTGCCGACGAGACGGTGGCGAAATCCAGCGTGCTCTCTGTCTTTGACTTTGACGGGACGCTCACGCACCACGACAGCTTTATCCCTTTCCTGCGTTTTGCCTTTGGGAAACGCTACTTTGCGGGTCGTCTGGTGCGCATGGCGCTGCCCACGCTCCACTGCGTGCGCCGCAAGCTGACGCGTGATGAGCTGAAGGAAGTGCTGATTAAAACGTTCCTGACGGGCGTGGACGAACACTGGCTACGCCAGCAGGCGGAAGCCTTTTGCGAAAAATACTGGAACAAGCTGATGCGCCCCGAAGGGGTTCTGGCGGTGGCGGCTGAGGTAAATTCCGGCGCGGAAGTGACGATCTGCTCTGCGTCGCCGGCGCTGGTGCTCCAGCCGTGGGCGGACAGGCTCGGCATTAAGCTGATTGGCACGCAGCTGGAAGTGAAGGACGGCAAGCTGACGGGACGCATTACGGGCAATAACTGCCGCTGCGCCCAGAAAGTGGCGAGGCTGGAGAAGGTGTATGGCGATCTGAACGACTATCATCTGCGAGCCTGGGGCGACACCCGCGGCGACCACGAACTGCTGGCCGCGGCGCAGGATCCACACTGGCGGCACTTCCATCACCCACGCAAGCGCCGGAATTCACCGATTAAGGGTTAGGTGCGGTCTGTTGCCCTCACCCCAGCCCTCTCCCACAGGGAGAGGGCGAAAAGCGGTGCATCAGGCCTCACGTTTCCCCGGGAACATCACGCTCGCAATAATCCCCAGCGCCAGCACACCTAACACCACAAACAGGCTGGCCGTCGCGCCAATGCTGTAACCGTGGTGCCAGAAGTGATCGGTCGCATTCAGACCCAGCTTGAACGCCACGAAGAACAGCAGCAGCACCACCGCTTTCTCCAGGTGCACCAGATACTGCTTAAGCGCTTCCAGCACAAAGTAGAGGGTACGCAGGCCGAGAATGGCGAACATCATGGCGCTGTAGATAATCAGCGGCTCGCGGCTTACCGCAATAATCGCCGGTACGGAGTCAAAAGCGAACATCACGTCAGAGAGTTCCACCACCGCCACGCAGAGCAGCAGCGGCGTTGCGTAGCGCTTCGCCTTCTTCACGCGGCCAACCGTTACGTCCTGGTTTTCCGGCTTTTCAAGCTCCGCATCCACCTCTTTCTGCGTCAGGATAAACGCGTTGCTGCTGATTTTGGGCCAGACGGGATAGAAGCGTTTCACCAGGCGATAGGCAAGGTGACCCGAGTAATCTTCCACTTCGTCACTCTCTTCATTGCGCTTGAGCATCATCACCGCCGTCCAGCCGACGACCAGCGCAAAAATAACCTCCACGTACGGCCCCAGGCTCAGCAGGCTGGTGCCGATCGCCACGAAAATACCGCGGAAGACAATCGCCCCCAGCACGCCCCAGTAGAGCACACGGTGACGGTACTTATCCGGCACGCCGAACCAGGCAAAGATCGCCATCATCACGAACAGGTTATCGATGGAGAGTACCTCTTCCAGCGCGTAACCGGTGAGGAACAGGCTCGCCATCTCGGCGCCGTGGTGGATGTACAGAAAACCGGCGAAGGCCATCGCCATCGAGAACCAGAAAACGGACCACATGGCCGCACTTTTCAGCGAAACAGGTTTATCGTGACGGTGCATGAAGAGGTCGATAAACATCGCCCCAACGGCCATCACCACAAAGACAACAACGGTTTCAGTCGGGAAACCGAGATGAGCAGAAGCCATGAATCTATCCTTAACCTTCATCTGCGCGCTGGCAGAGGCAACGTTTGCAACAAAAAAAAGAAAACGCCCGTATCACCGGGCAAGAGAATAATAATAACACTTCTTGACGCCAGCCCGGCAATGTAAATGTGATGTTAAAAGCGTCAGGATTCCCCTTACGTCTTCCGGGAAGGCAACGTGTTCTTCCGGAGATTATTCTTTCATTATTATGAAAGTTTTATTATCTGAGCTGAACCTGACATACGGCAAGTAGTAAATAAGCCGTAAAATCCTCACACTGAATTGCTGATAAAACCCTGATAAAAACCACTTAACTCGTTGATTTTAAAGCCACCAAAGACAAATCATGACGTTCTCACTTTATTTTTTTTAAACGCTTGTTAACCTGACCCAGAAAAATATTCAGACTTCTTGTGATGGAAGTTTTTCACATGGACTGGTAAGCGATGATGAATATCCACCTTAATGTTTCATATTAGCGGAATATCCACATCCCGTGACCACAACAACGCTTTCGAGTGACTAACCCGAAATAATACTGTTCTACCTTTTACACACTGAGGAATATTTTAAAAAATGAATAAATCCGTTATTACCATGGGATTTTTATTGGCTGCAATTGCCAGTCCTTCCAGCCATGCAGCGCCAGGTAAAGGCGCAGGGACCATTGAATTCACGGGTATGATTACCGCGAGCACCTGTGATGTCGATATTAACGGTCAGGGGGGGAACCCAACGATCGATATGGGTACCATCTCGTCTTCAGCATTTAAAGAAAAAGGTGACGTTGCGGGTATTCACCGTATCCAGATAGAACTGTCTAACTGCGATACCGCCGTCCTTAAATCAGCCGGAGCACGATTTGGCGGTGCCTATGATGCTAATGATAATAATCTGCTCGCGCTTAAAACCGGTGGCGACGCCGCAACGGGTTTGGGTATTGAATTCCTGAATGAAGATGGAACATCGTTAAAACTGGGCGACAACCCGAATAAATTTGTTCCTATTACCGGTGATGGCACCACGGGGGCAGCCACCCTGCTGTATTCAGCCCGTTATAAATCATCCCTGGATGCTGTGACCGCCGGTAAGGCAGATGCGGTTGCGGATTACACCATTATCTATAAATAAATCATTCAACTCAGTTCCGGGCAATGAATAACAGCCCGGAACGCAAGGACGTTTTATGTTAAGGAAACGCTATCTGACGCTGCTGGCTCTGCTCTTTGGCTCTTGTATGTCACACGCCAGTGTGACCTTATCCAATACGCGGGTGGTATATCATGCGGACAAGAAAGAGAGCAATATTACAGTCAGAAATAATACTGCCAGCCCGTTCCTGGTACAGAGCTGGGTACAGGGCAAAGATTCACAGGGCACCAAAGCCCCGTTTATTGTGACGCCACCGCTTTTTCGCATGGATGCAGGTAAGTCCAACGCGCTACGTATTATCTATAACGGCGCGCCTTTACCGCAGGATCGCGAGTCGCTTTTCTGGATCAACGTAAAATCGATCCCCTCCTCTTCCAGAGAGGATATTAATAAACTGCAGATAGCGGTAAATACCCGGATCAAATTATTTTATCGTCCGTCAAATTTAATGGATGAACCCACGGATATTAGTAAGAATGTGCAATGGTCTGTTAAAAATAACGAACTCATTGTACGCAACAACTCGTCTTATTACATTTCCTTTGCGGAGGTGAAGATCAATAACAAAGCATGGTCAGAGATTGACATGCTCGCGCCTAAAAGCAGCACAACATTCACGCTCAGGAACACGCTTTTGAAAAACAATGCCACCGTGCAATGGAAATATATCAATGATTATGGCGGCAACAGCCAGTTAATCACACAAAAAATAGAATAACGATTTTAAAACAATAACCTCACAGGGGTATTTTTTCATGACTATATTTTGGGGCATTCGTCCAGCGCTTTGCTTTGCCTGGATATTACCCAGCGCATTATACGCCAGTGATTACTTCGACCCGGCCTTTCTGGAAACGGGTGGCGCGCCGCGTACCGCCGTCGATCTTTCTCTCTTTGAGAACAAAGAGAGCCAGACACCCGGCGTTTATCGTGTTGACCTGTTTCTTAACAATAAAATGTTCGACACGCGCGATATCACGTTTCGACTCGAAGAGAACGCGCAGCATAAAAATATCCTCGCACCGTGCCTCAGCGAGGAGACGCTCCAGTCGTTTGGTGTTAAAACGGCGGCATTCCCGTTGCTCCGGGACGATACCCAGGGCTGCGCGAATCTGTCGGCGATCCCTCTCGCAAGCAGCGAATTTGACTTCAGCGAGCAGGCGTTAAGGCTCAGCATTCCCCAGGCGGCCCTGGACAGCCACGCTCACGGCTACATCGATCCTGCGCGTCGGGAACAGGGTATTCCGGGCCTGATGCTCAGCTACAACTACAGCGGCGCCACGTGGACCTCGCACAACGGGACGGGAACCGATAGCCAGTACCTCAGCCTGCGTCCGGGACTGAACGTTGGACCCTGGCGTTTACGCAATTTCTCGACCTGGAGTAACAGCCAGGGGCAAGCTGGGCGCTGGGAATCGGTTTATACCTATCTGCAGCGTGATATCAGCGCCCTGAATAGCCAGCTGATTGTCGGGGATAACAGTTCTACCGCAGAAGTCTTTGATAGCACCCCGTTTCGCGGCGTTCAGCTTTACTCGGATGAACAGATGCTTCCGGGCAGCCTGCGAGGCTATGCGCCGGTGATCCGCGGTATTGCTCGTACTAATGCCCAGATCACTATTTTTCAGAACGGCTACAGCATTTATCAAAGCTATGTCCCGCCCGGTGAATTTGTCATCAACGATCTTTACCTCGGCAGCAGCGGCGAGCTGAAAGTTGTGGTGAAAGAGGCGGATGGCAGCGAACAAGTCTCTTTAGTGCCTTACGCGTCGTTAGCGGTTATGCAGCGGGAAGGGCAATACAAATATGAAGTCATTAGCGGCAGCTATCGTTCCAGCAGCAGCGATGCTGAGAATGCCCTGTTTTCACAAGGGAGCCTGATTTACGGTCTGCCGTGGGAAACCTCGATATACGGAGGCATGCAGGCCGCCAGTCAATATCAGTCCCTGCTTTTTGGCATGGGTAAAAACATGGGCGATTTTGGCGCACTGTCATTTGATATTACCCAGGCCTGGGCCACCACTAAACAGGCAGAGAAAAACCGGGGACAGTCGCTACGCCTGCGCTATAACAAAAATTTGCTGTCTACCGGCACTAACGTTGCGATTGCGGGCTATCGCTACTCGACGTCCGATTTCTACACGCTCGGTGAAACCCTGAGCAGCTATCACTCGCAACCCTCGCGCCTGGATCGACGCCGTAGCCGTACAGAACTGACGCTAAACCAAAACCTGGGAGAAAACCTCGGCTATCTCTCCGCCATGCTGGTCAGCGAGGACTACCACACGAGCCAAAAACGCACGACCTCCGCCACGCTGGGCTATGGCAACAGCTGGAACGGGATCAGCTATAGCCTGAATTACAACCACTATCTGAACGTGACAAAAGAGGATAACCAGCGTCTCTATAACCAGGACAATCTGTTCAGCCTGAGCGTGAGCGTCCCTCTGGACAAATGGCTCCGCTCCACACGTGCCGGTTACACCTTCTCTGCGGCGGAAAAACGCTCGCCAGGCCACAGTGTTTCCCTGAGCGGCAGCGCCCTTGAGGACAATAACCTGAACTGGAGCGTACAGCAGAATATCAACCCAGGGAGCCAGGCAAACAGCAGCGATGCCTCGCTTAGCTATAACGGACGCTATGCGCAGGTTGGCGCCGGGTATGGCTATAGCCGGGACGCGCAGCGGCTGAATTACAGCCTGCGCGGGGGCGCGCTGGTTCATCCTCATGGCGTCACGCTGGCGCAGTCGCTGGGTGAAACGGTCGCTCTGGTTGAAGCGCCGGATGCCGCAGGTGTCAGCGTCCGTAACCACACTGGCGTGCGCACCGACCCCTGGGGCTATGCGGTGGTGCCTTACCTGACACCTTATCAGGAGAGCAATATCCAGCTGCGTCCCGATACATTACCTGACGATGTCGAGCTGGAAAGTAACAGCCATAAAGTCGTTCCCACCCGGGGGGCTATCGTTCGGGCACGTTTCACCACGGCGGTGGGTAAACGCCTGATGATGACGCTGAAAGATGCGCAGGGCAAACCCGTTCCGTTCGGTGCCATTGTTTCTCAGAATACCACCAGCAGCATTGTGGGTGATGAAGGCAGCGTATTCCTCACCGGGATGGCAGAAAAAGGGACGTTAGACGTGAGCTGGGGTAAGAAACCCGATCAGCGTTGCCAGGTTCACTATCAGCTTTCTGGCCAGGAACCCACGATTAGCGGAATTGTGCAGTTAACGCAGACCTGCAAATCATCCGTTAATAAATAAAGGAATAAAAAATGAAAAAATTAACGTTACTCGCGTGCCTGGCAGTAGGGGGATTGATGGGCGCGCCAGCTTATGCTGATGTTGTAGGAAGCTGCTGGCCGACATCAACCGTATCTGGCCAGGCGCACAAGTTTGATATTATCGAAAACCTTACTGCCGACGACGTACCCGGCACAACCCAATCCACATGGAATAATAAAGGTAATTTTAATGGTATCTGCCTCTGTCAGGACTCCAGCGTGCCAGAAAGTATCTTATTTCGATTTACCAGTACGAAACTGGGCACAGGAGGCGGCAAACGTAACGCAGACTTTATCTATTATCCTCTGGATGCGGAAAAGGGTATTAATATCGGTATAAATGTCGTTCTTGGTGGCGAGGATGAATTGCGGTATATCCCGGTTGATTTGAGTAATACCGCCGGTGTTGATAATGGACGTCCTGCGACAAATAACTGTGATGATAAAAACGACCATACTCTGTTCGCAACCGGCTCCAGCGGGACTGTCTCTCTGGAATTAACTAAACCGCTTCCTTCAGGCCGCATTGATATTCCTATGCAGGAATTAGTGACCATTTTTGCCAAAAAACAGACGGGGAGTTATGACACCTCCAGACCTTTTGTCACACTTAATTTCCAACTGTCAATTGATATTCCACCACAATGCATGATTAATGACGGGCAAACCATCAAGGTCCCGTTTGGCAGTATTACCGCGAATGAATTTAAGCCCGAGGCCACCGGTAAGCAAAAAAGCGTGGATATTCGTGTGACTTGCAAAAATCCTGAAGATGAAAGCAAGGTGAGTATTAAGTTCCGCGCGTCCGATTTTAATGGCTCTGGTTTTATCAAGACCCATAATGATGAAGGTGAGCTCAATGATTTAGGGATAAAACTTGAACACAACGGGAATAAAATTGATGGCAACAGTTCGGCCGTACCAACGCAGGAGGGGAATGTCACTATTATAGCAACACCTGTCCAACAAGGAGAAAAGTCTCCACAACCGGGAAAATTTGAAGCCACATCCACGCTGGATTTCGAGTTTAAATAAAGAAAAAACTTAATACAGCGTAGAAACCTCTTATTTCCCGGCAACACATAGCGCTATACAAATGAGTTGCCGGGTATGAAAAATGGATTTGTATAAGGATATATACTATGAAACTCAAAACGAAAACGCGTGTAGCGCTTTGCGTTGCAGCTTTATCAGGTACTGGCATCACGGCATCACAGGTTATCGCCAGCGATATCGAGCCTTATTCTGTCCCTGTATCTATTAAGGGTGAAAAACAAAAAGACTATTTCGGTATGACGATGACCACGATCGGTAAGTTTTCCGATAAGGACAATGGTTCGCATATCGCGGGTGAAGATATTGTCATTACTGCCCCCTGGGGGGATGGCGCAAAAGGGATCGCGTACGTCATTTTCGGGACTTCCGGTGGGAAACCCATGCAGCAAGTCAATAACGTAGGTGAATTCGATCCGCAAAACGCGCTTAAAATTATCCACAGCAATAAAGCGAATAAGCCTGGCTCAGTGACGACAAAATGGATGGGCGTCGCGGTACGTAAAATAGGTGATATTAACGGCGATGGATATGATGATTTAGTCATCGCCTCCCACTGGCATGATCAGGTCTATATTATCTGGGGCGGACCGCATCACCGTACCGGCGCGCGTCTTTCTAATCAGATTGACCTCAATGATATCGACAACGGCGACGCTCGCCTGGGTATTCGCATCCGTACGGTGAATTCTTCAGGCAATGCGAATACCGGCGGCTGGTTTGGCGCCGCGGTAGGCCCAATTAAATATAAAAATTCTGCCGTGGCTAACAAGATGGTCGATCTTGCTATCGGCGATATCGAAGGCACGGGCGGACGCGGCGGCGCCATCATTATCTACGGCGCTCAAAAGCCAGGCGATCAGTGGCAGAACATTGATATTAAGCGCAACAACCTGGGCGACTGGGAGATCCCTGCCGCGACCGGTGCCTATATTCGTCCGCAGATGACCGCCACCAACGGCCCGGATAAACCCCTTAACTACAACCTTGGGCAGCAGATCAGCGATGTCGGGGATATTAACGGCGACGGCTTCAGTGATTACCTGATCGTCGACCCGGAATCGGTCAATGAAGGCCGTAAATCAGAGAACAGCGGCACTGATGGACGCGGCACGGCCTATCTCGTCTACGGCAGCAGCTTCAATCAGGGGAATCTCGACATCGCCTCGCTAAACGCGACACAGGCAACCCGCATTCACGGTATGGGGGCGGCTTTCCTGGGTGGTCAGTCCGGCGGAGGTGAAGGAAGTAACGATCATAGCGCGTATACGCAGGATAAGCCCAATAACGGCACCATTACGCCATTAGGTAACTTCCTGAATGCTCACGCTAACGCTTTTGCGATTAGCGCCCCTGCCGACATGGGTATTGATAAAAAACGTTCCGGGCTGGTCTGGATTATTAAAGGTAAGGCCGACGGCAGTAAGCTACCATCGTCTCTGTTCCTCGATGCGGCGCACACCCGGCTGAACTACAACAAAACATTTAGCGTACACGATGGCTATGCTATTTACGCCGATAGGCCTGGCAGCAAGCTGGCAGGGTTCGGGAACAGCATTCTCGGTAATGTGGACTTGAACGGCGACGGTAAAAAAGACCTGGTGATCGGCGATCCGAATGCGGTGAACGGCAGCGGCACGCAGGTGGGCGCCGTGTACGTCATCAACGGCGGTAAAAGCCTGGATGACTACGCTGACGATGAAGAAGGCATGATCAATATTAATACGCTGGTGAGAGAAGGCGTTGCGAAAGTCTACTGGGGTAAAAATCAGTATGAAAAATTCGGCGCGTCCATTGCGGCCGGGAGCTTCAATGGCTTCACTCAGGACAGTCTCGCCATTGGTTCTTACCGTGATAACACCTGGACAGGTAAGGTCACCTTCCGCATTGCGGATTACGCTATACCGGATTAATGCTTACATTATCTGAATGGGCAACACCGCCGGGGAGGAGACTCCCCGGCAATTTATTGCGCATTTTGCAGCGCCTGCGCGCACGCCCAAGCGCTCGACCACGCCCACTGGAAATTATATCCGCCGAGCCAGCCGGTCACGTCCATTACCTCGCCAATAAAGTAGAGCCCCGGTACGTTACGCGCTTCCATCGTGCGTGAAGAAAGCTCATTCGTATCAACGCCGCCCAGCGTCACTTCCGCCGTGCGATACCCCTCGGTACCGTTTGGCTGAACGCGCCAGTTCGTCAGCGTATCCACCAGCGTATCCTGCTCGCGGCTGTTAAGCTGCTTGAGCGACACGTCGGGGATCTGCCCCAGCCCCTGCAAACACTCCACCAGACGCTTCGGCAGCTGCATCGCCAGGGTATTTTTCAGGCTCTGATTCGGGTGCGCGGCGCGCTGTTCGTTGAGGAACGCGTCCAGATCGCTGTCCGGCACCAGATTCACCGAGACAAATTCCCCCGGCTGCCAGTAGCTGGAGATTTGCAGGACCGCCGGGCCGGAGAGACCACGGTGGGTAAAGAGCAGGTTTTCGCGGAACACCGTCCCGTCTTCGGCGGTAATGACGGAGGGAACAGAGACGCCGGACAGCGTCTGTAGCTGCTCCAGCAGCGGCTTATGCAGCGTGAACGGCACCAGCCCGGCGCGGGTTGGCAGCACCTTCAGGCCAAACTGCTCGGCAATCTTGTAGCCGAACGGTGACGCGCCCAGCCCCGGCATCGACAGACCGCCGCTGGCGATCACCAGGTTATCGGCGCTGACGGTGTCACCGTTCAGCTGCAGCGTGTACCCCTGCTCGTCGCGGCCCACCTCCAGCACTTCAGTGCGCAGGCGCATGACCACGCCGCCCTTCTCGCACTCGGCCACCAGCATATCGACAATTTGCTGCGCGGAGTCGTCGCAGAAGAGTTGCCCGAGCGTCTTTTCATGCCACGCGATGCCATGCTTACCCACCAGGTCGATAAAGTCCCACTGGGTGTAACGCGCCAGCGCTGATTTGCAAAAATGGCGGTTCTGGCTCAAATAGGCCGCGGGTTCGACATAAAGATTGGTGAAGTTGCAGCGCCCGCCGCCCGACATCAGGATCTTGCGGCCTGGCTTTTTTCCGTTGTCCAGCAACAGCACGCGACGACCCGCCTGTCCGGCCATCGCCGCACAAAACATACCCGCCGCACCGGCGCCAATAACCACGGCATCAAACCTTTCCACGTCAAAACCCTCTTCGTTAACTGCCGCGGATTGTAAAGTTTCCTCTGTGGTCACACCAGCCTAAAAAGATATTACAAAGCCATTCCATTGAAATTTAACGATTATCCTTTCAGGCACTTTTCCCAAATCAGGTGGTATGTCAAAAAAAGTCTATATTTCACTTTGCCCGTTGCGCATTTGTCCTGGATAATGCGCCGCGTTCATGTCCTCAAAATGGCGTAACGTCCTATGCTACATTTGTTTGCCGGCCTGGATTTACATACCGGGCTTTTACTATTGCTTGCTCTGGTTTTTGTACTGTTTTACGAAGCGATCAACGGCTTCCACGACACTGCAAACGCAGTAGCAACGGTTATCTACACTCGCGCAATGCGATCGCAGCTTGCGGTTGTTATGGCGGCGGTATTTAACTTTTTTGGTGTCCTCCTGGGCGGACTGAGCGTTGCGTATGCGATCGTGCATATGCTGCCAACGGATCTGCTGCTTAACGTGAGTTCCGGTCATGGCCTCGCCATGGTGTTCTCAATGCTGCTTGCTGCCATTATCTGGAACCTCGGTACCTGGTATTTTGGCCTGCCTGCATCCAGCTCTCACACCCTCATCGGCGCGATTATCGGTATCGGGTTAACCAACGCCCTGATGACCGGGACATCGGTTGTTGATGCGCTGAATCTGCCTAAAGTACTGGGCATTTTCGCTTCTCTCATCGTCTCCCCTATCGTGGGTCTGGTGGTTGCGGGTGGATTGATTTTCATCCTGCGTCGCTACTGGAGCAACACGAAGAAACGTGCGCGTATCCACCTGACGCCAGCAGAGCGTGAGAAGAAAGACGGCAAGAAAAAGCCGCCATTCTGGACGCGTATCGCCCTGATCATTTCCGCTATCGGCGTGGCCTTCTCTCATGGCGCGAACGACGGGCAGAAAGGCATTGGTCTGGTGATGCTGGTTCTGATCGGTGTCGCACCGGCGGGCTTCGTGGTGAATATGAACGCCTCGGGTTACGAAATCACCCGTACCCGTGATGCGGTCAACAACGTTGAAACCTATTTCCAGCAGCACCCTGAGCTGCTGAAAAAAGCGACCGGCGTTGACCAGCTGATCCCTTCTCCGGAAGCCGGTGCCACCACCGCGCCTGGCGAATTCCACTGCCATCCGGCTAACGCGATTAACGCGCTGGAACGTGCCAAAGGTATGCTGGGCAACATCGAAAGCTACGATAAACTGGCCGTTGAACAGCGTGGTCAGCTGCGTCGTATCATGCTCTGTATCTCCGACGTGACCGATAAAGTCGCGAAGCTGCCAGAGGTGAATGGTGACGACAAGCGTCTGCTGAAGAAACTGAAAAGCGATATGCTCAATACCATTGAGTACGCGCCAATCTGGATCATCATGGCCGTCGCGCTGGCGCTGGGTATCGGTACGATGATTGGCTGGCGTCGTGTGGCGACCACCATCGGCGAGAAGATCGGTAAGAAAGGCATGACCTATGCGCAGGGTATGTCCGCGCAGATGACGGCGGCAGTGTCTATCGGTCTGGCGAGCTACACCGGTATGCCGGTATCCACCACCCACGTACTCTCCTCGTCCGTGGCAGGTACCATGATTGTTGACGGCGGCGGTCTGCAGCGCAAAACCGTGACCAACATTCTGATGGCCTGGGTGTTTACGCTTCCGGCTTCTATCCTGCTGTCAGGCGGGTTGTACTGGATTTCGCTGAAGCTGATTTAATTGGCTGAAGGCGACAAAAAGCGGGTCAGGAAACTGACCCGCTTTTTTATGGCTGTTATTTGCAATCCAACAGTTTATAACATTAGGATTTTCTGAACATTTTTTGCTCAAAAGAGTTGCGAAAATAACACTATGATGACGGCCAGAAGAAAAACCAGACAAAGGAGAATGTATGGCTTCTGTCCCAATTTCAGGACCTGGCTCAATAGTTATAGCAAATAATATGCGTGAAGCACGTCTCCATGGCATGTCGCGTAACATGGCCACTCCCTCAACGTATTACTGGTTCTACCAAAAAGTCCGAAATGGTGGTCCCTGGGATTACAAAAAATTCGACCCTTATTTTGCTGCATTTGGTAATTTCAACTTCGGAGCCGCCGGAACTGCAGCAGGCATACCTGCAAACATCCTTCTTATGGGCGCTGGTTGGGCTCAAGGCCGTGCTGGCACGTCAAAACCTGAATGGGGAAAATGGCACGAAAAGCCGCCTTACGGGGACGATCCAACGGACCAACGCAATATCAGAGAAGGAATAGCGTATGCCATTCAAAACGGCTACTAAATGGATTCATCGCCTTGTTACTGTTTCGCTTCTGGCTCTGGTCATTGGATTTGTGTGGCTCAACCACCAGCCCAACCAGCAAGAGGGCGATAAACTTCAACGCGTTTATAAATTATCTGACAGCGTCTGGCTCTATATGACCGTGAACAATCAGGGTGGCGCCACCGTACCCACAATCTACCGTTACTATCTCTCGGAAAAGATAACAGGGAAAGACACCGACATTATCCATCAGTTGGCAATGAAGCATCCTGTCATTGAAGGTACGGGTACAATCACTGCGGCCAGCATTGATACAAACGGACACGTTAATATCGCCTATAGCGGGAAGGTTATTTCGATTGAGACCAATATCTCCAATCTGCGGTTCTCAGTGAAGCCCTGAACCAGAGGAAAGCAGGCGGGGTTATCCCCGCCTGCTGTGGTACTCAGTGCCAAATCATCAACGCAATCATACTGACCACGACCAGCCCACACAGGGCGCTGGTTAAAATGAACTGACGACGCAGACGCTCGCAGCGACGGATAAACTCTTCATCGTGATGATCGCGGTAGCGCTGGTAGTAGATATACCCCACCAGACGCATCTGCTTGCTGGGCTGTCCATGCGAGGTGAAGAACCCTCCACCGTCCACATACTGATACAGCAACGGATCGCAACCACGAAGTACCACTAACAGCGCACGTAACGATGAGAAGTAGCGCGCCATATTCACTATGCAAACTACGCATAACGCCCAAAACAATGCGACGGTGCTAATCATACATCCTCCCCGGCGTCCGCCCACGAAGCAAGGCTCCTGAGCTACCGCACCCCAATGCCCTGACAGACAGTTCAGTGAAAGAATGACTAAAAGTCGATCCGGTTCGCGTTTTAATATCCGAACGGCTCATTAAATAGTGTAGGAGATCCGTTAATTTTTTTGCCACAAGGTTAATCGTTATCAACACCAAAGCTTGAAAAATATGTTTAACTGGGCCGTAATGAAAGCATCAGACGACGGCTTTCCCATTTAGTCATCGATAACTTAAGGAAGGAGTAACACTATGGCTTACAAACACATTCTTATCGCGGTAGATCTCTCCCCGGAGAGCAAAGTGCTGGTTGATAAAGCGGTATCTATGGCACGTCCCTACAACGCGAAAGTCTCCCTGATTCACGTTGATGTGAATTACTCCGACCTCTACACCGGTCTGATCGACGTCAATCTGGGCGATATGCAGAAACGCATCTCTGAAGAAACGCATCACGCGCTGAGCGAGCTCTCCACCAACGCGGGTTATCCGATCACCGAAACCCTGAGCGGCAGCGGCGACCTGGGTCAGGTGCTGGTTGATGCGATTAAGAAATACGATATGGATCTGGTGGTATGCGGTCACCATCAGGACTTCTGGAGCAAGCTGATGTCTTCAGCACGCCAGCTGATTAACACCGTTCACGTGGACATGCTGATTGTTCCGCTGCGCGACGAAGAAGACGAGTAAGTGCAAAAAAAGCGGCACTGAAAGTAGGCCGGGTAAGGCGAAGCCGCCACCCGGCTTTTTTTATTCCGGCGTACCCGAATAAATATCAAACCGATGCCCTTTCGTGGTCACCGCGTTGGTCGTAGCAACGTCCGCCAGCGGCGGCGCGTAATCCGGACGCTTCACCACCACCCGCTTCGTCGCGAGCTGACGAGCCGGCTCCAGCAGGCCATCTGCGTCTAAATCCGGCCCCACCAGCGACTGAAATACCCGCATCTCTTTCTTCACCAGCGCGCTTTTCTGCTTATGCGGGAACATCGGGTCGAGGTAGACCACCTGCGGACGCGGGGTGATGTCCGTCAGCGCCGTCAGGCTTGACGCGTGGATAAGCTGCAAACGCTCCTGCAGCCACGGGCCGATTTCCGGGTCCGCATAGCCTCGCGTCAGCCCGTCGTCGAGCAGCGCTGCGACAACCGGATTACGCTCCAGCATCCGCACATGACAGCCCACCGACGCCAGCACAAACGCATCGCGTCCCAGCCCCGCCGTGGCGTCCACCACGTCCGGGAGATAGCTCCCCTTAATGCCGACCGCTTTGGCCACCGCTTCGCCGCGACCGCCGCCGAACTTACGCCGGTGCGCCATCGCGCCGCCAACGAAGTCGACAAAAATCCCGCCGAGCTTCGGTTCATCGCGCTTGCGTAATTCGAGATGTGCTGACGTCATTACCAGCGCCATCAGGTTCTCTTCATCGTGCTCCAGCCCCCAGCGGGCCGCCAGAACAGATAAGGCGCCGTCTCCGGCGCCCGTTTCATCCACTAAGCAGATCTTCACGTAACAATCAGCCTTTGATCCCGTAATGCTCAAGCATCGCATCCAGCTGCGGCTCGCGGCCACGGAAGCGTTTGAATAGCACCATTGGCTCTTCAGAACCGCCGCGGGTCAGGATGTTGTCAAGGAACGACTGGCCGGTTTCGCGGTTGAAGATCCCCTCTTCCTCGAAGCGAGAGAAGGCATCCGCCGCCAGCACGTCGGCCCACAGGTAGCTGTAATAGCCCGCCGCGTAGCCGCCCGCAAAAATGTGGCTGAACGCGTGCGGGAATCGGCCCCAGGTTGGCCCTGGAATAACGGCAACCTGCTTTTTAATCTCGGCCAGCGTTTCGAGGATTTTCGCCCCCTGCTCCGGGCTGAACTCGGCGTGCAGACGGAAATCGAACAGGCCGAACTCCAGCTGACGCAGAATGAACATCGCCGCCTGGTAGTTTTTCGCCGCCAGCATTTTATCCAGCAGCTCTTTGGGCAGCGGTTCGCCGGTCTCATAGTGGCCGGAGATAAACGCCAGCGCGTCCGGCTCCCAGCACCAGTTTTCCATAAACTGGCTTGGCAGCTCGACCGCATCCCATGGCACCCCGCTGATACCGGCGACGCCGGCGGTTTCGATGCGGGTCAGCATGTGGTGCAGGCCGTGACCGAACTCGTGGAACAGGGTGATCACTTCGTCGTGGGTGAACAGAGCAGGCTTGCCGCTCACCGGACGGTTGAAGTTACAGGTCAGATAGGCGACCGGTTTTTGCAGGGAACCGTCTGCTTTACGCATCTGGCCCACGCAGTCGTCCATCCACGCCCCGCCGCGCTTGTTCTCACGCGCGTAGAGATCGAGGTAGAAGCTGCCGCGCAGTTCGTTTTTCTCGTCATACAGTTCGAAGAAGCGTACGTCCGGATGCCAGACGTCAATATCAGTACGCTCTTTAGCGGTAATGCCGTAAATGCGTTTCACCACTTCAAACAGGCCGTTGACGGCTTTGTTTTCCGGGAAGTACGGGCGCAGCTGCTCGTCGCTGATGCTGTAGAGGTGCTGCTTCTGTTTTTCGCTGTAGTACGCGATATCCCACGGCTGCAGCTCGTCCACGCCAAACTCCGCTTTCGCGAAGGCGCGCAGCTGGGCCAGCTCTTTCTCACCCTGAGGACGAGCACGTTTGGCCAGATCGGTCAGGAAGTCGAGCACCTGCTGCGGGTTTTCGGCCATTTTGGTGGCGAGGGATTTATCCGCGTAGCTGTCGAAGCCCAGCAGCTGAGCCAGCTCGTGACGCAGGGCGAGGATTTCCGCCATGACCGGGCTGTTGTCCCACTTACCGGCATTCGGCCCCTGATCGGAGGCGCGGGTGCTGTAGGCGCGGTACATCTCTTCGCGAAGCGCCTGGTTGTCGCAGTAGGTCATCACCGGCAGATAGCTCGGGATATCCAGCGTTAACAGGAAGCCTTCCTGCTCTTTCGCTTCGGCCTGGGCTTTCGCCGCCGCCAGTGCGCTTTCCGGCATACCCGCCAGCTCCGCTTCGTCGGTAATCAGCTTCGTCCAGCCCATGGTGGCGTCAAGGACGTTGTTGCTGTACTGGTTACCCAGTTCGGACAGGCGCGCAGCGATTTCACCGTAGCGAACCTGCTTCTCTTTTGGCAGACCGATACCGGACAGTTCGAAATCACGCAGGGCGTTATCAACCGATTTTTTCTGCGCCGTGTTCAGTGCGGCATAATGGTCGCCGTCGCGCAGGTCGCGGTAGGCTTTGTACAGCCCTTCGTGCTGGCCGACCCAGGTGCTGTACTCAGAGAGCAGCGGCAGGGTTTGTTCGTAGGCTTCACGCAGTTCCGGGCTGTTTTTCACCGAGTTCAGGTGGCTCACCGGGGAGAAGATACGCCCCAGCACGTCGTCCACTTCGGCCAGCGGCTGACACAGATTCTCCCAGGTGTACGGCGCGCCCTGCGCAACCACGCTTTCTACCGCCGCGCGGCAGCTGTCCAGCGACTGGGTAACGGCTGGAACCACATGCTCAGGGAGGATTTTAGAAAACGGTGGCAACGAAAAAGGCGTCAGTAATGGATTGGTCATAAACGCTGTCCTGTTGAAATAGGTGAATGAAGCGCGCATCCGGCGCTGTGCATATTGTTTTCAGTAATGGGGTTAAGTGTAGAGGATTTCAATAGCTGCGCTTACCGGGCCTGCGGGTAATCTGTGCCGTTCTGCTGTAAACTGTGGCAAATCGTCAATTCAGCGGAATACCATTACCCATGCTCAGTTATCGCCACAGCTTCCACGCTGGCAACCATGCCGACGTCCTCAAACACACCGTTCAGAGCCTGATCATTGAATCGCTTAAAGAGAAAGAGAAGCCGTTTCTCTATCTGGACACCCATGCGGGCGCGGGCCGTTATCAGCTGAGCGGCGAGCATGCCGAGCGTACCGGCGAATATCTTGAGGGCATCGCCCGCATCTGGCAGCAGGACGACCTGCCCGCCGAGCTGGAGCCTTACATTGGCGTGGTGAATCACTTCAACCGCAACGGCCAGCTGCGCTACTACCCTGGCTCACCGCTGATTGCCCGCCAGCTGCTGCGCGAGCAGGACAGCCTCCAGCTGACCGAACTGCACCCGAGCGACTTCCCGCTGCTGCGTTCGGAATTCCAGAAAGACAGCCGCGCCCGCGTCGACAAAGCCGACGGCTACCAGCAGCTGAAAGCCAAGCTGCCGCCGGTTTCCCGTCGCGGCCTGGTGCTGATCGACCCACCGTACGAAATCAAAACCGACTATCAGGCGGTGGTGACCGGCATCAACGAAGGCTACAAACGTTTTGCGACCGGAACCTATGCCCTATGGTACCCGGTGGTGCTGCGCGCGCAGATCAAGCGCATGATCAAAGACCTTGAGGCGACCGGCATTCGTAAAATCCTGCAGATTGAGCTGGCGGTACGCCCGGACAGCGACCAGCGCGGCATGACCGCTTCCGGCATGATCGTCATTAACCCGCCGTGGAAGCTCGAAGCGCAGATGAACAACGTGCTGCCGTGGCTGCACAAAACGCTGGTGCCAGCCGGAACGGGCCACGCCACCGTCAGCTGGATCGTGCCGGAGTAATTGCAGCCATCGGTGGAAACTATTGATTTCAGGTATACAATCGCGGCAATTCACGATTAAGGACAAAAGCTATGACTAAGCATTATGACTACATCGCAATCGGCGGCGGCAGCGGCGGCATCGCCTCCATCAACCGCGCGGCCATGTACGGCCAGAAATGTGCGCTGATTGAAGCCAAAGCGCTGGGCGGCACCTGCGTGAACGTGGGTTGTGTACCGAAAAAGGTGATGTGGCACGCGGCGCAAATCCGTGAAGCGATCCATATGTACGGTCCGGACTACGGCTTTGACACCACCATCAACAATTTCGACTGGGACAAGCTGATCGCCAGCCGTACCGCCTACATCGACCGCATTCACACCTCGTACGACAACGTGCTGGGCAAAAATAACGTCGACGTGATTCACGGCTTCGCCCGCTTTGTGGACGCGAAAACGATCGAAGTGAACGGCGAGACGATCACCGCCGATCATATCCTGATCGCCACCGGCGGCCATCCGAGCCACCCGAATATTCCGGGCGCGGAATACGGCATCGACTCTGACGGCTTCTTCGAGCTGCCTGCCCTGCCAAAACGCGTTGCCATTGTGGGCGCGGGTTACATCGCGGTTGAGCTGGCTGGCGTGATTAACGGCCTGGGTGCAGAAGCGCACCTGTTCGTGCGTAAACACGCACCGCTGCGCAGCTTTGACCCGCTGATCGTCGATACGCTGGTTGAAGTGATGAACGCCGAAGGCCCGACCCTGCACACCAACGCCGTGCCAAAAGCGGTAGTGAAAAATGCGGACGGTAGCCTGACGCTTGAACTGGAAGATGGCCGCAGCCAGACCGTCGACTGCCTGATCTGGGCGATTGGCCGTGAACCGGCGAACGATAACTTCAACCTGGGCGTGACCGGCGTGAAAACCGACGAAAAAGGCTATATCGTCGTCGATAAGTTCCAGAACACCAGCGTACCGGGCATTTACGCCGTCGGTGATAACACCGGTGCGGTTGAACTGACGCCGGTGGCCGTTGCGGCGGGCCGTCGTCTCTCCGAGCGCCTGTTCAATAACAAGCCGGACGAGCATCTGGACTACAGCAACATCCCGACCGTGGTATTTAGCCACCCGCCAATCGGCACCGTCGGCTTAACCGAGCCGCAGGCGCGCGAGCAGTACGGCGACGACCAGGTGAAAGTGTATAAATCCGCGTTCACCGCGATGTATACCGCCGTCACCTCTCACCGTCAGCCGTGCCGCATGAAGCTGGTCTGCGTGGGCCCGGAAGAGAAGATTGTCGGTATCCACGGCATCGGCTTCGGCATGGATGAGATCCTGCAGGGCTTTGCGGTGGCGCTGAAGATGGGTGCGACCAAGAAAGACTTCGACAACACCGTGGCGATCCACCCGACGGCGGCGGAAGAGTTTGTCACCATGCGATAATGCAGAAGCCCCTCTCCGGAGGGGCTTTTTTTATTCACATACATAAATCGTTGCAAAACGAATGCTCCGAAAAGAGTGATCTACCGCACATATCCCTCCACATCTACCGAAGCGAATGTCTACGCTTATAGGACGCCCGGAGAAACCTGTCTTCAGAACACACAACCGGAGGTCCCTATCACCATGTTCAACCAGAAACTACAGGCTACCGAGAACATCGAATTCGAGATTGCAGAAGAGCTGCGCTACGAGACCGATCCCTGCGAGTTAAAACTGGATGAGATGATTGAGGCGGAGCCGGAACCCGAAATGATCGAGGGGCTACCCGCCTCCGATGCCCTGACGCCCGCCGATCGCTACCTTGAACTGTTCGAGCACGTCCAGTCGACGCGGCTGTTTGCGGACAGCAAAACCTTCCCCGACTGCGCGCCGAAGATGGATCCGCTGGATATTCTGATCCGCTACCGTAAGGTCAGACGGCACCGGGATTTCGACCTGCGCCAGTTCGTGGAGAACCACTTCTGGCTGCCTGAAACCTACAGCACGGAATATGTCTCCGACCCCGGACTGTCGCTGAAAGAGCACATTGATAGCCTGTGGCCCGTCCTGACGCGCGAACCGCAGGACCATATTCCCTGGTCGTCCCTGCTGGCGCTGCCGCAGGCCTATATCGTGCCCGGCGGGCGATTCAGCGAGACCTACTACTGGGATTCGTACTTCTCCATGCTGGGGCTGGCGGAAAGTGGCCGTAACGATCTGCTGAAGTGCATGGCGGATAACTTTGCGTGGCTGATCGAACGCTACGGTCATATCCCTAACGGCAACCGCACCTATTATCTCAGCCGCTCGCAGCCGCCGGTCTTTGCCCTGATGGTGGAGCTGTTTGAAGAGGACGGCGTGCGCGGCGCGAAGCGTTACCTCGACCATCTCAAAATGGAGCATGCCTTCTGGATGGACGGCGCGGAGTCGCTCCTGCTTAATCAGGCCTACCGCAGCGCGGTGCGCATGCCGGACGGTTCATTGCTGAACCGCTACTGGGACGACCGTGACACCCCGCGCGACGAATCGTGGATTGAGGACGTGGAAACCGCCCGCCACTCGGGCCGTCCGCCGAATGAGGTCTATCGCGATCTGCGTGCGGGTGCAGCGTCTGGCTGGGATTACTCCTCCCGCTGGCTTCGCGATCCGGCACGGCTCGCCAGCATTCGCACGACGCAGTTTATCCCCATCGATTTGAACGCCTTCCTGTTTAAGCTGGAGAGCGCGATTGCCAATATCTCGGCGTCAAAAGGGGATAAAGAGACGGCCGAGCTGTTCCGCCAGAAGGCCACCGATCGCCGCGCGGCGGTGAACCGCTATCTGTGGGACGAGGAGAGTGGCTGTTACCGCGATTACGACTGGCGACGCGAGCAGATGGCGCTGTTTTCTGCCGCCAGCATTGTGCCGCTGTATGTTGGAATGGCGACGCACGAGCAGGCAGAACGTTTATCTGACGCGGTTAAAGCGCGTCTGCTGACGCCGGGTGGGATTCTGGCAACCGAGTACGAAACCGGCGAGCAGTGGGATAAACCCAACGGCTGGGCGCCGCTGCAGTGGATGGCGATTCAGGGGTTCAAGCAGTACGGCAACGACTCGCTGGGGGATGAAATCGCCTGGAGCTGGCTGCATACGGTGAACCACTTCTACAAGACGCACCACAAGCTGATTGAGAAGTACCACATCGCCAGCAGTACGCCGCGCGAAGGGGGCGGCGGGGAGTATCCGCTACAGGATGGCTTCGGCTGGACGAACGGCGTGGTGCGACGGTTGATTGGGTTGTATGGGGAGCCTTGAGAAGGGTGCGATCTGGCCCCTCTCCCCTCTGGGGAGAGGGTGAAAACTTTAACGAATCACCTCATAAATGGCGGTCTGAATAGACTGCCATTTTTTCGTGGTGGCATCCGGCTGTGACTGCGCGCGTCGCGTTGCCATCTCAAGATCGTGCTTCTGGCGCTTCACCACGGCCGGCACGGTACAGAAGGCTTTCAGATACTCTTTACGTATTGACGTCAGGGACTCGCCGTTTGACATGGCGTGGCTGAGCGTATTGATGAAACGACGACACGGCTTCTCTTCTGCCATGTTCTGCCGATAGCGCAGCATAAGCTCCAGAACGTCGTCATAGCCTGCCGACATCGCCTCTTCGGTCCATGACAGCTTCCAGTCCATCCCACCCTGCAAAAAGAGTAGCGCCACGCGGGTATCGTTGCGGTTAATCGCCGAACGGAAATTACTCTCGTCCCAGGTCACTCCCATGCGCGTCAGCGTCTCGCGCGAAGAAGGGGTTTCGCGCATCTCCTGCGGCGGAGCCACCGCTTGCGCCGTATTTTCGGCCGCAGGCTGCGGTTTGCTGCTGGTCACCAGCCAGAAGCCGCCTACCACGATGGCAATCACCATCACGCCGACCGCTCCCCATAGCGCACCGGAGATAAGCTGCTCACGCTGTTCGGGCGTGCGCGGGGCGCGCTGGGTCGGCTTTTCAATCGTGTCGCGGACTTCAAACAGATCCCCACCAGTAACCCGATCCATTTTTTGCGCCTTTTCCCAGAACGCGTTCAGCTCGCTGGCATCCACCGCCATGAATCCGGCCGGGTTGACGCGCGTTCTCCCCTCCTCAAACGCGCGTTGAACCGGACGGGAGATCTGCATGTAGTAGTTATCCAGCAACTGAATTTGCGCCGAACTTAACGTTTTCTGCACCGTAATGCTGTTGCGGATTTGCCGGATGTCGTCGAGGAAGGTTTGCAACGTTTTGCGTGGCTCCACCAGGAGCGTCAGCATGGACGGGTCGTTAAACAGCGAGGCGTAATAGCGGCTGAACTCTTTTTTATCCACCAGCATTTGCGCCAGTTCACTGTACATCATGCCGCTCAGGACATCGTTGATTTCGCCATGCTTCAGCCAGCGCCGTACGCGGTCAGCGTTAAATAAGGTTTTAAGATGATTATTGAGCCGCACCTGATCGGGCCAGGCCTGCTGAATGAGGCCTTTAATCATTAACTCAATTGCGCGTACCTGCTTGTGCGCCTGCTGTTGCTGGAGTTCACTTCCCGGGGCCAGCTCGGTGCTGTAGGTCAGAAGCGGCTGCTGCAGACGAAGATGTTCCAGCGTAGTCACAAACCGCATCGCCGCAATAAGCTGGTTTTCACTGACATCCTGCCCGCTCTCGTACTGCGGGACGCGCTGCTGCAGCAGGCGCAGCTGCAGCGTAAATTCCGACATCTCGGCATCATTCAGGTTAAGCTTCTTCGCAACCGTAGCCCATCCCCCGAGCCCTAAACGCGCGCTGTCCAGCTGTTCCAGAAACCAGCGTGGATCTTTCCCCTCAGAAACATGTACATTCAGAAGAAGCAAGATTTCCACCGACGCCTGGCGAATGACCGCCAGACAGTGTTCAAACTGTTCGCGGATATGATGTGATGTGCTGAGAGTCATTGTTTTCCTTAAGCGACAGCGAAGACATCCGGAATGGGCACTAACGGCCGTTTTTCTTTTTATTTATACGCGCTTAACCATACCTGACTTTCTGTTGAAATAAAGTGACAACCCTAAAATCATTTAAAATGCTTCAGGAGAATCTTAATGCCAGTTTTAATGACCTCACGCCTGAACTGCTCGCCCCTGCAGGAACAAGATTGGCCCTTTTTTCTGGCGTTGCAGCAACACCCCGAAGTCATGCGCTTTGTGGCGGAGAACCGCCCCGTCGCAGCGATCCGGGAGGCGTTTGATTCGCGCCTGACGCCCTGGATGCCAGGCAGCGCGCACTGGCTGTGCCTCGTCGTACGTGATGCCCTCTCACAGGCCCCGCTGGGCGTTACCGGGTATATTCATCGGGAAGCAGATTGCGCCGAAGTGGGCTTTCTTTTTGCCCCCGAGGCGCAGGGCAAAGGTTACGGCTTCGAATCCCTGCAGGCGCTTTGCGATTACGCCTTTCATCAGGGCGGTATTCGTCGGCTCACCGCCACCGTCACCGCGGGAAACGTCGCCTCCAGGCGCCTGCTGGAAAAAGCCCGCTTCCAGCTGGAAGGCGAGCTACGTGAAAGCTATTACCTTTCCGGTCGCTGGCAAAATGACTGGTTATTTGGGTTATTACGGCAGGAATACCTGAACAATAATTCCTGAACAACAGCCATTTGGCGGATATTGCTCGTACCGCGATTCCTCTACAGTATCGCCATTAAGAGGAAACGAATATGAACGGTCATGCGCTAAATATATCTTCTGCCGCCATAGAATTAATAAAGAAACATCAAGGGCTTTCACTGGAGAAATATCGTGATGAAAAGGGTGTATGGGTTATCGGCTATGGGCATGTGATCCGCGAACGGGAAAATTTTCACGGCCTTATCACGCCTCTTCAGGCGGAATATTTACTCCATGAAGATATTCAGCTGTGTGAAACGCTGCTGCGGGAAAAGTGTATACATCCATTAACCCAGCAGCAGCATGACGCGCTGGTACTGATGATACTGAGTTTCGGCGTGACGTCTTCACTCCCGAAAGCGCTGCTTCAGGCCGTCGCCCGGGTGTAGTACATGGCTGCCTGGGTTCGGTTTTTTACCTCCAGCCGGCGAAAAAGCGCTTCCAGATGCGCTTTTACCGTGGCCGCACTGATGTTGAGATTGCGACCAATTTCTTTGTTTGATTCGCCCGCCGCCAGCAGCTTCAGCACCTCACGCTGACGCTCGCTTAAGGAAAGTAACGCCTGCGCTGACGATTGCTGGCTGACCCACTCAGCGGGAAAGCAGACCATCCCTCTGGACACGGAATCCAGCACGGCGGCAAACCGCTCAGGGTTAGCGTTACGGGGGATAATAGCCATCACGTTTCGCTGCATGAGTTGTTCAACCCATCGGGTCTCTTTTTTTGCCAGAACCATCATCACCCGTACCGACGGGAAGCGATGCATGATTTCATCCAGGAAAGAACTCCCCTCATCCTGAATTAAATTGCCGTCAATCATGACGATAGCAGACGGTGACGCGGATATTTGCGTCCATAAATCGTCTGCCTGACAAGCCCCCGTTATATTTATTTCAGGAATTAATTTCTGCAAACCGTGTATCGCTCCATGAATAAATATCGACTGCCTGTCAAACATGATTACTCGCATCGTATTTCTCCCTCTGAGAATAGCGAAGGGGGATTCTACATAGGCGCTATTTAAGAAAAAACTCAATGAATGGAGAGGTTACAAATCCGCCAGTGGTTTTTATATTTACCCGCATTTTGACACATCCATATTAAGGATTTCCTTAAGGGGATCCCTCCCCTTAACATCAGACATCACAGGAACATACCGCCGGACACTTCAATACGTTGCGCGTTCATCCAGCCAAGCTTATCGCTAAGCAGCGCCGCTATGGCATCCCCGATATCGTCCGGCAAACCTACCCGCCCCAGCGCCGTCTGCGACGCCAGCATCTGGTTAAGCTGCGCGTTGTCGCGCACGCGCCCACCGCCAAAGTCGGTTTCGATCGCGCCTGGTGCGATAATATTGACGGAGATACCGCGCGCTCCAAGCTCCTTCGCCTGATAGCGGGTGAGCACTTCCATCGCCCCTTTCATGGCCGCGTAGGTTCCTGAGCCTGGCTGGGTGAAGCGGGCCAGTCCGCTGGAGACATTGAGGATCCGCCCCCCGTCGTTAAGCAGAGGCAGCAGGCGCTGTGTCAGGAAGAAAGGCCCTTTGAAGTGAATGTTCAGCGCCTCATCAAACTGGGCTTCCGTCGTTTCGGTATAGGGTGCGTATAAACCCGTTCCGGCATTGTTCAATAAATAATCAAATGTTTCGCGCTGCCAGACGCTCTTCAGGATCTCCTGAAGCTGTTGAGCAAAATTTTCGAAACCGGCGATATCCCCGACATTGAGCTTTAATGCCGCCGCCTTGACGCCTTTTTCCTGAATTTCGCGCACAACTTCCAGCGCTTCCTGCTGGCTACGATTGTAGGTCAGGATAATTCCCGTGCCGTCTGCAGCCAGCTTTAACGCAGCGTTTTTACCTAAGCCGCGGCTACCACCCGTCACTAATGCGATACGTTCAGTCATCATAAACCTCGTTTTGGCTGTTATGGAGATTGAGAAAGAGCTTATTAGGTGATAGAAGATCAATAAAGATGGGTAATAACGCTTCACTGTTTCAGTGCAAACAACAATGAGCTTCATCTATGGATAAAATTCACGCAATGCAGCTGTTTGTTCGCGTCGCGGAACTGGAGAGTTTTTCCCGCGCGGCAGAGACATTAACGCTGCCGAAAGGCAGCGTTTCCCGACAAATTCAGGCACTGGAAAACCGGCTTGGCACCCAGCTACTGCACCGTACCACGCGCCGCGTCAGCCTGACGCAGGACGGCATGGTCTATTACGAACGGGCAAAAGATCTGCTGGCGAACCTGGATGAGCTGGACGGTATGTTTCAGCACGATCCCTCCAGCATCAGCGGAAGGCTGCGCGTGGATATGCCCGTTGGCGTTGCTCGAAATGTCGTCATCCCCAAACTGCCTGCGTTTTTACAGCAGTATCCGGGTATCGAACTGGAGCTCAGCAGCAGCGATCGTCTGGTGGATGTGGTCCGGGAAGGGTTTGATTGCGTCGTCCGCGTGGGTTCCCTGAAGGACTCTGGGCTGATAGCCCGTCCGCTGGGCAAGCTGTCGGTGATCAACTGCGCCAGCCCGGATTATCTGGCGCGTTTTGGCTACCCTGACACGCTGGACGATTTAGGCTCGCACGCCGTGATTCATTATGCCGCGATGCTGGGAAGCCGCCCTCAGGGCTTTGAATTTTATAACGGTAGCACGACGCAGTGGATAAAAACGGGCGGGGTGCTAACCGTCAACAGCACGGAAACTTACCAGGCCGCCTGCCTTGCCGGGCTGGGGATCATTCAGGCCCCGCGCGTTGGGGTGCGCGACCTGCTGCGCGCAAAGAAACTGATTGAGATCCTCCCGCAGTATCGTGCGGAACCGATGCCTGTCTCCCTGATTTACCCCCACCGGCGCAACCTCTCTCGCCGGGTTCACCTGTTTATGGAGTGGCTAACCGAACTCACAAAAGCTTACGTGGACTAGTCGCAAGCTATAATTCAGTAACATCCAGCCAAACGAAAAAGGAAAAGACGCGTGACGCCGGAAAATAACCCGCAACGACCCACCCAACAATTAGATTATGAACCCATCAAGAAGATGGAAACCGAGCCGGAAGAGGCTAAAGCCCCTGGTACCGCCAGCAAGGCGCTGGGCACCGTCACCAGCCTGGCGGAGAGAATTCAGCAGTTTCCCATGGTTGCGCATCTAATACGTGCGACCGAGCGCTTTAATGACCGCATGGGGAACCAGTTCGGTGCCGCGATCACCTATTTTTCGTTCCTGTCGATGATCCCCATCCTGATGGTGTCGTTTGCTGCGGCCGGTTTTGTACTCGCGTCGCATCCAACGCTGCTGCAGGATATTTTCAATAAGATCCTGAATAACGTCAGTGACCCCACCCTCGCCACCACGCTGAAAAGCACGATTAACACCGCCGTTCAGCAGCGCACCACCGTCGGGATCGTCGGTTTGCTCATCGCCCTTTACTCCGGCGTTAACTGGATGGGCAACCTCCGCGAAGCTATTCGCGCCCAGTCGCGCGAGGTGTGGGAGCGTAAACCGCAGGATCAGGAGAAAATTTGGGTTAAATATTTCCGCGACTTTATTTCGCTGATTGGCCTGCTTATCGCGCTCGTCGTCACGCTCTCCATTACCTCCGTGGCGGGCTCCGCGCAGCAGATGATTATTTCTGCGCTCTATCTTAATTACATCGAATGGCTGAAGCCCGCCTGGCGCGGCATCGGACTGGCGATTTCCATCTTCGCCAACTACCTGCTGTTCTTCTGGATTTTCTGGCGCTTGCCTCGGCATCGTCCGCGTAAGAAGGCGCTGCTCCGCGGCACATTGATTGCGGCGATCGGCTTTGAAGTGATTAAGATCGTGATGACCTACACCCTGCCGTCGCTGGTGAAATCCCCGTCCGGCGCGGCATTTGGCTCGGTGTTGGGGCTGATGGCGTTCTTCTACTTCTTCGCGCGTTTAACCCTGTTCTGCGCGGCGTGGATTGCCACCGCCGAGTACAAAGGCGACACGCGAATGCCCGGAAAAACACATCGTTAATTCCGCTCTCGGGCTGATATTTCAGCCCGACTCATCATTTCAGCATATAAATCCAGTCCGTAACTTTTATTTAACCGAAAACCAGTTTTATCCACCAATATTTAAAAAACGTGAAGCATTTCATGGAAGCATTTTGGCTGGCCTGAACATTATCCGCTTTTTGTTGATTTTATAATCAGTAAGCGACTTTGTTACAGATTGAAATGTCGCTTTTGCTGTGCGTAATATGGCCTTTCGTTCGACAAAAAATAAGAAAATATTATGCAATCAACAGCCACAACACTCGACTCTGGTGCGGAAAACGTCCCGGTAAACTCGCGCAATAAAGTTGTCGTCGCATCGCTGATTGGCACCGCCATTGAGTTCTTCGACTTTTACATTTACGCCACCGCAGCGGTCATCGTTTTCCCGCATATTTTCTTCCCGCAGGGAGACCCGACGGCGGCGACGCTACAGTCTCTGGCGACCTTTGCTATTGCGTTTGTGGCGCGTCCGATTGGCTCCGCGCTGTTTGGACACTTCGGCGATCGTATTGGGCGCAAGGTCACCCTGGTGGCCTCGCTGCTGACGATGGGCATCTCCACCGTGGCGATCGGCCTGCTGCCGACCTACGAAACCATCGGCATTCTGGCGCCGGTCCTGCTGGCGCTGGCGCGTTTTGGTCAGGGTCTGGGGCTGGGCGGTGAATGGGGTGGCGCGGCGCTGCTGGCGACCGAGAACGCCCCGCCGCGTAAACGCGCGCTGTACGGTTCATTCCCGCAGCTTGGCGCGCCGATTGGCTTCTTCTTTGCCAACGGGACCTTCCTGCTGCTCTCCTGGCTGCTGACGGATGAACAGTTCATGAGCTGGGGCTGGCGTATCCCGTTTGTCTTCTCGGCCGTGCTGGTGCTGATTGGCCTGTATGTGCGTGTTTCCCTGCATGAGACGCCGGTGTTCGCAAAAGTAGCCGCGGCGAAAAAACAGGTAAAAGTGCCGCTGGGCACCCTGCTGACCAAACACGTGCGCGTGACCGTGCTGGGCACGTTTATCATGCTGGCGACCTACACGCTGTTCTACATCATGACGGTGTACTCCATGACCTACAGTACCGCCGCCGCGCCGGTTGGGCTGGGCCTGCCGCGTAACGAAGTGCTGTGGATGCTGATGATGGCGGTGATTGGGTTTGGCGTGATGGTACCGATTGCCGGCCTGCTGGCGGATAAGTTTGGTCGTCGTGCGAGCATGATTACGATCACCACGCTGATCATTCTGTTTGCTCTGTTCGTCTTCCCGCCGCTGCTGAGTTCAGGTAGCCCGGCGCTGGTGATGGCGTACCTGCTGATTGGCCTGAGCCTGATGGGGCTGACCTTCGGCCCGATGGGCGCGCTGCTGCCGGAGCTGTTCCCGACGGAAGTGCGTTATACCGGCGCGTCGTTCTCCTATAACGTCTCGTCTATTCTGGGCGCGTCCGTGGCACCGTATATCGCCACCTGGCTGCAGGCAAATTATGGTCTGTTCTACGTGGGCGTTTATCTGGCGGCCATGGCGGCGCTGACGTTGATTGCGCTGCTGCTGACGCATGAGACTAAGCATCAGGCGCTGTAATTCATTGCGGCTTGATGCCCTCACCCCGGCCCTCTCCCACAGGGAGAGGGAGAAAGGCGTTACTTCTTCATCTGCGACAAAATCGTCCGGCATTGATTCGCCTCGCCTTCTGACGGCGAAATCAACGCCAGCAGCGCGGCGGCCGGGGTGACCAACGTCGCGAGGGCTGCGGCCACCGCGCCACGCGCAATCAGCGGCCCGGGCTTGACGCCCGCCTGCGGATTTTTGAAGGTCCCACGCACGTAAAGCGGCGAGCGCAGGGTAATAATACGAATCCCCTTACTTTCCGGATCGATGGTCAAATCCAGCTGCTCGGAGGCCATGCTGGCGGTACCGGTCACGTTAATCACCGCGTTTTCCGTGTCGAAGGCAAAAATCTGCGGACGCGCCACCCCGTTAACCAGATCCACATTCGCCGCCGCGCAGTTCACCCGCACCTCGTCATCGCCAAAGATTTGCCCGATGATAAAGTTACCGACGTTCAGCCCCAGGATCTCCATCAGGTTGCGGCTGACCAGACCGTCGTTCATTAGCAGTTTCAGGTTACCGTTGCCGCTGCCCAGCAGTGCCGCCACGGAATTCCCCACCCCGCGAATGTCCGCATCGCCGTTCATTTCACCGAGGGTTTTCTGCATCAGCTCCACGTTCGGCATCAGCTCTTTCAGCTTCAATCGACGCGCCTGGATCTCCGCCCGCCCCTGCATCGGCTTTTTATCGCCTTCCAGGTGAATGTTAGAGGAAATCGTCCCGCCCGCCATGCCAAACTTCAGCGGCTGCAGGCGCAGGTCGGCATTTTTCAGGATGATATGCGTCGAGAGATCGCTCAGCGGCAGCGTGCTGCCATGCTCAATCTTGCGTCCTTTGAAGCGCACATCTGCATCCATCACGTCCCACTTATCGGTTTCAAAGCGATCGTAAGGCAGCACTTTTCCCGCAGGCTGAACGTCCTTTTTGACCTCTTTTGACTTTGTCCCTTTACCCGAATCCACGCCTATCAGCGGGCCAAGATCGGCCAGACGCAGCTGGCGGGATTCGACATCCCCTTCCAGTTTTGGCCGTGGTTTTCCGGTGGTGTAGGTCAGCGTGCCGTGAATATCGCTGTCGCCGATGCGGCCGTTGAAATCCCGGTAGTCAAAAACGGACGATTTTTCGGTATCAATTTTGGCAACCAAATGCCCGTCCGTTTCGAACGGCGGGGTATCCGGCAGCAGTACGCCGGTCAGTTCATACAGTTCGCCAAGCGAGTCACCGGCGAACTTGAGCTGCAGGTCGACGCCCCCCATATTCATCGGGTCGTTGACCGTCCCCACAAACGCCACGCGCGTATTCCCCGAGCGGAAATCCGCCTGCACCGGGAATGGCGTGCCTTCGCTCCGGAGCGCCAGCATGCCGCCGATTTTCCCTTTCCCGTTAAGCGGCTGACCGTTGTAGCGCCCTTTTGCCGTCAGGCCGAAGACATAATCACCCGCTTTGGCGCTATCGCCTTTCGCTTTATTGCCCGTGACTTCGCTAAACGGCAGCGGTTTACCCAGCGGATCGACCAGGATCTCCACGTCTGCCTTGCTGACCTTATCGTCGATGGCGATCCGCCCGCGATCGAAAAGAATATTGTCCAGACGGAATGACCACGAAGAAGGCTGGGCATTCGGATCTTTTTCGCCGTCGCTGGCAAGGTTAAACGTCCAGTTATTGTTTTTTTCAGAGAGGCGGATCAGGCGCGCATCGGGCTGCTGGAGCTTGATCCACGGCAGATAGACGGTTTTGGTCAGGAGCGCTAGCGGCGCCAGCGTGGCTTCCACGCGCGGCAGATGCACCATAGTCACTTCGGGGATATCCGGAGGGTTGCCAAGAATAATGTCGTCGGCGTGGACGTGCGGCCAGGGGATCCAGCTTCGCCAGCCGGTCTCCTCTTTCTGACGTTCCCATACCACACCCAGATCGCCACGAATGGCGAAGGGGCGGTTCAGCTCAGTTGAGACTTTCTGGTTGATGGTCGGCTTAAGGCGGTTCCAGTCAAACGTCGCGATAATGATGACGACGATCGCGATCAACAACAAGAAAATCCCTGTAATCCAGGAAATGACCCTGGTTGTTTTTGTCATTGTTATCCCCTTTCCTGATGACCTGTCCTGTAAAACTATAGTCCAGACAAAGGGAAACGGGGCTATCAGAGGGTCGTTCTGGCGCTTTCGAGGAGATCCATCGGCACGGGGCGAGAGAGGAAATAGCCTTGCGCCGCCGCTGCGGGAGAGTTTTGCACATCACGCCACTCTTCCAGCGTTTCCACGCCTTCAACGATCACCCCCTGGCAATAGCGATTCATCAACTGCAATAACAGCGTAAACAGATTCCGCCCTTCCGGAGTCTGGCGTAGCATGATGAACAGATCGCGCGCCACCTTGATGTAGTCATAGCGCACTTCGCTGAGGGCCGAGAAGTTCGCCATACCGGTGCCAAAGTCATCCAGCCACAGCGGGCCAAATTCACACATTGACGCAAACGAGGAATCCTGCGGCAGGCGCACGTGCTCCACCAGCTCAAAGCGCAGCCACGGCAGGGTGGCGATCAGCTCCTGCAGCTTCGCGTTCTGACGCAGCGCCAGCAGAGTTGGGCCATCCACGTTCACCGAGGCGAGGATCGTATGCTGCTCGAAAAAGGCCTGTTTCGTCGCCAGCATACGGAGCTGCTCTTCCAGCACGTCCAGACGCTGGCGAACGGCAACTTCGGCAAAATAGCGATCCGGCGCGATGCGCTGAGTAGGGTTTGAGGGATGCGTAACGACGGTCAAAATCTCAATTGCCATCAGCCGACCGTCCGTTCGATAGATCGGCTGCCAGGTGTACGCGCGCTCACATTGCAGCCAGTAGCGATGCTCCTGCAAGTTCTCAATACTTGCCTCAGGCGTAGTGCTCAGCCGCTGGATAACCTGCTCTGACTTCATTTCAGATGTCCTGTTGTTGGGATAGCCTTTCTGGACTCGTCACAGGATTATCGGCGCGATAATTGAGAACTTTATGTTCAATTCACCGTGGAAATGAAATTAAGATGACAGAAATTTGCCGGAACACGCGCTGGCTCAAATAAAATAATGGAACACCGTTTTAATATAGTTGACCATCTAATTCACTCGGCGCACACTGCTGAAAATTCTTCTGTTCAGGTTCACGACTATGTCCAAAAAAATTGCCGTGATTGGCGAATGCATGATTGAGCTGTCACAAAAAGGCGCGGAAGTCAGCCGCGGATTTGGTGGCGATACGTTAAACACCTCGGTTTACATTGCCCGTCAGGTTGCGCCTGAGGCACTCACCGTGAACTACGTCACCGCCCTTGGTACGGACAGCTTCAGCCAGCAGATGCTGGAAGCCTGGCAGAGTGAACATGTTGACACCTCGCTTATACAGCGTATGGAAAACCGTTTGCCTGGACTGTACTACATCGAAACCGACAGCACCGGCGAACGCACGTTTTATTACTGGCGTAACGAAGCCGCGGCCAAATTCTGGCTGGAGAGCGACGCTGCTGCGGCCATCTGCGAAGAGCTGGCGACGTTTGACTATCTCTATCTGAGCGGCATTAGCCTGGCGATTTTAAGCCCGACCAGCCGCGAAAAGCTGCTCTCGCTGCTGCGCGAATGCCGCGCCAACGGCGGGAAGGTGATTTTTGATAACAACTACCGCCCGCGCCTGTGGGCCAGCCGCGAAGAGACGCAGCAGGTTTATCAGCAGATGCTGCAGTGCACGGACATCGCCTTCCTGACGCTCGACGATGAAGACGCCCTGTGGGGTGAAAAGCCGGTAGAGGACGTGATTGCCCGCACGCAGGCGGCAGGCGTGAGCGAAGTGGTGATTAAGCGCGGCGCGGAGTCGTGCCTGGTAGCGATTGCGGGTGAAGCGGTGGTTGAGGTCCCTGCGGTGAAGCTGGCCAAAGAGAAAGTGATTGATACCACTGCGGCGGGGGATTCCTTCAGCGCGGGCTACCTGGCGGTACGCCTGACGGGGGGAACGCCGGAAGCGGCGGCACAGCGTGGGCACCTGACGGCCAGCACCGTGATTCAGTATCGCGGGGCGATTATTCCGCGCGAGGCGATGCCTGTTTAGTTTCCCCTAACCCTCTCCCCAAACGGGAGAGGGTCAGCGTGAGGGGGTTACTGCCCCTGCGGAATATCCGTCGCGTCCTGGTGTAGATCATCAGCCGTTGCAGCCTGCGCCGGCTGCGACGCGGTGGCCATAATGGAATCCCAGGTCTTCTGAAGCTCCTTCATGTCATATTCCGGCTCGCCTTTCGGCTGCAGAAGGATCAACGCCATATCCTGCGACAGCTGCTGACGTAAATCCTGATTCAGCATATTCACAGTCAGACCGTTCAGGAAGTCCTGACGCAGCTTCTGGTACTGCTCAGGCGCAATGTCGACAACCTGATTCTGCAGGGAGCGAATCCGCTGGCTGATCAGAATGTCGGTATCGGCGCGAGCGTAGGTGGCAAACAGTTTCTGCAGCTCCAGTTTTTTCTGGGCCAGCAGCGCGTTGAACTCCTCTTCAGAGAGCCCCTCTTTACGTACTTTTTCCAGCTCTTTCGCCACCACACCCAGGTTTGCATTCAGTTTATCGCCCGGTGATTCAACGTTAATGGCACATTGCGCACGCTGGAACAGCACGCGGCAGTCAAAGCCAAGGCCAATGTTCTTCACGTTGTTTTTGCTGAGCGTCTGCTGAACGTGCCAGAACAACGCTTCACGCGCCAGATCGGCACGCCAGTAGCGCAGCAGCGCCGCAGACTCGCGAATAGGCTGCCAGGCGTTATCCCACATCACGGAGAGCCTGTCCTGGCGCACAGTGTCCGTCATAATGCTGACAGGCTCGGCGCGCAGCGGAGAGAGCGTCGGGACAGGGGCTGGCGTTTCACGTTTGCCCTTCAGATCGCCAAACGCTTTGTTGATCTGCTCAACCACCGCGCGGCTATCCACATTGCCGACGACGATCAGCGTCATCGCGTCCGGGGTGTACCATTTCTGGTAGAACGATTTTACCTGTTCGACGTCCACCGGCTGCTTCAGCGGCTCTGCCGGATCGTGCCCCAGCAACGTTGAGCCTTTCAGACGGTAGCGCCACCAGCCCTCTTTGGTATCCGCAGGCCAGGTCGCCACCATGTCGCCGTTGCTCAACGCATAGTTCACGGTGTCCGGCGTAATCGCCAGGTTGCCAGAGGCATCGGAGAGATAGGTAAGGGCTTCTTTAAGCAGGTCGTTACGGTTATTAGGCAGGCTCAGGTTAAACATGGTGTAGTCATAGGAGACCACAGCCGGAGGAAGGGGGCGTTTCGGATCGATGGCCTGTTGCCACAGCGAACGCACCTGTACTGCCTGCAAGCTGCCGCTCTGCGTGAGCGCCAGACGGGGAATAAAATGGCTAAAACCGGTTTGCTGAGTGCTTTCCGTAAGGGAGCCGGTATTTACGGACAGACGGATTTCAATACGATCGCTGGGACGCTGTGGAGTAGATAACACCTGCCACTGAAAACCGTTCGCTAGCGTGCCTTGTTGCCAGGCCGGGTCTGGCTGGAGCGCATCTGCCTGCACATAACTGGCTGCTGCCATCATCAGCAAACCGCCGGTTAAGAGTCGAATTTTTGTGCCCTGCATGTGAACCCCTGATCAACATTCCTGGTTAAAAAAGAGTGTCTCGCGACGCGCTGCACTCTAAAAGATGACGATGAAAACACGTCGATTAGACCGCGCGTTCGGCAAAACGTCACGGTCCGAAGTGAAATATACCCAAAAAAAATCTTGTCGAATTATGACAGGTATGAACAGTTATTATGCGCAGGAGCCCGCATCCCGACAAGGGAATGCGGGCAATTGTGACAAGATTAGGAGGTTAAACCAGGATTTTTGCTATCAGACGCGCGATTATTCAGCGTATCGTTGAGCTTCTTGTGATCCAGCTCTTTCACCCATTTCGCGACCACCACCGTGGCCACGCCGTTACCCACCAGGTTGGTAAGGGCACGCGCCTCAGACATAAAGCGGTCAATACCAAGAATCAGTGCCAGACCCGCCACCGGCAGATGCCCCACCGCAGAAATGGTGGCCGCCAGCACGATAAAGCCGCTGCCCGTCACGCCCGCAGCCCCTTTAGACGACAGCAAGAGCACCACCAGCAGGGTGATTTGATGGAAAATATCCATATGGCTGTTGGTCGCCTGGGCGATAAACACGGCCGCCATCGTCAGGTATATCGAGGTACCGTCAAGGTTGAAGGAGTACCCCGTCGGGATCACCAGGCCGACCACCGATTTACGGCACCCCAGCTTTTCCATCTTGTCGAGCATACGCGGCAGCGCCGATTCTGAAGAGGAGGTCCCCAGAACAATCAGCAGCTCTTCACGGATGTAGCGGATGAATTTGAAAATGCTGAAGCCTGTCGCACGGGCGATGGAGCCCAGCACCACCACCACGAAAAGAATACAGGTGATGTAGAAGCAGATGATCAGCTGACCCAGTTGCACCAGCGTGCCAACGCCATACTTGCCGATGGTGAAGGCCATCGCACCGAAGGCACCGATCGGCGCCAGGCGCATGATCATATTGATGATGCCAAAGATGACCTGCGAGAAGCTTTCAATCACGTTGAAGATAAGCTGGCCCTTGCTGCCCAGACGGTGCAGGGCGAAGCCAAACATCACGGCAAACAGCAGCACCTGCAGAATGTTTCCGCTGGCGAAGGCGCCGATGACGCTGCCAGGGATGACGTCCAGCAGGAAGGCGACCACGCCCTGATCCTTCGCCTGTTCGGCATAGACCGCAACCGCTTTGGCATCCAGCGTAGAGGGATCAACGTTCATACCCGCGCCAGGCTGTACCACGTTGACGATGACCAGACCAATAATCAGCGCAAGGGTACTGACCACTTCAAAGTAGAGAAGCGCCACTGCACCGGTACGGCCCACCGCCTTCATGCTTTCCATGCCAGCGATGCCCGTTACCACCGTACAGAAGATCACCGGGGCGATGACCATTTTAATGAGCTTAACGAACGCGTCGCCAAGCGGTTTCATTTGCGCGCCCAGCTCCGGGTAATAGTGACCCAGCAGAATACCGATGGCGATGGCTGTCAGGACCTGGAAATAAAGACTTTTGAAGAGTGAGGTTTTCATAGGGTGTCCTTGGGAAGAAAAACCACAGGCTTTGTAAGGTTATGGTTAACCTGCGGCTCTAAAATAACACCCGTATAACAGGACAGAAATAAACCCGGTTCAAATTTGAAACACAAATGTTAAGAACTTTGAACTGGCTCGCACAAGCCAGCAACAAAATTACACTTTTGCGTTATGGTCAGCGCCAGAAAGGTATCGCTGCTCGAAGACATCCGGCGGCACCGCGGGGGCAAAAAGGTAGCCCTGGCCGCTCTCGACGCCCGCCTCTGCCAGCCAGACGCGTTGCGCTTCGGTTTCAATCCCCTCGGCAATAAGGTGCACCTTGAGGCTGCGCGCCATCTGGACGATGGCCTGCACCATGCTGCTGTCCTCCGGCAGACCGTCGACAAACGATTTATCGATCTTGAGCACGTCCACCGGCAGGGCTTTCATGTGCTGAAGCTGGCGCAGCCCGGCGTAGCCCATACCAAAATCGTCCAGCGCGATGCGAATGCCGGCATTGCGCAGCGGCTTCAGGATGGCCACCGCGTCGTTAGGATCGTCAATGCGCCGGCTCTCCGTCACTTCCAGCGTCAGCGTATCAGGCTTGATCCGGTAGCGGTGGATCAGCTCCAGCATCTCGGAGACCATCGTCGGATGCATAAGCTGCAGGGCAGACAAGTTGACCGACAGCGGCAGCGTTACGCCGCGCTCCTGCCAGGCGGCAAGCTGGCGGCAGGACTCCTCCAGTACCCAATAGCCAACGGTGACCATCAGGCCGCAGGATTCGATGCGCTCAATCAGCCCCTCCGGCAGCTCCCAGGAGCCATCCGGCTGCTGCAGGCGGAGCAGCGCCTCGGCGCTTTTCACTTCCCCCGTCTGTAAATTCACCTGCGGCTGTAGCCAGAGGGCGAACTGACGGTTATCCAGCGCGGTCAGGATATCGCTCTCTTCCGTCAGGCGCTGCTGCGCCTTTTCCATCTGCTCCGGGTCGAAGAACTGGATCTGATTTTTCCCTTTGCGCCGGGCGGTAAACGCCGCCGAGAACGCGCGGCGGTACAGCTGCTCCGCCGTTAAATCACCGTAGTACATGGCGATACCGATACTGGCGCTCGGACGAAGCTGGATGCCCTGCACGGGCAGCCGCTCATTTATGACAGTGAGTACTTGCTGACCTAATGTGATGGCGTGCCACGGCTCTTTCACGCCGTTGGCAATCACCACCAGGTCGTAACCGCTGACCTGGGTCAGCACCATGCGCGGGGCAAGGACAGACTTCACCTTTTCCACCAGCGTCAGCAGCAGCATTTCACGCTGGCTCTCCTTGAGCACGCCCGCCGTGTCCTGCAGGGTTTCACAGGCAATCACCATCAGCGCCGTGGTTTGCTGCCGCGCAACGGTCTGCTCCAGCATTGCCATCAGAAACGCTTTATTAGGTAGCTCCGACACCGGGAAGCGCGTGGCGCTGTTGTTTAGCTCATCCTGATGACGCTGGATGCGCTGCTGGTTGAGGTTGTAGCTGCGCACCAGCATACCGATCTCATCGTCCTGGTGCAGACGCGGCAGCTCAAGCTGGTGCCCCAGTTGATCCTGCGGCGAAAGCCCATTCAGCTCGCGGGCGATACGGCGCAGCGGGTGAACAATGAGGCGGTTTATACACCACGTCAGCGCTACGCTGATGATCAGGGTCATAAGTAAGCAAGTGGTCACTAACGTAACCACCCAACTCATGACGAATTTATACATCCGGTACGAGTCCGCCTGCAGAACCAGGTAGGCCAGTGGCTGTGGATTGGCAGGACGTTCCAGCGAATAGAGAGGCAGAGAAATTTGCACCGGCAGCTCAAACAGGCGCATCACCATCATCGGGACGGGACGCTCCGGGATAAAACTCATCCGCAACGCCTGGAACTGGTTGGGTAAGACGACATCGGCGCGGCTAACGACGCCGGCAGGCTGAATGCGCTTTAAGATGGTTTCCGCTTCGGGAATGTCCCCTTTCAGGATCGAGGCGGAGAGCGGGCCGCGCACCGAGCGGGCGATACTTTCTAACTGCGAAGCCGTGTTATAGCGATTCTGCTGTACGGAATGAAACAGCAAAATTACGCAGAAGAGCAGTACAAACAGCATAGTGACGGCAGAGACCATCGCCATTTGTTTGATCGTTAAGGAACGGCTGACACGCAAAATGACTCTCCACAAAACTCGAAGCGCAGGGCGCGCCAGGGTGTAAACCTGGCGCGCCTGAGTATACCCGATTGCCGCGCTATTAAGAGAGACTTACAAATGGATTAAGGAAAATCCGATTACCAGTCCGCGTAAGGAATAAGCGGCTGCGGCGGTAAGTCCATATCGCCCTGCCAGCCTGCAGCAGAGTAGCGCACATAAATTAGCGCATGGCTTGGGGTGTAATCTTTCGCTTCCTGAATATCCACGCCCATGCCCACAAACCAGTTGGAGGTGACCCGGCGTTCGATAATTGCCCGCGCGGTATAACCCGTCCCGGAGGAGGAGCTGCCGGTTTCCATCGCGCCACGGTCGGTATAGCGGCCTGGCTCATCAGTCGGGATCAGGCTCTGGATCGGGTAACGTAGCTCGTCTTTGGTTTTGGAGTGGGACCAGGACACCGAGCCACCCAGCTCCCAGGACCAGTTTTCCGTACGCTTACGCCAGGTCACCGGCAGCGCGAAGGAGACATACTCCTGCGGGCTGTAGTAGCCGCCCTGACCGAGGGAATAGCCGCTCAGATCCTTATCGTAGTGCCAGAGCATATTGGAGACGCCGACCGTCAGGCGCTCGTTGTTTTTATTAATGAGCTTGTAGTAATAACCCGTCATCCAGCGGACGCGCCAGTTATCTTCCACATTTTTACCGGTCAGCGTTTCCGCGTTCAGGCTTGACCAGACGCCGTTCGCCTCGCCTTTGTCATAGCTGATGCTTACCCCGCCGCCCGTCGCGCGCACGCCGCCCCAGGTGGTGCCGGTATTGGTATCTTTTTGCCCGGCGAACGCCAGCAGAGAGCTGGAGATAGGCCGACGATGGGCGTTGACGGTGTAGCCGATGGGGCCTAAATCGCTGCTGTAGCTGATACCCCCCACCACGTCGACGACGTCAAAGCCCATTGGCGTGGTACCAATATCCATCGCCCAGGTTTTATTCTGCCAGCCAACGGCGACGCTGGCGCCGCTGTCGCTCTGGCTGGTGTTGCCGCTACACGGCGTGTCGTAGCAGGTCCCCCATTTAGGGTCGTAAGTTCCGTTATTGTTATCAAAGGTGCCGGCGTCCATGTTGACCAGATCGCTTCTGAAGAACATGCGCCCGTCAGAGAGCGGGGCGTCCACCTGGAGCATGGTGGTATGCGCTTTCAGGTCGGAATAGCCGCCCGTGCCGCTGGAGCCCCAGTAGTCGTGCTGCAGCGTGACGTTAACATCCTGCTGACGGTACAAATCACCGGCGTCACTGCGCACGCCGCGCTTCAGCCAGTCATCTTTTTCATCGTTGCGCGTCAGACGGGTGAAACTGTCATTGTCCACCGGACGCGTCGTGGTGATGCCGGACGACACCATCGCATCTTTATACGTCTCCAGCGCCTGCTGCGGCTGGCCGTTTTGCGTCTGGAAGCGAGCAGCATCACGCAGCACCAGCGCGCTTTCCATGGAGGCGGGCTGCGATTTGGCCTGCGGAATGATTTTGCTGAAGGTCTGTTCTGCGGCAGCAGAATCGCCCAGACCTGCCTGCGCCATCGCGATCCGGCGCTGCATATTGAGCGACAGCGGCTGGCCGTTTTGCGCGGCAGGCAGTTTCGCGAGCTCCGCACGGGCGGCATCTTTGTTACCTTCCGCGCTGTAAATTTCGGTCAGACCGAGGATCGCGTCTTCGTTCTGCGGCTCACGCTGCAGGACGGCGCTGTACGTCGTTTTCGCCGCGTTCAGATCGCCACGCTGCTGCGCCCAGTCCGCCAGCGTCAGGTCGATGCGGGTGGAGGCAGGCTGCTGACGCAGAAGATTTTCCGCCTCCTGCTCTTTGCCGCTGTCGCGCAGGCGGTTGGCGGTTTCCAGCACCTGATTGCTTTGCAGACGGTCGGCAAGTTCCTGAATGTTGCCGTTCCACTGGCTGCGCGGCAGGGTATTCAGATGCGCCAGCGCGGCCCGGTCCTGATCGTTTCCGGACAGGTAGAGCCCGTTGGCATACACCTGCTCCGGGTCAGACGGTTTCTGGCTGGCAAGCTGGCGCATCAGGGTATCCGCCTGGCTGCGCTGGCCCGCGCTGTAGAGATCGCGCGAGAGACGATACGTTATCCAGACGTCACCGGGCGAGAGTGCCAGACGGCGACGCTGAATTTCTGCCGCCTGAGCGTATTTCCCCTGACTCTCCAGCTGTTCTGCCTGGGCGGAAAGCTGCTCGTTAGTCAGGCTACGCTCAATATCATCAATACTCCGGCGCTGGCTGGCGGAGAGAGACTGAATAAACTGCGAGGCTTTCTCCGGGGACTGCGCGCGGTAAACATTGGCAAGGCCGCGAACCGCATTGCTGTTGCTGCTGTCCATACGTAACGCCTGGCGGTAATAACGCTCCGCCGCGTCGTTATCTTTACGCGCGGCGGCAGCATCTCCCAGCCCCAGCACCGCATAGCTGTCGGTATTGTCGACGTTGCGCGCCTGCTGATAGTAACGCTCCGCCTGCGCCGGGTTATTCGCCTTCAGCGCCGCATCCCCCTGCTGGATCAGCAGCCAGTAGCGGTTAACCTTCAGCAAGCTGTCCCATTTCCCGCGGTTATCGCTCTGCGGATCGAGGGCAATCGCTTTTTCAAACTGTGCCACCGCGCGGGCGCGGTCGCCTTTCTGGGAATAGGCCTGCCCAAGGGCACCCACCGCTTCACTGTCGGCATGGTTGGCGCTGACGGCTTTTTGCAGCTCCGCCACCGCCTTACTCCCCTGCCCGGCATCCACCGCCGCCAGCCCTTCCGCTTTCGCGCGGAACGCCGGGTCAGCGAGCTGCTTTTGCTGCGCCTCAAGCTGGGCGCGCGCCGCCGCGACGCTATCGCCGTCGCTGAAAACGGTCAGGTATTTTTGCAGCGCGGTGACGCTGGCGCTGCTGGCTGGCTGGTCTTTGATCTGCTCATACCACATGTCAGAGGCCTGGCTGCGGCCGCCGGTGGATTTAGCCATCTCCTGCAGCACCGCAAAGCCTTCATCACGGCGTCCACTCTGGAACAGAAGCTGGGCCAGCGTCGTCTGGAGCTGGGTATTCCCGGGGCTGCTGCTGTTTATTTTTTTCAGTTGGTTGATGGCCGAAGCGCGACGGGCAGGATCTTTCGCCACCACATTCCAGTATTCCGTCGCCACGTCGCCGCCCGGCGGGTTGCCGTCAAAGAGCTTGTCATAGGCGGCAATCGCCTCCTGCGTGTGCCCTGTCGTAGCGAGTAAGCGCGCTTGCTGAAGCTGCTGGCGGCCATCCGGGGTGGAAAGCAGCATGGTATTGCGTGAGGACTGGTACGCGCCGGAGTCAGGGGCGATCCCCTTCAGGCGGTCCAGCTCTTTTTGCGCTCCGGCGTTATCGCCCTGGCGCAGCAGGTAGCGAAAGCGGGCGGCAATGACGTCAGGGTTGTTCGGATCGATCAGCTCAAGACGGTAGAGCGACTGACGAACCAAATCCTCGCGATGGGTCGATTCGCCCAGCCGAACCTGCTCCAGCAGCTGTTTCTGCTGCGGAGAGTTAACGGCCTGCGCCAGCGGCATCAGTGCCAGCCCAAGCGATAGAGTGAGTAGATTTACTGTGAACTTGCGCATTCCTGGCCCCAATCCGGTATTAATTCACCCTTAGCGGTGAAGCGAAAACGATGCTGATCCCATCCCTGACCAAAAAGAGTTAATACATAGCTGTAGTAGGCATTGTTATCGGGAAAATGATCTGCCACGCGCTGGCGCTGAACCGCCTGGGCATCGCGCTGCTGTAAAAACGGCAGCATCGCGGCAGAGAACCCGACCGGGCCATTGCCGGTGTGTTTACCCGTCGCCACATCCACTTTCTCCGGCGGCACGCCCTGTTTGATTGTCTTTGCCGCCATCGGCTGGAAGCGCGTCAGCAGCCGGGCTTTTTGAGGATCTTTATCGCTCATCATGCCCACCCAAAGATAGACACGGATGGCGTCATAGCCCCCTTCCAGCGTTTTATCCTGCTGTAGCTGCCAGCCTTTGTTTTTCTGATACTGCACCCAGTTCGGCGAGAATCCCTTCGGCGCGCTTTCCAGCAGCAGCCGCAGATTGGTTTCACGCAGCGTGGTCCACGGGGCACCGTAGCGGGTGAAATAGCTCGCTAACTGTGGAGGAAGGTAGCTGGGGTTAAAGCGCCAGGCGTTTTCTTCCGCAAAACCGACTTTACCGGGAAGCAGCATTGAGCCGAGCCCCGGCACTTTCACCACTTCCTCGCTGGCAATGCGTTTTAGCAGTGCCTTGCCCGTTTGGGTATAGTCCGGGTCTTTCCATAACCGGCCCGCTTCGAGCAGCGACCAGGCAATCCAGACATCGGCATCTGAGGCGGAGTTGGTATCAATCACCCCCCAGTTTTCTTTGTCTTTCTGTCCCCAGAGCCAGGCGGGCAGACGATCGTTGAGATTGCCGCTGGCGAGGTTATCGCGCGTCCACGTCAGCAGCTGGTCAAACGCCTTGCGATCGTTAGCGGCCAGGGCAAAGAACAACGCATAGCTTTGCCCTTCCGACGTTGTAATTTTGCGCGTGTCGCTCGGATCGATGACGCGCCCGCCCTCGCTGATGTAATCCTTTTTAAACTGTTCCCAGGCAGGCCAGGTACAGGCGGCGCGAAGAGGGATCGCCGCCAGCATTAACGCTGCGACTACACACCAGCGAAAGGCTTTCATCACGTCTTACTCATCCGGGTTAAGGCGACGACGGCTGATGATGCGCAGCAGACGCCACAGCACCCATGCCAGCAAGACCACGCTGACCGCAGCCAGGATGGCGAGCAGAACCGGATGGTTCGACAGCGCATACCACAGGCGCTCGAACCACGGCAGATGGCCGACGTAATACACATCACCCACGCGCAGGCTGTTGACGCCGGACTCGCGGATCACCGACACAGAACCAAACATCGCGGCACGTTTGCCGCTGTCGTTCATCGCGGTATTCAGCAGCTCATAGCCACGCGGGCTGTCCGCCAGCAGGGCTATCACGCTACGCTGATCGTTGTAAGGAGACTTGAAGCCCACCACCGCAGCCATCGCCCCCAGAGAGGTTACGGCCGTCTGCGCGCTGGCCTTACGGTCGTTCACGTCCGGCATAATGCTTGGGAACTCGGTCTGGCGAAGCGGCGTGTTAACCCACGACTCGGTGGCTTTCACCAGCAGGTCGATACGTTTTTCATCCTTCAGCTTGTCCGGGATGGTGCCGATCACCATGATATCCGCATCTTTGTTCTGGATCTGACTGCCATCGTCCGTCAACGTGACGTTAACTGCCGGTAATCCGGTTTGCGCGCCTACGGTTGCCATGGTGTCGAGCAGGGTCGTCACCTGACCTTCGTTTGGCGCTTTTGGCATCACCACAATGGATTCAGAGAGATCGGCCATGCGGCTGAACGGGAAGCCCGCGTTAGCAAAGGCACGCAGATCCGGCATCGCCAGGAAATGGTAGTACTTCGAGAAGTCGATGGTCGACTCATCGCCGATCACAACGTGGTTTTGTACCGGCTGGAAGGTGATGCAGTTATCCACCGAACCGCCAGGCATCGGGTTCATGTACTGGAAATCAAAACGCAGCTGGTTGATCGCGCCAAGCTTCAGCGCCGGAATAGAGACGTCCGTTTTTCCGTCCAGCAGCCCCTGCAGCACCGGCAGGCGGAGCATCAGACGGTTGGTGTCCTGGGTACTTTGCAGGCTGAACGATTGCAGGAACTGGTTGTTCAGGCTGATATCCATGCGCGAGCTGTCTTTCGTCGCCGGCGCGGTATAGCGGTAGTTGAGATTGATATCAATGCCGTTGGTGCGCAGCAAGTACAGATCCGGCGGCAGGTTCAGCGACAGGCTAATCGGCGATGGCTCAAGGCCGGAGGCCTGCAGCTGCTCTTCATAGGTTTTCAGTTCACCAAACGTCACGGCGCGGTCGGTACGCACCCAGTTTGGCGCGTCATAAGGTTTACGCGCCAGCAGCGGCTTAACTTCGTCCACCACCACGCTGTTGCCGCGGAAAAGGACGTTGCCCTGAGCAATCGCCTTCGCGGCCTGGACCAGATCTTTATCATCACGACCAAAGACCACCAGCAGCTTCACGTACGGGTTATCCGGGTGGCTTACCATCTCAATGGTTGGCGCTTTGACTTCCGGGTGGTCGCGCAGGAAGCCCGGACGCTTCGCGTTGGTTGCAAAGACAATCGCGTTCCTGTCCGGCATTTTGTCATACATCACCGGGAAGTTCTGACCGCGCCAGCCGGAGCGGGAGCCAAACCAGGAGGCCACAATGGTCGCCGCCAGCTGCTCGGTCACGTCAGGGGACGATGCAAACACCATCGGCAGCGTGAGCGGACGGTTATCACGCGGGTCGAAGAACGGAACCGGGAACGCCGACAGATCGTTTTTCAGCGCCAGCGGCTGGTAGGTCATCTGCAGCGAGGAGTTACGCCCGACGTCCAGCCACAGCGTGTTGCTGGCGGGGTTTTCGCAGACATCGCGGTAGTGACCAACAAACTCCAGACGGATACGGTTAAAGTCGGTGATGAAGAGCGGGTTAATCGGCACCTGCGCCTGTGTTTTCTTACCCAGCTGCTCTTTGGTCACCGGCAGAACGTCCATCAGTTCATCGTTCAGGTAGACCTTCAGCTGAGACTGCGTCGGCAGCAGGGATGGCGACGGGGTGTATTCAAGGTTCAGTACCGCATTTGAAACAACCTCATCGCTGCGCATACCAAATTCAATGCTGCCGTTAGGGTTGACGCCGCGCAGCACCATGCTACCCGGCGGCGGCGCAATTTGCGCGAAGGTCAGCTTCACGTCCCGCGACGGCACATTATCTGCGACAACGGGCGCGTTAGCCCCCCGCACGCCCGGCATCACCTGCCCGATGACCGGATTCACGGCCGGCAGGGTGTTCCCCTCCGTTGGCTGGTTCGGAATGATGTTTTCTGTTTGACCGGGTGCCGCCGTAACAACCGGATCGGTTGCCTGCGCGACGACAGGTACCGTCGGCGCAGGCGTCGCCGCTGCGTTACCGGGTGCTGCGTTAGCCATTGTTGCGGGAAGTGCACTCACTCCCATTGCCACTGCACATAACCAGGAAAGTTTTGTTTTCATCGCGTTATCATCATTGTTGAGCCATAACCGGGTCCGCCTGCTTCGTCTCATCCCGCTCGGGACGACGAGGAATGAACGACACGACCCAGGAAACCAGCGAAGTAAGTGACCGGAAAATTAATTTCACCGACGACGGGGCAAATTCTGCAAGGTGACGATAGCCACGGAACCCCAGCTTCAGAATATCCAGCAGGCTTTCCAGTGGTTTATCTTCCGGGAAGCTGTCCTGCCAGAGAGCCCATGTATCCGCACGGGCAAACGTACACTGCACAAAATCAATGTGTTGCTTTTTGGTCAACGGCATCAGCTGCAGACCCACTTCACTGCCTGCCACACGCACAACCTGCGTCGGGAAGACATACTCCTGCTGACCGCGCTTAAGCAGCAGGTTAACCTTCTGCCCTTCCAGCACTTTCGCCTGGCCGTTGATTTTGATCCCCAGGCCACCGTCAGAGAAGTCGTGCACCGTACAGGAGAAGAGGTGACCATCTTCACGGGCGATTGCCGCAGGCATGCAGATTTCAACGCGATGCGCGCGACGAACCTGTTTACTCTCTACCGATACCGCCACCGCGCCGCCGAGGATAATCAGGTTGTAGAACACCCAGGCCATACTGACGAAGACGGTCAGGATTTCGTTTTCCGGGCCGTAGAAGTAGCGCCAGATACCGGCGATCACGCCGACAATATTCAGCAGCACGAGGAAGATATACGGGCGGGAGATCACCCAGTCGACGTACTCTTCTTCCACCAGACCGCCCTTCGCGGTGACGTTGAATTTCCCTTTGTGCGGGTTAATCAGCGCGACCATCGTCGGCGGCGCGATGTACCACGCCAGCACCGTTTCGTAGATTTCACTCCAGAAGGAGTGCCGGTATTTGCCCTGAATCTTCGAGTTCGTCAGGCTCGCGTGGATCATGTGCGGCAGAACGAACAGCGCAATCATCAGCGCGGGGGCGTAAATGATATAGGCGTGAAGGAGCAGGAACGCCAGCGGCGCGGTCAGGAAGATCAGCCGCGGGATGCCGGACAAGAAGTGGAACATGGCGTTGACGTAGCAGAGACGTTGAGCCAGCTTGAGCCCTTTGCCTATCAGCGGGTTATCGAGGCGGAAAATCTGCACCATGCCGCGCGCCCAGCGAATACGCTGACCAATGTGCGCCGAGAGAGATTCCGTCGCCAGACCGGCGGCCTGAGGGATACGCATATAGGCAGAGGTATAGCCGCGGCGGTGCAGGCGCAGCGAGGTATGCGCATCTTCCGTTACCGTTTCAACAGCAATTCCGCCAATTTCATCCAGCGGCTTACGGCGGATAACCGCGCAGGAGCCGCAGAAGAAGGTGGCATCCCACATGTCGTTCCCGTCCTGCACCAGCCCATAGAACAGCGTGCCTTCGTTCGGGGTTTTGCGGAAGCGGCCAAGGTTACGTTCAAACGGGTCCGGCGAGAAGAAGTGGTGCGGCGTCTGCATCATCGCCAGCTCTTTCTCTTTCAGGAACCAGCCCATGGTCATCTGCAGGAACGAGCGCGTCGGCACGTGGTCACAGTCAAAAATCGAGACGAACTCCCCGGAGGCATACTTCAGGGCGTTGTTGATGTTCCCCGCCTTAGCGTGCTCGTGAGTCGGGCGGGCGATGTACTCAACGCCGACCTCTTCCGCAAACTGGCGAAACGCCGGACGGTTGCCGTCATCCAGGATCCAGACTTTGAGCTTATCTTTCGGCCAGTCGATGCCCAGCGCGGCATAGATGGTGTTTTTCACCACGCTCAGGTCTTCGTTGTAGGTCGGGACGAAGAGATCGACGGTCGGCCACTGCGTGGTGTCTTTAGGCAGCGGAACCGGCTGGCGGTTGAGCGGCCAGATCACCTGGAAATAGCCTAGCACCAGCACAATCCACGCGTAGGTCTCAGCAAACAGCAGCACCAGACCGCACACCAGGCTGACCGGGTCGTCCCAGTTCAGCGTTGAGGTGTAACGCCACCAGATGTAGCGGCAGGAAACCGTCAGCGACAGCACAATCAGCATCAGCGCCGAGAAACGGCCCGGAATACGACGAACCAGCAACGCCACGCCCCACAGCAGGATCAGGAAGATGAACTGCGCCAGCGGGTTGAAAGGTTGCGTAATACAGACCAGCGCCAGAATGAGCGAGAACACGACAATCACGCCGAGAATAAAACGCCGCAAGCCTGGGTGGAGATGCCCAAGCTCTTTATGGTTATCCAGATGGCTGGTCTTATCGCTGACGCTAGCGGGCAGTTTATCCAGCCACTGGTGGTAGCGTTCACGTAACTGCTGTACGCGGGAATAGCTGCGCCAGTGCGGCGTTATTTTCTCCGTTCGGGATGACGATATTGCCAGCCAGACGGCCTGAATAAGATAGCGCGCCGGGTCCAAAGGCCGTGGTCGGTCGGGGTTAATGTGTGGGTATAATTCGCCGTGACGCGCACGGATGCGCTGCCAGCGCGGGTGCTCGAGTGGAATGAACGTCCAGGCCAGAATCAGCCAGAAACAGCCGAGCGCGGCGCTGAATGCCGAAGCACCATGCCGGCGAAAGTGCCGGTAATGGTCGCTCAAACGCGAACTGACCGGCGGGATGAGAAGCCAGCTGGCGAGTCGACTCATACCGAACTCCCAGCAGGCTCCGCCTTGCTGGCGAAGTTCAGCAGACACCAGTTCGCCAGCGTCAGGATCTCTTCTGCTGCCAGCGAGTCGCTGCGGTATTCGCCCAGCGGCTGCTTGGAGGCGAGGCATTCCGCCATCCCCTCATCCCGATGAATCACAATGGGAAGCAGGCGGCGCTGGCTTTGCAGCCACACCTGATAGAGGTCGTCCTGGATTTGGCTACCGATACGTAAATCGTTAATCAGGAGATGTGCGTTCTGAGGCAGCCCCTGCTGATGCAGGCGAATATGGCAGTTCGCATCGACGTTCACCACGGAAAGTACATGATCGCACTGGGCGATGAGCTGCCGGGTCAGCGTCCCGGCGCCGTGCGGCAGATCCAGCAGGATCCACTGGTAGTGCCCCTTTTCTTTCAGGCTCTGCAGCGCAAGCGTGAACTGCGAAAACAGACGCTGATAGGCGGCTTCATTCTCGCGTTCTGTGGTGGTCAGTTGGCCAAAAGGCAATAAATCCAGCTGGGAGGTATAGCGTAGCCCCGCATCCCGCCAGTCTTTGTCATCAAGCAGCGCGCGGGCCCAGCCCTCTTCGCGAGTGAAATCGACGTTGAACGACATACGCAGCAAATTATCGGCGCAGGCGTCAATCACCAGCACCGATTCACCTAAAAGCTGTAATGACCACGCCAGCGCCGCGGTAACAGATGTGGTACCCACACCGCCACGGACGCCCTGTAATCCGAGTATGGCCATCAATGGCTCCCTTAATGTTGATGGGCGAATTCAGCTAATAACGGCCAGCGTTTAATAGCAGCAGCCAACTGTTCCCGCTGGGAAATATCGGTGTAATCTATTTCAGGTAGAGAAAAGGCCTGCGCCAGCGCCAGAAAATCGTTTTGGAATGTGTAACCCAGAGTCGAGTCGACTGGGGTTGCAGGTTCGTTATTATCCATTCTTATTCCATCCCTTTGAGGAAAATCGCACGCTCGGAAGTTGCGGGGCATCCTGCCCTGACAAATTTCATTTACATGCTAAATCTGATGTTCTTTAATTTCAATGTTAGGTTTATTTCTACGCTTTCGCTAGTAAACTGAGATACAGGCAAATTAGACGAAAAGAGGGACATCGTGGACTCCATATTTTCTATTGGCATCCAGTCATTATGGGACGAATTGAGCCACATGCCAGTCGGTGGAGTCTGGTGGATTAATACGGATCGTAATGAAGACGCTATCAGCCTGGTAAACCAGACAATTGCCGCTCAGGATAAGGATTCCCGCGTGGCCGTCATTAGCATGGGCGAAGAGCCGAAGAAAATAATTACGCTGGAAAGCGACAGCGGCCCCCAGAAAGTACGTTTGTTTTCTATGTCAGCGGAAGCGGATAGTCTATACTTTTTGTCCCGCGACGTTCAGTGCTCTATAGATCCGGATCACTATTTAGTGATTCTTAAATGTGCAAATAACATACTGCAAAATATCCCTGCGGAAAAACTGCTGTCGTGGCTGGAAAAAATCAATAAATGGGCAAAGTTTCAAAATTGCACGCTATTGGTCGTCAACCCCGGCAGTAATAATGACAAGCTGTTCTCACTTTTGATGGGCGAATATCGCTCCCTGTTCGGACTGGCAAGTCTTCGTGACCAGGCAGGCAGCTATCTCTACGATATCGCCTTCTGGTGCAATGAAAAGGGCGTGAGCGCCAGGCAACAGCTGACTCTTAAACATATTGAGGGGAAATGGCACCTGGCACAGCAGGAAGAAACCGTGGTGCAGCCGCGCAGCGATGAAAAGCGCATCCTGAGCCATATCGCGGTTTTAGAGGGCGCGCCCGCGCTTTCGGAAAACTGGTCACTGTTTGAGTCTAACGAAGCGCTTTTTCATGAAGCCCGCACCACCCAGGCAGCCACCCTCGTTTTCTCGTTGATGCAGAATAATCAGATTGAAACGCTGGCGAGACAAATTCACACCCTGCGCCGCCAGCGCGGCAGCGCGTTAAAAATTGTGGTGCGCGAAAATAATACCAGCCTGCGCGCTACCGATGAGCGTCTGCTTCTGGGCTGCGGGGCAAATATGGTGATCCCCTGGAATGCGCCACTGTCACGCTGCCTGACGCTTATTGAAAGCGTTCAGGGTCAGCAGTTCAGCCGCCATGTCCCGGAAGATATCTCCACGCTGCTCTCCATGACCCAGCCGATGAAGCTGCGTGGCTACCAGAAATGGGATACGTTCTGCGATGCCGTCGGCAACATGATGAGCAACACGTTACTTCCGGCGGACGGGAAAGGGGTTATGGTTGCTCTGCGGCCGGTCCCGGGCATTCGCGTTGAGCAGGCGCTCACCCTGTGTCGCCCGAACCGTACAGGGGACATCATGACCATTGGCGACAATCGCCTGGTGCTGTTTTTGTCGTTTTGCCGGGTCAACGATCTTGATACCGCGCTTAACCACATCTTCCCCCTGCCTACCGGGGATATTTTCTCGAACCGTATGATTTGGTTCGAAGATAATGCTATCAGCGCAGAGCTGGTGCAAATGCGCGCTCTCCAGCCTGAACAATGGGTTAAACCGCTCGCAATCACGAGCGATGTTAAACCGCTCCTCAATGCCAGACATGACGGACATGTCTGGCGTCGGGTTCCGGAACCCCTTCGCTTATTAACTGAGAACGGGGAGAACGCACCATCATGAATATCAGCGATATCATCCAACTGGTCGTATTCTGCGCGCTGATCTTTTTCCCGCTTGGCTACTATGCACGCCATTCCATACGCCGTATCCGTGATACGGCCAGAGTGATGTTTGTAAAACCTCGCTATGTAAAACCAGCCGGAACACTGACACGGGCATCACACGTCAAGGCAGACCGTAAACATGACTAATTCTTCCTATACCGCTTCGTCACCCTCGCCGCTCTGGCAATACTGGCGCGGCCTTTCCGGCTGGAACTTCTACTTTCTGGTGAAGTTTGGCCTGCTTTGGGCAGGTTATCTGAATTTCCATCCCCTGCTTAACCTGGTGTTTATGGCCTTCCTGCTGATGCCTCTGCCGAACATCAGGCTGCATCGTTTACGCCATTGGGTGGCCATCCCCATCGGCTTTGCGCTGTTCTGGCACGATACCTGGCTGCCTGGTCCGGAAAGCATAATGAGCCAGGGATCGCAGGTCGCGGGCTTCAGCGCAGACTATATGCTTGACCTGGCTGAGCGTTTCATTAACTGGCAGATGATTGGCGCCGTCTTTGTCCTGCTGGTTGCCTGGCTGTTCCTGTCTCAGTGGATCCGCGTCACGGTGTTTGTCGTCGCCATTATGATCTGGCTTAACGTGCTGACGCTGGCGGGGCCAAGCTTTTCGCTGTGGCCTGCCGGCCAGCCGACGACAACGGTGACCACGACGGGAGGAAGCGCAGCGGCTACCGTTACAACGGCAGGCGATACGCCGGTGGTGGGCGATATTCCAACGCAGACTGCACCGCCGACCTCCACCAATCTTAATGCCTGGCTCTCCAGCTTCTATACCGCTGAAGATAAGCGACAGACGAAATTCCCGGATGCGCTGCCAGCCGATGCGCAGCCGTTTGAGCTGCTGGTGATTAACATCTGTTCCCTCTCCTGGGCCGACGTGGATGCCGCCGGTTTGATGTCTCACCCGCTGTGGTCCCATTTCGACATCCAGTTTAAAGATTTTAACTCTGCCACCTCATACAGCGGCCCGGCGGCAATCCGCCTGCTGCGAGCAAGCTGCGGTCAGGCATCGCATAAAAACCTGTATCAACCCGCTGGCAACCAGTGTTATTTGTTCGATAATCTCGCGAAGCTGGGCTTTACGCAGCACCTGATGCTGGGGCATAACGGTCAGTTCGGTAACTTCCTGAAAGAGGTACGTGAACAGGGTGGCATGCAGGCGCCACTGATGGATCAAACCGGTCTTCCCGTTACGCTGCTGGGCTTCGATGGCTCGCCGGTTTATGACGATACCGCCGTGCTGCAGCGCTGGCTGCAGACCATCGAAAAAGACAGTAATCCGCGCAGTGCAACGTTCTATAACACCCTGCCGCTTCACGACGGTAACCACTTCCCGGGGGTGAGTAAAACGGCGGATTACAAAGTGCGGGCGCAGAAATTCTTCGACGAGCTGGACGCGTTCTTCACGGAGCTGGAAAAATCTGGCCGTAAAGTGATGGTGGTCGTGGTACCTGAGCACGGTGGCGCGCTGAAAGGCGACAGAATGCAGGTATCCGGTCTGCGCGATATCCCAAGCCCGTCCATTACCAACGTGCCTGCAGGCATTAAATTCTTTGGTATGAAGGCACCGCACCAGGGCGCACCAATTGAGATTACCCAGCCAAGCAGCTATCTGGCGATTTCAGAACTGGTTGCCCGCGCCGTTGACGGGAAGCTGTTTGTGGAAGATAGCGTTAACTGGGATCAGCTCACCAGCAACCTGCCGCAAACGGCTGAAGTCTCCGAGAACGCCAACGCGGTAGTGATTCAGTATCAGAACAAACCGTACGTTCGCCTGAACGGCGGGGACTGGGTACCGTATCCGCAGTAACTGATTTCCCCCTCTTCCCACAGGGGAGAGGGGGTAGTCAGTGCGTCATTATTGCGCTGAAATCCACATCCGCATTTTCAGACTTGCCGAATAGTCGTCGTCTTTAGAGGTGATTTCGGGCTCTCCGGAAGGCTGCCCCATCGTTAAATGCCAGGGTAGCGCAGACGGATTTTCGCATCGTTTACTCCATCCGGTTATTCGGCGCTTCGCAGGGAAATCTCACCGCCCACCCAGGGCTTGATCGCGCCATCCTGCTCCAGAAGCAGCGCGCCCTGTGCGTCAATACCGCGGGAAATGCCGTAAATCTCTTTATCACCAATCAGCAGCTTCACCGGACGGTTGATGAAGTTATCCAGCTTTTCCCAACGAGACAGGAACGGTGCCAGGCCTTCCTGTTCAAAAAGCGTGAGTGAACTGCGCAGCTCTTTAATCATGCGCACGGCAAGGGTGTTACGATCGATGACGATCCCCGCCTCCTGGAGATTGGTCCAGGCCTGATTCACCACATCATCCTGGACAGTACGCATCACCATATTGAGGCCCGCGCCAATAACAATTTGCGCCGCATCACCGGTTTTACCCGTCAGTTCGACCAGAATACCGGCAAGTTTACGATCGTTAAGGTACAGATCGTTTGGCCACTTAACGCGGACCCGATCGGCACCCAGATCGTGCAGCACTTCCGCCATGACGATACCAATGACCAGACTCAGGCCAATGGCTGCGGCAGGCCCCTGCTCCAGACGCCAGTACATGGACAGATAGAGATTGGCGCCAAATGGCGAGAACCATTTGCGACCGCGACGGCCACGACCGGCCTGCTGGTATTCAGCAACACAGGCATCGCCGGACGAGAGTTCGCTCAACCGATCCATAAGGTACTGGTTCGTCGAATCAATCACCGGCAGCACCGCAACATTGCCGTGTCCAAGCTGGCTGCGGATGACGTCTTCATTCAGCAATTGAATTGGCTCCGGCAGGCTGTAGCCTTTTCCCGGCACCGTGAACACATCGACGCCCCAGTCGCGAAGCGTCTGGATATGCTTGTTAATGCCGGCACGGCTCATGCCCAGCTGCTCGCCCAGCTGTTCACCAGAGTGAAACTCCCCGTCAGCAAGGATGCTAATCAGGGTTAACGGAATGGTATTGTCCTTCACGCAATGGTCTCCACGGCATTCACTTCACCTGTGCGGCCAATGAAGCGGACTTCTGGCTCCAGCCAGACGTTAAACTTTTCGCCCACACGTTGACGAACATAATGCGCCAGCTGTACAACATCATCGCTGGTCGCATCGCATTGATTAATCAGTACCAGAGCCTGCTGCTGGTGAACGGCAGCGCCACCTACGGACGTGCCTTTTAACTGGCATTGATCGATCAGCCAGCCAGCGGCCAGCTTCACGCTGCCATCTGCCTGAGGATAATGTGGCGCAGTGGGCCATCCTTCAAGAAAGGCTTTTGCATTTTCGCTGCTAATAACCGGATTTTTGAAGAAGCTTCCTGCATTTCCGTTTACTTTCGGATCGGGAAGTTTGGTCATTCGCATATGGCAAACTGAGTCAAATACGTCGCGGGGAGTGACGGTTGCCGGATCGAGACGCGTTAAATCGCCATAGGTCAGCACCGGCTGCCAGTTCTTTGGCAGACGCAGACCCACGGCGACAATCACGTAGCGATCCTGATATTCATGCTTGAAGATACTGTCACGATAGCCAAACCGACACTGTTCTGCCGTTAAGCGCTTAGCCGTTCCGGTCGCCAGTTCGATGCAGTCGACATATTCACAGACATGTTTCAGTTCGATGCCGTAGGCACCGATGTTTTGGATGGGTGACGATCCGGCGCAGCCTGGTATAAGCGCCAGGTTTTCCAGACCCGGCATCCCTTTTTCGAGGGTAAATTGCACTAGCTGATGCCAGTTTTCTCCGGCCCCCACGTGCAGATGCCAGCTATCGGCATGCTCTTCCACACCAATGCCCATGATGCGGTTAACGATCACCGTTCCCGCGAAATCGTCGAGAAACAGGACATTGCTTCCTTCGCCCAGAATCAGTACGGGTTCGTTATTTTCTGTTGCGCTTTGCCATGCATCCAGCAGCTGCTGTGCAGTATCGGCACGTACAATATGATTAGCATTACGTTGAATGCCAAAGGTATTCCAGGGCTTAAGGGAGTGGTTCATAGACGCTATCCTGATGCAAAAACGCAGGTAGTTTACCGTATAAGCAGGGTGTTGGGGGATCTGTTTGTGCAGCGCAGAAACG